>NZ_JBIBHN010000007.1:0-348481 GCF_042957035.1 Streptomyces sp. NPDC008137 | reverse complement strand
GGCGTTGACTTTTGGCACGCTGTTGAGTTCTCAAGGAACGGTCGCTTCCTTTGTACTCACCCTCTCGGGCTTTCCTCCGGGCGCTTCCCTTCGGTCTTGCGTTTCCGACTCTATCAGATCTTTCCAATCCGATTTCCTCGGTGCTTTCTAGGTTCCCGCTTCCGCGTTTCCCTTTCCGGCGGTTCCGACTTTATCAGAAGTTTCTGAGTCGGATTCCCCCTCCCTCGGCCGGAGCATGATCCCCGGCGCTGAGTTGGCCGGGTGCCCCGTCGGGAGGAGTTGTAAACCTACTGGAGCGGGGCTCCTCGATGCAAATCGAGGAGCCCCGCTCCCAGTTGGCGCCTGCTCGGGCCCGACGGTCCGTCAGACCTCCACGACCACAGGCAGGATCATCGGCCGGCGCCGGTAGTTGTCCGAGACCCACTTGCCCAGCGTGCGGCGAACGAGCTGCTGGAGCTGGTGGGGTTCGACCACGCCGTCCTGGGCGGAGCGTTCGAGCACCTCCGTGATCCGGGGGGACACGTCGCCGAAGGCGGAGTCCTCGATGCCGGAGCCGCGGGCCTGGATGTGCGGGCCGCCGGTGATCTTTCCGGTGGACGAGTCGATGACCACGAAGACCGAGATGATGCCCTCGTCGCCGAGGATCTTGCGGTCCTTGAGGGCCGGCTCGCCCACGTCGCCGACCGAGAGGCCGTCCACGTAGACATAGCCGGCCTGGACCTTGCCGGAGATCTTCGCCTTGCCCTCGATGAGGTCGACGACCACTCCGTCCTCAGCGATGACGATGCGGTCGTGCGGGACGCCGGTCAGGGCGCCCAGTTCGGCGTTGGCGCGGAGGTGGCGCCATTCGCCGTGCACCGGCATGAGGTTCTTCGGGCGGCAGATGTTGTAGAAGTACAGCAGCTCGCCGGCCGAGGCGTGGCCCGAGACGTGGACCTTGGCGTTGCCCTTGTGAACCACGTTGGCGCCCCAGCGGGTGAGGCCGTTGATCACGCGGTAGACCGCGTTCTCGTTGCCGGGGATCAGGGACGACGCCAGGATCACCGTGTCGCCCTGGACGATGCGGATCTGGTGGTCCCTGTTGGCCATGCGGGACAGGGCCGCCATGGGCTCGCCCTGAGAACCCGTGCAGACCAGGACTACCTCGCTGTCCGGGAGGTCGTCGAGCGTCTTGACGTCCACGACCAGGCCCGGGGGGACCTTCAGATAGCCCAGGTCCCGCGCGATGCCCATGTTGCGGACCATCGAGCGGCCGACGAAGGCGACTCGGCGGCCGTACTCGTGTGCCGCGTCCAGGATCTGCTGGATGCGGTGGATGTGGCTGGCGAAGCTCGCGACGATGATGCGCTTGCGGGCGCCGGCGAAGACCTGCCGCAGGACGTTGGAGATCTCCCGCTCAGGCGGGACGAACCCCGGGACCTCGGCGTTCGTCGAGTCCGAGAGGAGGAGGTCGATGCCCTCTTCGCTCAGACGGGCGAACGCGTGGAGGTCCGTGAGGCGGCTGTCCAGCGGGAGCTGGTCCATCTTGAAGTCGCCGGTGTGGACCGCCATGCCGGCGGGGGTGCGGATGGCCACGGCCAGCGCGTCCGGGATGGAGTGGTTGACCGCGACGAACTCGCAGTCGAAGGGGCCGATGCGCTCGCGGTGTCCTTCCGCCACCTCGAGGGTGTACGGGCGGATGCGGTGCTCCTGGAGCTTGGCCTCGATGAGGGCGAGGGTCAGCTTGGAGCCGATCAGCGGGATGTCCGGCTTCTCGCGCAGGAGGAACGGGACGGCGCCGATGTGGTCCTCGTGGCCGTGCGTGAGGACGATGCCCTCGATGTCGTCGAGGCGGTCTCTGATGGACGAGAAGTCCGGCAGGATCAGGTCGATTCCGGGCTGCTCCTCCTCGGGGAAGAGCACTCCGCAGTCGACGATCAGCAGGCGGCCGCCGTACTCGAAGACCGTCATGTTGCGGCCGATCTCACCGAGACCGCCGAGCGGGGTGACGCGCAGGCCGCCTTCGGGGAGCGGCGGGGGCGGGCCGAGTTCGGGATGCGGATGACTCAAAAGACTCTCCTCACCACGCGCGCCACGTACCGGTAGGGCACGTGGCGCGCGTGACGTTCGTGCAGAAGCAGTTGTCTGTGTGGGGTGCGCGGGCACCGGTGGCCCGCTTATTCAGTTGTGAAGCACGCGCGCGGGGGTGCCGCGCGAAGTCTGGTATCAGAGCTGTACCCCGCCGGCGGCAAGATCGATCTTGAGTTGCTCGATCTCTTCGGGCGCGCACTCGACCATGGGGGCGCGCAGCGGCCCGGCGGGCAGACCCTTCAGCGCGAGCGCCGCCTTGGTCGTCATCACGCCCTGGGTGCGGAACATGCCCGTGTAGACGGGGAGCAGCTTCTGGTGGATCTCCGTGGCCTTCTGGACGTCGCCCGAGGTGTACGCCTCGACCAGGGCGCGCAGCTCGGGGGTGACCACATGGCCGACGACGGAGACGAAGCCGACCGCGCCGACGGAGAGCAGGGGGAGGTTCAGCATGTCGTCGCCGGAGTACCAGGCGAGGCCGGAGGTGGCGATGGCCCAGCTCGCGCGGCCGAGGTCGCCCTTGGCGTCCTTGTTGGCGACGATGCGCGGGTGCTCGGCGAGGCGGACGAGCGTCTCGGTGTTGATCGGGACGCCGCTGCGGCCGGGGATGTCGTAGAGCATGACCGGCAGGCCGGCGGCGTCGGCGATGGCCGTGAAGTGCCGGTAGAGGCCCTCTTGCGGGGGCTTGTTGTAGTACGGCGTCACCACGAGCAGGCCGTGGGCGCCGGTGCGCTCCGCCGCGCGGGCGAGTTGCATGCTGTGGTGGGTGTCGTTCGTGCCGACGCCGGCCACGACGTGGGCGCGGTCGCCCACGGCCTCCAGGACCGCCCGTACGAGATCCGCTTTCTCCGCGTCGCTGGTGGTCGGGGACTCGCCGGTGGTCCCGTTGATGATCAGGCCGTCGTTGCCTGCGTCCACCAGGTGGGTGGCGAGCCGCTGCGCGCCGTCGAGGTCGAGTGCGCCGTCCGCCGTGAAGGGCGTGACCATGGCGGTGAGGACCCGCCCGAAGGGGGTCTGCGGAGTGGAGGTCGGAGCCATGGGTTACACGCTACTCGTTGCTCAGGAGCGGGTCTGCCCTAGGGGCAGGCGACAAATCGCGACAAAAGTGGAGCCCGGCACTGCCTGCTCGGGGGTTCAAGCAGTGCCGGACCCGTTCGATCAGGCTAAGTGAACTTCTCGAAATGCCGCAATACGGACACTTCGCACGGCTGAACCGCACATCTGTGCCTGATCGGGCAAGCGGGCCGCGTTACGGCGCGACGCGTCCGTTCGCGTTGAAGGCGGCGTAGGTGAGCGGCATGAGCCGGGCCCACTCGGCCTCCATCTTCTCGCCGACCATCTCGATCTCACGCTGGGGGAAGGACGGGACCTTGGCCAGCTCGTGCTGGGTGCGCAGGCCGAGGAAGTGCATCAGCGAGCGGGCGTTGCAGGTGGCGTACATCGAGGAGTACAGGCCGACCGGGAGGACCGCGCGGGCGACCTCGCGGGCGACGCCGGCGGCGAGCATCTGCCGATACTTCTTGTAGGCCTGGCGGTAGGAGTCTTCCATGGCTTCGCCGACGAGCTGGTGTTGCTCGGGAGTGCCTTCGACGAACTCGTACTTGCCCGGCCTCCCCTGCTGGATCAGCTTCCGAGAGGTGTCCGGTACGTAGAAGACCGGCTGGAGCTCCCGGTAGCGGCCACTCTCCTCGTTGTACGACCAGCCGACGCGGTGCCGCATGAACTCGCGGAAGACGAAGATCGGCGCGCTCACGAAGAAGGTCATGGAGTTGTGCTCGAACGGGCTGCCGTGCCGGTCCCGCATGAGGTAGTTGATCAGACCCTTCGAGCGCTCAGGGTCCTTCTGCAGCTCCTCAAGGGACTGCTCCCCCAGGGTGGAAACCCGTGCCGCGAACAGCACGTCGGAGTCGGCCGCGCTGTGTTTTACCAGCTCAACGGTGACATCACCGCGCAAGTCGATCTTGAAGTCGTCGTCGGGGGTCTCGGTCACGGTTCGCAGGGCCTTCCCATCGCGTCTCTTGGCGACGCCACTCTACGTTTAGTGACGGGGGGCAATGAAGTCGGTGAAACAGGGCACCTCTGAGGGAGTTCTTTCGTCTCTACTGATGAAAGTGATCCGTTCCACCTTTGAAGGAGAAGCACCCCTGATGTTCGGTCGGCGTGAACCCGTACCGTTTGCCTTCGTTGCCGAGGCCGACAGGTTCCGCAGCAATGTCACTCCCCCACCGCGTGAGCGGCTGTCGGTCAGCCAGCAGGCCGGGCGCTGGCTCATGGGTCTCACCATCGTGGCGGGGCTCGTGGGTTCCCTGGTCATCGGGACACCCGCGCTGACGTCCGAGCGCCCGGACTCGCATCCGCAGCAGTCGCAGGCGTCCCAGAACCACTGAGCGACCGCGGGCCGGTGGTGACTCCATCCGGCCCCCTGCCAGTGGTGACCGGGGAAGCAGATCGGTAGCCTCACCGGGCACAGCCCACGCATGGATCGAGTGAGGACCAGTCGTGCCCCTGCCCTTCCTGACGGCCGACCGCGTTTTCGACGCGGCGGACGACGTTCCGCTGCCGCACGAAGACCGTGACACCTGGCGGCGGCCGTACCGCCCCGGGCCGTGGCGAGTGGGGGCGTCGGCGCTGGCGCTGTTGCTCGCCTCGTTCGTGCTGTTCGCCGCGGTCATCATCGCTGCGACGGCCGAACCGGCCTCGGCCGGGCTGATCTTCGTTCTCGCGCTGCTCGTCATCGCCGGGGCGCTGCGGCTGCTGCGCATGGGCGTGTGGGTGAGCGCGCGCGGGCTGCGGCAGGTGGGTTTTTTCACGACGCGTACGGCGCCCTGGGCGCAGGTCGTCTCGGTCCGCACGGTGCAGCAGCCGGTGCGCTGGCTGGGACTCCCCCGGACCTTGCAGGGCCAGGCGCTGCTGCTCGTCCGGCGGGGACAGGCCGCGGACGGTGTGCCGCCGCTGCTGACGACGCACAACGCGGACTTCCTGGGCCGGACGGAGGCCTTCGAGCGGGCGGCCGACGCGGTGCAGGCGTGGGCCGACGAGTACGGCCCTCGCTGACGACCTGGTGACATGCCTGAGGGGCCGGACCGTGCGCGGTCCGGCCCCTCAGGCATGTCAGGGTGCAGCTCAGGCGGCCTCGGGCTGCTTGCCGTCGTGCAGGGCGATCGCGCGTTGCATCGCCTTGCGGGCGCGCGGGGTGTCGCGGGCGTCGTGGTAGGCGACGGCCAGTCGGAACCAGGTGCGCCAGTCGCCCGGTGCGGCCTCCGTCTCGGCCTTGCGCCGGGCGAAGACCTCGTCGGCCGAGTCCCGGTCGATGCGCCCGCTGGGGGTGCGCTTCAGTTCGTCGACCGGCAGACCGCCCTCGGAGTCGAGTTCGGCGGCGAGTTGGTTGGCCCTGCGGACGAACTGCGTGTTCTTCCACAGGAACCACAGGCCGATGACCGGCAGGATCAGCACCGCGACTCCGAAGGTCACGGTGAGGGGCGTACCGGTCTCGATGAGCAGGACGCCCCGGCTGCCGACCAGGACGAAGTAGACGACCAGGACGGCGGCCGTGAGGGCGTAGGTGAGCTTCGCGCGCATGACGGTCAGGGGCTCAGCTCAGGTCCAGGAAGTGTTCCAGGCCGAAGGTCAGGCCGGGAACACTCCCCACGCGGCGGGCGCCGAGCAGGATGCCCGGCATGAAGCTGCTGTGGTGGAGCGAGTCGTGCCGGACCGTCAGGGTCTCGCCCTCGGCGCCGAGCAGGACCTCCTGGTGGGCCAGCAGGCCGCGCAGCCGGACGGCATGCACCGGGACGCCGTCGACGTCGGCGCCGCGGGCACCGTCCAGGGCGGTGGTCGTGGCGTCGGGGGCCGGGGCGGTGCCGGCGGTCCGGCGGGCCTCGGCGATCAGCTGGGCGGTGCGGGTGGCGGTGCCGGAGGGGGCGTCCACCTTGTTCGGGTGGTGCAGCTCGACGACCTCGACGGACTCGAAGTACGGGGCTGCGAGCTGCGCGAACTTCATGGTCAGGACGGCCCCGATGGAGAAGTTCGGCGCGATGAGCACGCCGGTCGAGGGGGACTTCGCCAGCCAGCCGTTCAGCTGCGCGAGGCGCTCGTCGGTCCAGCCGGTGGTGCCGACGACCGCGTGGATGCCGTGGCTCACGCAGTAGTCGAGGTTGGCCATGACCGAGTCGGGCGTGGTCAGTTCGACCACGACCTGGGCGCCGGTCTCGGCCAGCGTCTCCAGCTGGTCGCCCCGGCTCAGAGCGGCGACCAGTTCCATGTCGTCGGCGGCCTCGACGGCCCGTACGGCTTCCGAGCCGATCCGGCCCTTGGCGCCGAGGACCGCCACGCGCAGCTTGCTCATCTCTTGTGCTTCCTTCACCAGGGGGTTCGTCAGGCGACGGCGTCGTGCAGGCGGGCCGCCTGTTTGTCCTTCAGCGGGCCGATGACCGACAGGGAAGGCCGCCGTCCCAGGATCTCTCGGGCGACCGAGCGGACGTCGTCCGGGGTGACCGACGTTATCCGGGCCAGCATGTCGTCGACGGACATCTGTTCGCCCCAGCACAGCTCGCTCTTGCCGATACGGTTCATCAGCGCGCCGGTGTCCTCGAGGCCGAGGACGGTGGAGCCCTGGAGCTGGCCGATGGCACGCCCGATCTCGTCGTCGGACAGGCCGTGCTCGGCGACCTGGTCGAGTTCGTCGCGGCAGATCTTCAGCACGTCGTGCACCTGGGAGGGGCGGCAGCCGGCGTACACGCCGAACAGGCCGCAGTCGGCGAAGCCGGAGGTGTACGAGTACACGCTGTAGGCGAGGCCGCGCTTCTCGCGCACCTCTTGGAAGAGGCGGGAGGACATGCCGCCTCCGAGCGCGGTGTTGAGTACGCCCAGGGCCCAGCGCCGTTCGTCGGTGCGGGACAGCCCCGGCATACCGAGCACGACGTGCGCCTGCTCGGTCTTGCGGTCGATCAGCTCCAGGCGGCCCGCGGTGCGCAGGGCGCGGCGGCCGCCGCGCGGGGCGACGGGCTCGGCCCCCGGGTTCTTGAAGGCACCGGCCTTCTCGAAGGCGGCTCGGACCTGCCGTACGACCTTGGCGTGGTCGACGTTGCCCGCGCAGGCGACCACGAGGTGGGTCGGGTCGTAGTGCTTCTTGTAGAAGCGGCGGATGCGGTCGGCGGTGAGGGCGTTGACCGTGTCGACCGTGCCGAGGACCGGGCGGCCGAGCGGGTTGTCGCCGAACATCGTGTGCGCGAACAGGTCGTGCACGCAGTCGCCCGGGTCGTCCTCGGTCATGGCGATCTCTTCGAGGATCGCGCCCCGCTCGACGTCGACGTCCTCCTCGAGGATGCGGGAGCCGGTCAGCATGTCGCAGACGACGTCGATGGCGAGCGGCAGGTCGGTGTCGAGGACACGCGCGTAGTAGCACGTGTACTCCTTCGCCGTGAACGCGTTCATCTCGCCGCCGACCGCGTCGATCGCGGAGGAGATGTCCAGGGCGGACCTGCGGTCGGTGCCCTTGAAGAGCAGGTGCTCCAGGTAGTGCGTGGCGCCGTTGAGAGCGGGGGTCTCGTCTCGGGAGCCGACGTGTGCCCAGATGCCGAAGGTCGCGGAGCGGACCGAAGGCAGGGTCTCGGTGACGATGCGCAGGCCGCCCGGGAGGGTGGTCTTGCGGACCGTGCCGATGCCGTTGGTGCCCTTGATCAGGGTTTGGGTACGGGCGACGGCCCGCGCCTCCGAGGAGGTGCGGGCCGTCGCCGTCGAGCTGCTCGACGTCACTTGTCGGTGTCGTCCTTCGTCTCTGCGTCTTCTTCGCCCTCGATCACGGGGATGAGGGACAGCTTGCCGCGGGAGTCGATCTCGGCGATCTCGACCTGGACCTTGTGGCCCACACCGAGGACGTCCTCGACGTTCTCCACGCGCTTGCCGCCGGCGAGCTTGCGGATCTGCGAGATGTGCAGCAGACCGTCCTTGCCCGGGAGCAGCGAGACGAACGCGCCGAAGGTGGTCGTCTTCACGACCGTACCCAGGTAGCGCTCGCCGACCTCCGGCATGGTCGGGTTGGCGATGCCGTTGATCGTGGTGCGGGCGGCCTCGGCGGACGGTCCGTCGACCGCGCCGATGTAGATCGTGCCGTCGTCCTCGATCGTGATGTCGGCGCCGGTGTCCTCCTGGATCTGGTTGATCATCTTGCCCTTGGGGCCGATGACCTCGCCGATCTTGTCCACGGGGATCTTGACGGTGATGATCCGCGGGGCGTTCGGGGACATCTCGTCCGGCGTGTCGATCGCTTCCATCATCACGTCGAGGATGTGGAGGCGGGCGTCACGGGCCTGCTTGAGGGCGGCGGCCAGGACGGAGGCCGGGATGCCGTCCAGCTTGGTGTCGAGCTGGAGGGCGGTCACGAAGTCCTTCGTGCCGGCGACCTTGAAGTCCATGTCGCCGAAGGCGTCCTCCGCACCGAGGATGTCGGTGAGGGTGACGTAGTGCGTCTCGCCCTCGATCTCCTGGGAGATCAGGCCCATGGCGATACCGGCGACCGGGGCCTTCAGGGGCACACCGGCGTTCAGCAGCGACATGGTGGAGGCGCAGACCGAGCCCATGGACGTCGAGCCGTTCGAGCTCAGCGCCTCGGAGACCTGGCGGATCGCGTAGGGGAACTCCTCACGCGTCGGCAGGACCGGCACGAGGGCGCGCTCGGCGAGGGCGCCGTGGCCGATCTCGCGGCGCTTCGGGGAGCCGACGCGGCCGGTCTCGCCGGTGGAGTACGGCGGGAAGTTGTAGTTGTGCATGTAGCGCTTGCGCGTCACCGGCGACAGCGTGTCGAGCTGCTGCTCCATGCGGAGCATGTTCAGCGTCGTGACGCCCAGGATCTGGGTCTCGCCACGCTCGAACACGGCGGAGCCGTGGACCCGCGGGATGGCCTCGACCTCGGCGGCCAGGGTGCGGATGTCGGTGACACCGCGGCCGTCGATGCGCTTCTTCTCCTTGATGACGCGCTCACGGACCAGGGTCTTGGTCAGCGAGCGGTACGCGGCGGAGATCTCCTTCTCGCGGCCCTCGAACTCCGGCAGGAGCTTCTCGGCGGCGAGCGCCTTGACGCGGTCCAGCTCGGACTCGCGCTCCTGCTTGCCCGCGATGGTCAGCGCGGAGGCGAGCTCCGGCTTGACGGCGGCGGTCAGGGCCTCGAGCACGTCGTCCTGGTAGTCCAGGAAGATCGGGAACTCGCCGGTCGGCTTGGCGGCCTTGGCGGCGAGGTCCGACTGGGCCTTGCAGAGGACCTTGATGAAGGGCTTCGCGGCGTCCAGACCGGCGGCGACGACCTCCTCGGTCGGCGCCTCGGCGCCGCCCTCGACCAGCTTGATGGTCTTCTCGGTGGCCTCGGCCTCGACCATCATGATCGCGACGTCGCCGTCCTCCAGGACGCGGCCCGCGACGACCATGTCGAACGCGGCGTCCTCGAGCTCGGTGTGCGTCGGGAAGGCCACCCACTGGCCGCGGATCAGCGCGACGCGGACGCCGCCGATCGGGCCGGAGAAGGGCAGGCCGGCCAGCTGCGTGGACGCGGAGGCGGCGTTGATCGCCACGACGTCGTACAGGTGGTCGGGGTTGAGCGCCATGATCGTGGCGACGACCTGGATCTCGTTGCGCAGGCCCTTCTTGAAGGACGGGCGCAGCGGGCGGTCGATCAGGCGGCAGGTGAGGATGGCGTCCTCGGAGGGACGGCCCTCACGGCGGAAGAAGCTGCCGGGGATCTTGCCGGCGGCGTACATCCGCTCCTCGACGTCCACCGTCAGGGGGAAGAAGTCGAGCTGGTCCTTGGGGTTCTTGGAGGCGGTGGTGGCCGACAGCACCATGGTGTCGTCGTCCAGGTACGCCACGGCGGAGCCGGCGGCCTGCTTGGCCAGGCGGCCCGTCTCGAAGCGGATGGTGCGGGTACCGAAGGCGCCATTGTCGATGACGGCCTCGGCGTAGTGGGTCTCGTTCTCCACTAGTGCTATCTCCTCGTCTTCGTCCCGTCGCTGCCCGTGTGGCAGGGGGACGGTTGCGGAGAAGCGCTCCGGGCTGTGCAGGCCGGTCTTCGATCGAAGCACCCGGGCTCACTTCCCCCGGGGGCCACTACCGAGGACCGGCGGCGGCTAGGTGCGCTTCTCCTCGTTCCGTGTCGTACGTCCTGTGTCGTACGACATGCGTTGTGCTACCACACTACAAAGCGGTGGTGACACTCCGCACGTACAGCAAAGGGAGCGGCCCCCTTTCCCCGGGAACCGCTCCCCTCACGACGTCTTACTTGGCGCCCGCCGCACCACGGCGGATGCCGAGGCGGTCGACCAGCGCACGGAAGCGCTGGATGTCCTTCTTCGCCAGGTACTGGAGAAGGCGGCGACGCTGACCCACGAGAATCAGCAGGCCACGGCGGGAGTGGTGGTCGTGCTTGTGGGTCTTGAGGTGCTCGGTCAGGTCCGTGATCCGGCGCGAGAGCATGGCGACCTGGACCTCGGGGGAGCCGGTGTCGCCCTCCTTCTGACCGAACTCGGTGATGATCTGCTTCTTCGTAGCGGCGTCGAGCGGCACGCGTACTCCTCGTAGTCTGTGACGGCCACCGAGTGCCCCCGGTCTGTGTCTCGGGGGAGCTTCCATGACTCGGAAGGCGGGGATCCGCTGGGCGCGGCCTCCAGAGCGGTGAGCTCCGGGGGTGCGTACACAAACGGCCGTCGACCAGGGTACCAGGTGGTCAGGGGCGGCTTCGCCCCGGTCTCCGAACCTCCGGGGCGGGGCGGAGGGGGCCACTAGGGTGAGCGGATTCGGATCGTCCGTACGTCGATGATCCGCACGTCGGGAACGGTACGTCGGGAAGGGGTCGCTGCGACATGGCGGAGACGGCTGAGGAGCTCAAGGCACGCAAGGAGCGGGAGCGGGACGAGCTCTACGCCCTCGACATCTCGGGTGTCGAGTGGCACAGCGCGCCGGGCACCGAGGAGCACGAGGAGCGGGTCGAGATCGCGTATCTGCCCGAGGGGGCCGTGGCGATGCGGTCCTCGCTCGACCCGGACACGGTGCTGCGCTACACCGAGGCGGAGTGGCGGGCGTTCGTGCTGGGGGCGCGGGACGGGGAGTTCGATCTGGAGCCGGGGGCGCACGACGGAGGGCCGCAAGCCGGGCAGTAGGTGCGGCGGGTTGACGAGGGGTGAGCGACTACCGGCTCACCCCTCGTCGCGTTCCGCGGTCGGGTTCGCATGCCTCAAGCCGCCCGCGAGGCAAGGTGGTTCGACATTCTTCACAGGTATCGCCCTTTTTGTTCACCAAAGTGACTGCTGCGTATGTCAGTTCTGAGCACCTTCCGGGCGGGTTGTGACGCGACGGACGGGTGCTCGGGGGTGGACGGGCCTGCCGGGGTGGGGCTTGTGGTGATTAGGCTGGGACGGGGCGCGACGTCAGAACCCGTGGAGTGGGCGTCGGTGTCCCAGGGGGAAGCGGGGGAGTTTGTGGATTCGGACGACCTCGGACGACAAGCAAGGGTCGCCCCAGCACGGCATGAGGGTGCTCGACCACACCAGGAGGAACACTGTGAGCAGCGATCGGGACGGGATCCGCGGGGGCTGGGCGACACCCGGCGATGACCAGCCCGACGCGGAGTCCGCAGCAGAGGTGACGGGCGAGTTCACCATCGACTACGCGCCGCCCGCCTGGTACACGCAGAACGCCTCGGCGAGTTCGAGCTCGGGGCAGGGGGCGGGGGCGGCCGAGGACTCCAGCGCTTCCGGGGCGCCGGCGAATTCCGGGGGCTCCGGGGCGCCGACGGGGGCTTCCGGGGCGCCGAAGGGGCCGGTGCCGCCGCTGCCGGGGCTCACTCCGCCGCCGCACGCGAATGCCTCCGGCGGGACCTCGTCCCTTCCGGGGCAGACCTCTGGTCCGTCTTCTGGTCCGTCTTCGGCTCCGGCGCCGACGCCCGGGGCGCCTTTCACGCCGCCCGCGCCGCCGCCCGCTCCGGGGGCTCCGTTCACGCCGCCCGCGCCCGCGCCTGGTACGCCCTTCACGCCGCCCGCGCCCTCCGGCGAGGGGCCTTCCGCCGTTCCCAGGCTTCCGATGAAGGGCGGTTTCGAACCGCAGGTGTCGCAGCCGCAGGGGCGGCCCGAGACGCCCGCGGCGGATCCGGCCTCTCCTACGGCCGTGCCGAACATCCCCGTCGGTGGGTTCCAGGGGCAGTGGACGCCGTCGGCTCCGCCGGAGGCCCCCGCCGCGCCTGCGCCTGCCACTCCGGAGCAGCCGCCGGTGGCTCCGGCCGCTGCGGAGGTTCCGGCGACTCCGGCCGCTCCGGTTGCCGAGGAGGCTGAGGACGCCGAGGAAGCCGAGTCGGGGAACGGTGATCTGGAGAGCGGTGCCACCATGCGCTTCTCCGCCGTCGCCCTGAAGCGGGAGATCGCGGAGCGTGCCGAGGCCGAGGCGGAGGCGGAGGCGAAGTCCCGGCCGGAGCCGGTGGCCGAGGAGCAGGACGCCGACGAGGCCAAGGACTCGGACGATGACGTCGAGGGTGCGCCCTCAGGCGATGCCGACGAGGACGGTGCCGGCGTTTCCGCCGAGCCTGCGGACGCGGTGGACGCGGTTGACCTGTCTGATACCGAGGACGAGGACGAGGATTCGGCTTCGGAAGACTCGGCAGCGGAGGCCGGGCCCGACGAGGCCATGTCGCAGGATCCCGACGAGGCCATGTCGCAGGATGACGAACCTCAGGACTGGGTGCCCGCGCCTCCGGCGCGCCCGGCTCCCGACGCCGACTCCGTGGCCGTGAACGAGGACGCAGCTGTCCCCGAGCCCGCCGACGCGGAGCCCTCGGACTCCGTGCCCGCCGGCGCCGCTCCCGAGGACAGCGTTCCGCAGGACGCCGCCGGGCCGGACGCGGCCGACGCCCAGCCCGCCTGGACTCCCCCGGCCCCGCACGGCGTGCCGCCGCTGCCGCCGTCGTACCAGCCGGCCGCGCCGGCACCCGCGAGCCAGTGGCCGGCGCAGCCACAGGCACAGCCCACGGCCCCGGACGCACCGGCTCAGCCGCAGCCGACGGCCGCGCAGGGGCAGCCGCCCGTGCCGCCGCAGCCGTCGGTACCGGCCCAGCAGCCGCCGTTCCAGCCGCAGGCGCCGCAGCCCGCGCCTGCCGCCTGGAACCAGCCGGCCGCGCCGACGCCGCCGCACCAGCCGCCCGCCCAGCCCGCACCCCAGCCCGGCGGTTACGGCTTCCCGCAGCAGGGCGGTCCGGCCCCGGCCGCGCCCCACGCACAGGGCGGCTACGGCTTCCCGCAGCAGGGACCGCCCGCCCCCGCCGCCCAGCAGCCCGGCACCCCGCCGTCCCCCACGCCGAACCCGCAGGGCGGCTACGGCTTCCCGCAGCAAGGCGCACCCACCGCCCAAGGCGGCTACGGCTTCCCCCACCCCGGCGCCCCGGCACCGGCTCCGGCACCGGCCGCTCAGCAACCTCCGGCCCAGCAGCCCGGCACCCCGCCGGCACCCGCTCCCCACGCGCAGGGCGGCTACGGCTTCCCCCACCCCGACGCCCCTGCACCGGCACCGGCCGCTCAGCAACCCGGCACCCCGCCGGCCCCCGCA
Organism: Streptomyces sp. NPDC008137; assembly: GCF_042957035.1. Classification (NCBI taxonomy): domain Bacteria; kingdom Bacillati; phylum Actinomycetota; class Actinomycetes; order Kitasatosporales; family Streptomycetaceae; genus Streptomyces; species Streptomyces sp. NPDC008137. Next base: position 334,840 of record NZ_JBIBHN010000007.1, on the reverse strand, counting down.
CCGAACCCGCAGGGCGGCTACGGATTCCCCCAGCAGGGCGGCCCGGCTCCTGCGGGGCCCGACCCGCAGGGTGGCTACGGATTCCCGCAGCAGCACCCGGCCCAGCCTCAGCCCCAGCCCGGCGTGCCCCCGCAGGCGCAGCCCCCGTACCCCGGTCAGGCCGAGCAGCCGATGCATCCGGGGCAGCAGCCCGTGGACCCGCGTACCGGAGCCGCCTGGCCGCAGCCCATGCAGCATGACCAGCGGCAGCCGACCAACCCCGGGGCCAACCCGCTCGGTTACACCGCTGCCGTGGAGCTGTCGTCCGACCGGCTGCTCAACAGCAAGAAGCAGAAGGCGAAGAGCAGCCGTCCGGCGGCCGGTGGCGGCCGGTTCAAGATCGGTGGCAAGAAGGAGGAGGCCGAGCGGCAGCGGAAGCTGGACCTGATCCGCACACCGGTGCTGTCCTGCTACCGGATCGCCGTGATCAGCCTCAAGGGCGGCGTGGGCAAGACGACCACGACCACCGCGCTCGGCTCCACGCTCGCCACCGAGCGGCAGGACAAGATCCTCGCGATCGACGCCAACCCGGACGCCGGCACGCTCGGGCGCCGTGTGCGCCGTGAGACCGGGGCCACCATCCGTGACCTGGTCCAGGCGATCCCGCACCTCAACTCGTACATGGACATCCGGCGCTTCACGTCCCAGGCCCCGTCCGGGCTGGAGATCATCGCCAACGACGTCGACCCGGCCGTGTCCACGACCTTCAACGACGAGGACTACCGGCGCGCGATCGACGTGCTGGGCAAGCAGTACCCGGTGATCCTCACCGACTCCGGTACCGGTCTGCTCTACAGCGCCATGCGCGGTGTGCTGGACCTCGCCGACCAGCTCATCATCATCTCGACGCCGTCCGTGGACGGTGCGAGCAGCGCGAGCACGACGCTGGACTGGCTGTCCGCGCACGGGTACTCCGACCTCGTGTCGCGGTCCCTCACCGTCATCTCGGGTGTGCGCGAGACCGGCAAGATGATCAAGGTCGAGGACATCGTGTCGCACTTCGAGACGCGCTGCCGCGGTGTCGTCGTCGTGCCGTTCGACGAGCACCTCTCCGCCGGTGCCGAGGTCAACCTCGACATGATGCGGCCGAAGGTGCGGGAGGCGTACTTCAACCTCGCGGCGCTGATCGCCGAGGACTTCACCCGCCACCAGCAGGCGCACGGCCTGTGGACCTCCGACGGCAATCCGCCGCCGGTGGCCGCCCCGCCCCTGCCGGGCCAGCAAGTCCCGGGCCAGCCGGGCCCGTACCCGCAGCAGCCGCAGCCCGGCCAGCCGTACCCCCAGCCCGGGCAGCCGTACCCCCAGCAGGGCCAGCCCCCGGCCCAGCCGGGTCAGCCGTACCCGCAGGCCGCAGGCCAGCCGCCGTACCCACAGCCGTACCCGCAGCAGCCACAGCCCGGGCAGCCGTACGGGCAGCCCCCGGCCGCGCCCCCGCAGCCGGGCTACGGCTACCCCCAGCAGGGCCAGCCCGGGCAGCCGGGTCAGCCCGGTTACCCGGCTCAGCCCGACGGTCAGACCCCGCCGCCTCCGCCTCCGACGCAGTAATCGCCTCACCCGATCGGCCCCTTTCGAGGGGCCGTTCGCCTTCCTGGCCCGCGCCGTTCCCACTCGGCGCGGGCTTCGGCGCGTTCAGGGGCGAAATCCGTTGCCAGCCCCTGGCCAGGAGGGCGTCAGTGGTCTCGACCAATGAGTGTGGAAAGCTCGCCAATTCGTTATTTCCGCAGGCCACAAGGGGTGAATGCGCCGTTGACGGGTGGAGATGGCCGCTGATACACACTCATCAAACGTCTGACAGCTGATCAACCCGTCCTTCCCGTCCGAGCGATGACGCGAGGTCCGACCATGGGCACGAACGATCAGACACGCAGCCTCCCGCGCGGCCTCCGGCTCGTCGCCGTGGCCGGGGCGGCCGCGCTCACCCTCACCGCCGGGCTCGCGACCCCGCTCGACCCGGCGCCCAGGCAGGCCCGGGCGGCCGACGACGGCAAGGTGCTGACCGTCGCGGTGGCGCAGAGCGTGGACTCGCTCAGCCCGTTCCTGGCGGTCCGGCTGCTCAGTACGAGCATTCACCGGCTCATGTACGAGTACCTGACCAACTACGACCCCAAGGACAACCACGCCATCCCGGGCCTGGCCACCAAGTGGGAGTCGTCGCCGGACAAGCTGACCTGGACGTACACGATCCGCTCGAACTCCAAGTGGTCGGACGGCAAGCAGGCCACCGCCGAGGACGCGGCGTGGACGTTCAACAAGATGATGACCGACGACGGCGCGGCCACGGCGAACGGCAGCTACGTCGGCAACTTCAAGAAGGTGACGGCCCCGAGCCCCACCGAGCTGGTCATCGAGCTGAAGAAGCCGCAGGCCACGATGACGTCCCTCGATGTGCCGATCGTGCCGAAGCACGTGTGGGAGAAGGTCTCGGACTTCTCCGAGTTCAACAACGACAAGAACTTCCCCGTCGTGGGGAACGGGCCATTCACGCTGACCGACTACAAGGCCGACAGCTACGTCCGGCTCAAGGCCAACAAGGGTTTCTGGCGCGGAGGGCCGAAGTTCGACGAGGTCGTCTTCCGCTACTACAAGGACCAGGACGCGGCGGTGTCGGCGCTGCGCAAGGGCGAGGTGTCGTTCGTCGCCGGGTCGCCGTCCCTGACGCCCGCTCAGGCGGAGTCCCTGGAGGGAGCGGAGAACATCCGGGTCAACGACGCCCCCGGCCGCCGCTTCTATGCCCTGGCCACCAACCCGGGCGCGAAGGCGAAGAACGGCAAGAAGTTCGGCGACGGCCACCCCTCCCTGCTGGACCAGCGGGTGCGCAACGCGCTGTTCATGGCCGTCGACCGCGAGGCCATCATCGAAAAGGTGTTCCGGGGGCACGCGGTCGAGGGCGAGGGCTACATCCCGCCGCGCTTCCAGAACTACTTCTGGAAGCCGTCGGCGGACCAGAAACTGGCGTACGACCCGGCCGAGGCGGCCCGGCTGCTCGACCAGGCGGGTTACAAGAAGAACGGCGACGGCAAGCGCGTCGGCAAGGACGGCAAGCCCATCAGCTACCGCGTCCTGTGCCACGCCACCGACCCGAACGACAAGGCGGTCGGCAAGTACCTCCAGGAGTGGTGGGGCGAGCTCGGCATCGGCGTCCAGCTGAACTGCCTGGACAACGTGACCGACCCCTGGCTCGCCGGGAAGTACGACCTGGCGTTCGACGGCTGGTCGGTCAACCCCGACCCGGACTTCGTGATGTCCATCCACACCTGCGGCGCCCTCCCGGCGACCCCCGAGGACACGGGCGCCACCGACAACTTCATCTGCGACAAGAAGTACGACGAGCTCTACGCCCGGCAGCTCGCCGAGTACGACCCCGCCAAACGGGCGGACATCGTCCAGCAGATGGAGTCGCGGCTGTACGACCTCGGGTACATGAACGTCATGGCGTATCCGAACGCGGTCGAGGCCTACCGGACGGACCAGATCAAGTCGATCACCACCATGCCGGCGAAGGCGGGGAACATCTACGGCCAGGACGGCTACTGGAGCTGGTGGTCGGCGGTCCCCGCGGACTCCGGCGGGTCGTCGGACAACGCGTCGTCGACGGGGGTCGTGGTCGCGATCGTCGCCGGTGTCGTCATCCTCGCCGGGCTCGGCGGGTTCGCTGCCCTGCGGCGGCGGGCCACCGCCGAGGAGCGCGAGTAGCGCGGGCGAGCGGGCACACATGACCGCTGACGCGACACCCGCGCTGGTCGAGGAGCGGGAACCGGCGGCCGGGCCCCGGGTACGCAGGGGCTCCGCGTACCCGCGGTACCTGGCGGGCAAGGTGGCCGGGGCCGCCGTATCGCTGCTGGCCGTGCTCGTCACCAGCTTCTTCCTCTTCCGGCTGATCCCCGGCGACCCGGTGAAGACCATGACGGGCGGCCGTCAGGTGTCGGCCGAGCAGCTGGCCGCCTACCGCAGGGAGTTCGGGCTGGACCTGCCGCTGTGGCGGCAGTTCACCGACTACTGCGGCAAGGCGCTCACCGGCGACTTCGGGACGTCGTACCAGTTCCGCTCGCCCGTCGTCGACAAGATCACCGAGGCGCTGCCGAACACCCTGCTGCTCACCGGGACCGCCTTCGTCCTGTACACCGCGCTGGGCATCTTCCTCGGCACCCGCTCGGCGTGGCGGCGCGGCACGGTCGGGGACCGGGTCAACACAGGTCTCGCGCTGACGCTGTACTCCATCCCGTCCTTCTGGCTCGGGCTGCTGCTGATCATCGTGCTGTCGGTGGGCATCGGACCGCTCCCCGGCATGTTCCCCACCGGCGGCATGGAGTCGGGCGGCAAGGAGGGCTTCGCGTACGTCCTCGACGTGGCGCACCATCTGGTGCTGCCGGTCGTGACGCTGGTGGCGGTGGAGTACGGGCAGACGCTGCTGGTCACGCGGTCGGCGCTGCTGGACGAGATGGGCAGCGACTATCTGACGACCGCGCGGGCCAAGGGGCTGCGCGACGATCTCGTGCGGCGCCGGCACGCCGTGCCGAACGCGCTGCTGCCGACCGTGACGCTGATCTTCATCAACCTCGGCCGGACGGTGGCGGGCGTGATCCTCGTGGAGACCGTGTTCTCCTGGCCGGGGCTCGGCGGGCTGTTCTACCAGGCGCTGAGCGTGCCCGATCTGCCGCTGGTGCAGGGCCTGTTCTTCGTGTTCGCCGCCGCGGTGATCGTGATGAACACCCTCGCCGACCTGGTCTATCCACTGCTGGACCCCCGGGTGGCCCGATGACTACGACGACCGGGACGCCCCCGAGCCCGCGCGCCCTCGCCCGGCAGCGCCGCCGGGCCTCCGTCACGCGCTTCTGGCGGCAGTACCGCGCGGAGCGAGCGGGGCTGTACGGCCTGGCCGCGCTCGCCCTGTGCGCGCTGCTGGCGTTGTTCGCGCCGCTGTTCGTCGGCTCGGACGTGAGCAGTGTGACCGACGCGCCGGGGCGCCCGATGCAGAGCCCGAGCGCGGAGTTCCCGCTCGGCACCGACCAGTTCGGCCGTGACCTGCTGGGCCTGGTGATCTGGGGCTCGCGCGTGTCGCTGCTGGTCGGGCTGCTCGCCGCCGTGCTCTCGGTGGCGATCGGCACGCTGATCGGGGTGACGGCCGGACACTTCAAGGGCTGGTACGCGACGGTGATGATGCGGATCACGGACTGGTTCCTGGTCATGCCGACGCTGGTGCTGGCGATCGCCCTGGCGACCGTGATGTCCCGCTCGCTGACCACGACCGTGGTGGCGATCGGCGTCACCACCTGGCCGACCACGGCCCGGCTGGTGCGGGCCCAGACGCTGGCGGTGGAGACCCGGCCGTACATCGAACGGGCCAAGGCGCTCGGCGGCGGGCACGGGCACATCATGTCCCGGCACGTCCTGCCCAATGTCATGCCGCTGGTGCTGGCCCAGACGACCCTGATCATCTCCTCGGCCATCCTCGCCGAGGCGACGCTCGCCTTCCTCGGCCTGGGCGACCCCACGGTCGTGTCGTGGGGCGGGCTGCTGCAGGACGCGCGGGAGGCGGGCGCGGTCAGTGCCGGCGACTGGTGGTACCTGGTGCCGCCGGGCATCGCCATCGCCGTGGTGGCGCTGGCGTTCACGCTGTGCGGACGGGCCGTGGAGTCCGTCCTCAACCCCAGGCTGGGGGTGTCGCGTTGAGTCTGCTCGACGTCAGGGACCTGACGGTGACGTACCCGGGCGGGGCGGCCGCCGTGCGCGGCGTCGACCTGCGCCTGGACGCGGGCCAGAAGCTCGGCCTGGCCGGCGAGTCCGGCTGCGGCAAGTCCACCCTGGCACTGGCCCTGCTGCGGCTGCTGCCGACGGGCACCCGGATCACCGGCGAGGTCCTCCTCGACGGCGAGGACGTGCTGACGATGAAGTGGGGCCGGGTACGGGCGGTCCGCTGGGCCGGGGCCTCCGTCGTCTTCCAGGGCGCGATGCACTCCCTCAACGCCGTGCACCGCATCGGCGACCAGATCGCCGAGCCGATCCTGCTGCACAGGAAGGCGACGCCGGCCGGGGCGAAGAAGAAGACCGGCGAGTTGCTGGAGCAGGTGGGCCTGCCCGCCGCCCGTGCGGACGCCTACCCGCACGAGCTGTCCGGCGGCCAGCGCCAGCGCGTCATGATCGCCATGGCACTGGCCTGCGACCCCCGGCTGGTCATCGCCGACGAGCCCACCACCGCGCTCGACGTGATGATCCAGGCGCAGATCCTCCGGCTCATCGAACAGCTCGTGGCGGACCAGGACCTCGGCCTGATCATGATCAGCCACGATCTGGCGGTCCTCGCCGACACCTGCGACCGGCTGGCGGTGATGTACGCGGGGCGGGTGGTCGAGGAGGGCCCGGCGGCCCAGGTGTACGAGGACGCCCGGCACCCCTACGCCAAGGCCCTGTCCGCCGCGTTCCCGCGCATCGGCGACCCGGCGTCCCGGTTCGCACCGCAGGGACTCGCGGGCGACCCGCCCGACCCGGCCGCGCTGCCGTCCGGCTGCACGTTCCACCCCCGGTGTCCCGTGGCGCTGGAGTCCTGCGCCGAGGAGGACCCGGTCCTGCGCGAGACCGGGCCCGAACGCCGCGCGGCATGCGTCCTGGTCGGCGCCCCGGCGAGCGAGGGACGCGAGAATCCCGACGCCCTGGAGGAAGCGAGGCCCGGCACGCCATGACCATGTCCCCCACGGCATCCGACGTCACCACGGCGCCCCTGCTGAGCGCCCAGGGCCTGTACGTCACCTTCCCCGGCCGGCACGGAGGCCCCCGGGCCCGTGCCGTGGACGGCGTGGACCTCGACATCCGGCCCGGCGAGATCGTCGCGCTGGTCGGCGAGTCCGGCTGCGGGAAGACGACCCTGGCCCGCTCGCTGCTGGGCCTGGTCGAGCCGACCGCGGGCCGGGTCACCTTCGACGGCCGCCCGCTGGAGTACTCCGGCCGGTCCCTGAAGGCGTACCGCAAACGCGTCCAGCTGGTCCTCCAGGATCCGAGCGGCTCGCTCAACCCGCGGCACACGGTGTACGACGCGGTCGCCGAGGGGCTTCGCATCCACGGCTACGGCGGCGACGAGCGCACCGCGGTCGCCGAGGCCCTGTCCCGGGCCGGACTACGGCCCCCGGAGCGCTTCTTCCTGCGCTATCCGCACGAGCTGTCCGGCGGGCAGCGCCAGCGGGTCGTCATCGCGGGCGCGCTCGTCCTGGAACCCGAACTCCTCGTCGCCGACGAGCCGGTGGCGTCCCTGGACGCCTCCGTACGCGGTGAGATCCTCGCCCTGCTGCTGCGGCTGCGCACCGAGCTCGGCCTGTCCGCGCTGGTCGTCACGCACGACCTGGGACTGGCGTGGAACATCGCCGACCGGGTCGCCGTGATGTATCTGGGCCGGATCGTGGAGACGGGAGCGGTGGAACAGGTGCTGACCGCACCCCGGCATCCGTACACCCAGGCCCTGCTGTCCGTACTCCCGGAAGCCCCGGGCGCCCCGGTCATCCTCACCGGCGAGCCCCCGGACCCGTCACGCGTCCCGAACGGCTGCCGCTTCCATGTGCGCTGCCAGGTGCTGGCCGGTGGCGAGGCAGACCGGGCGGGCGTGGCGGACGCGTGCAGGCGCCAGGATCCGGAGGTGCTGAGCGGCGGCGGCGAGTCGCAGGTGGCCTGCCATTGGGCGGTTTCTACAGCGCCCCACAGGGGCGCGGGGAACTGCGCGACTGGCCCCCACACACCCGCGGACGGCGTACCGGGGAGCTAGGCAGCCCCCTCCGCCGCCACCAACTCCCTGCACTTCTTGACGTCCTGCCCCATCTGCTCCATCAACGCGTCAAGCGTCTCGAACTTGGCCTGCCCCCGAACGAACGCCAAGAAGTCGACAGCGACATGCAACCCGTACAGATCCAGCCCGACCCGGTCGATGGCATACGCCTCCACCGTCCGCTCGGTCCCCTCGAACTGCGGATTCGTCCCGACGGAGATCGCGGCCGGCATCACTTCGCCCTGGGCGTGCAGCCAGCCGGCATACACACCGTCGGCCGGGATGGCCGTGTGCGGCAGCGTCTCGACGTTGGCCGTCGGGAAGCCCAGCTCGCGCCCGCGCTGGGCACCGCGGACGACGACACCCTCGACCCGGTGCGGACGCCCCAGGATCTCCCCCGCGCCCCCGACATCGCCCTCGGCGACCAACCGCCGCGTCAGCGTGGAGGAGAACGGCTCCCCGCCGCCCGCCTCACCGGTCACGAACAGGTCGACGACCTCGACCTCGAAGTCGTAGGTCTTGCCCTGCGTGGCCAGGAACTCCACGGTGCCGGCGGCCTTGTGCCCGAAGCGGAAGTTGGGCCCCTCGACGACGGCCTTGGCGTGCAGCTTGTCGACGAGCACCTTGACGACGAAGTCGGCCGGGGACAGCTTCGAGAACTCGGTCGTGAAGGGGAGGATGAGCACCGCGTCCACGCCCAGGTCGGCCATGAGCTCGGCGCGGCGGTGGTGCGGGGCGAGCAGCGGCGGGTGGCTGCCGGGGCGGACGACCTCGCTGGGGTGCGGGTCGAACGTGACGACGACCGCGGGCACCCCCAGCTCCCGGGCGCGGTTCACGGCATGCCGGATGATCAGCTGGTGTCCGCGGTGGACTCCGTCGTAGGAGCCGATGGTGACGACGCTGCGCCCCCAGTCCTGGGGGATGTCCTCCAAGCCACGCCAGCGCTGCACTGTGCCTGCTCCTTGTCGAAAGCTCGTCGAACCGTGTCCGTGGTTGTCCGTGGTTGCCTCGTGCGCAGGTCTAAGGGTGCCATGCCGCTTGACTCCGGCCCGCATCGGCATGGTCAGGCGGGCACGCGTACGCCCGCCAGGTTCTCGATCATCCGGTGGGAGCTCGGCCCGACCACCGCCGCCCACTCCTCGGGCGCGTCGGCCAGCCAGCCGGCCGCGCGGGCGGCGAAGCCGGGCACGTGCCGCCCCAGGTCGACCAGGGCGCGGTCGAAGCGGCCGGCGCCCTCCGGGGTGCGCACGAGGAGCTGGCCGACGTGGTGGACGAGGTCGCGCAGGTCGTCGCCGCTGTTCCGGGCGGCGGCCTGGAGCAGCGCGTCCAGCACGTCGATGTCGTGCTCGCGGGCCAGGAGCGCGTCGCGCAGTTCGCGGCGCAGCGTGCGGGAGGCGGGGATGCCGGGCGGCGTGAGGACGGCGGCGAGGGCGCACCGCAGTCGCACCGTCCCGCCGTCCAGCAGGCCGGTGACCAGGGGCAGCAGCACGGCCCGGGCTTCCGGGCCGCGGTCGAGCCGCTGGTCGACGTACGCGGCTACCTGCCCGGCGAGTTCCGGCCGCCGCTCCGTCGCCTCCCGGAGCACTGCGGCGACCCGCCGGGCCAGGCCGGGCGGGGTGGCGTCGGCGAGCGCCCGCAGAGCCTCTTCCGCGTCGGGGCGCTCCAGCCGCGCGGCGAAGGCGTCGAGGACCGGCTCGGGGTGAGCCAGGAGAGCTCCCGCCGGTACGTCCTGGGGGAAGCGCGGGTCGCCCGCAGCGAAGCGCTCCAGCGCCCGGGGGAGGTACTTGGCCCGGGTGTGCGGGTCCTGGACGAGGAGGGCGAGTGCGCCCCCGTGCAGGGCGTGGCCGGCGGGGCGGGCGAGCAGGGCGAGAGCCGCGTAACGCAGGAGGGCGCGGTCCTCTCCTGTGCTCACGTGCGGAGCGACGCGCAGTCCGTGCGCCACCGCGGCGTCCCGGCGCGCGGGCCGTTCGTCGAGCGCCCAGCGGTCCACGGCCCGGCACACCGCCGACGGTTCCTCCTCGGCCAGCGCGGCGAGCAGTTCGTCGGCCCGCCGGTGCGCGCGGTCGACGAGGACGTCCGTCAGCGCGTCCAGGGCCCGCCTGCGGTGGGTGTGCAGCAGCGCCTGCGCGGCCGTGGCCACGGTCGCGTGCGGGGTGGCGGGCAGCGGTCGCTCGTCGTCGAACCAGTCGGCGAGGAGCGGTTGCACCGCCGTGGGGTCGGCGGTGAGCAGCCGCGCCACGGCGTCGAGGAAGCGGGGACCGGCCTCGCACGGCGGGCCGTCGGCGTGGACCAGCCGCCTCAGCAGCCCGAGGCGCACGTCCTGCGGCAGGCGTACACCGCTCCAGAAGACGGGCCCGACCTCCTCCGGCACGGGCCGCTGCTGCCGCCGCCAGGCCACGATCCGGTCGGCGAGCAGCCGCAGCACCTCGGCGTACGGCGTCGCGTCGGGCACGGCCGACAGGGTCCCGGCGAGCAGCCGGGCGGCCCACCAGGACCGCGGGTCGGCGTCCAGCGCGTGGACCAGGTCCGCCAGCCGGGAGGCGAGCCGGCCGGTGCCGTGCTGGCGGGCGAGGAGCAGCAGGGCCTGGACCACGGGCCCGATGCGATGGTGCGGCACGGGGTCGGACCGGGGTTCCCCGCGCTGGTGGACGAGGGCCCGCAGGGCCTCGTCGAGGTCGAGGTGCGTGCCCTGGAGCCAGTCGGCGAGTTCCTCGTGGGCGAAGCGGTAGCCGGTTCCGGCGGGCACGAGCAGGCCCTCGTCGAGGACGGCCCGTGCCCAGCCGGTGCCGCCGCCGAGCCGCGCGGGGGCGGGCCCCCACGGGAACAGCGCCTCGAACGCCTCCCGGTCCACATCGCCGGCCCCGGGACCGAGGCCGCGCCGGGCGGCCTCGTGCACCTGCCCGGCGAACTTGGCGGCCAGCCGTCGTACGGCGGTGCCACGCAGGCCGTTCGCGTCGGCCAGGCGAGCGGCGACGCGCAGGGACATCAGGTCCAGGTGGGCCGCGAAGACCTCGTGCCGGTCGACGCCGGCGGCGGGCACGTCGAGGGCACCGTCCAGGGCGGTCCGGATCTCGGCGAGCAGCCGGATGGCCAGGGGATGCCGGGCGTCGGTGCCGGCGAGGGCGCCGTCCGGGACGCCGTGCCGCAGACGGGCCTCCCGGGCCTCGTCCTCGGTGAGGTCCCCGAGCAGTACACACGCGGGCCGCGCTTCCGCGCCTTCCGGCCGGTGCAGTACCTCAGCCGGGAACGGCACCTCCTCCCAGTACTCCGCCCGGCATGCCACCACCAGCCGCACTCCGGTCTCCCTCAGCCACCGCACCGTCCCGTCCGTCCACGGGGCCGGACGGCGGGCCAGGGCCCGCGGCATCTCCTCGGGGCCGTCCAGGACGAGCAGCAGGGGGCGGCCGAGAGCACGGGCCAGGCCGGCGAGGCGCTCGGGCGTGACGTCGCCCAGATCGGCCGGGAAGGGGGCGCGGTCGGCTGCCACGGCCAGGGCGGCCCGGGCCAGCGCCCGGCCCGCCGCGTCGGCCACCGACGCGTCGCCGTCCCGCAGTTCGGACCCGCGCAGCCACAGCGTGGGGTACCCGCCGCGCTCCCGGCGGGCCACGAGCGCCACGAGTTCCGTCGTACGACCGCTGCCCGGCGGCCCGACGAGGCCGAGGACGGCGGCCGGGCCCGCTGTGAAGTCGCTGAACTCGGCCGTCACAGCCGTCCGTTCGACCGGTTCCGGCCGGAGGCGGGCGGGGCCGTCCTGGGCCACCGATGTGCCGGTCAGCGCCAGCACTCCGGCAAGGTTGAGGTCGGCGCCGTACGCGGGGACCGTCGCCGCGTTCTCGGCGAGCAGTTCGGCGAGCGGGCCCGCCGCTCCCGGGAGCCGGGGACGCAGCGGCACCGCGAACCCGCCGTCGCGGTCGTCGGAGCTGAGCGCTGTACCGAGTACACCGACGACGGCACCCGTCGCGGCGTCGAGCACGGGGCCGCCGGCCGCTCCCCCGGCCGGCCGCAGTGCGTCCCGCCCTGCCGTGCCGACCGCCAGTTCCATCGCGTCGAGGCGGTGGACACGGTTCGTGGCCGTGTACGTCGCGGAGGCCGAGCCCAGAACACGTGCCTCGCGCCAGCCGCCGGCGGCGATCCGGACATAGGTGCCCGTCCGGGTGCCGTCCCGCACGGTGACCGGCAGCGGCGGCACGTCCAGGCTCTCGGTCCGTACGAGGGCCAGACCGAGGGCGGGCAGCGGGGTGATGGCGTCGGCGGTCACGGCACGGCGGCGGTCCCCGGCCCCGTGCAGGACGAGCCGGGGCAGTCCGTCGACGGCCTCGTGGCTGGTGACGAGCGTGCCGTGGTGGTCGGCCAGAAAGCCGGTGCCGCGGGGGCGGCCGGCGAGGTCGTGAATACGGACGAGGACTTCACCGGGGGCGGGGGTCGCCTGCTCCGCCGCCGCTGTTGCCTCATCCGCTGCTCCGGCGCGGTCCTCCCAGAACCGGTTCCGCGACGCCATCGTCGAGCCTCCCCGCCGTACACCCGTGCCCTCGCGTTCGACGGTAGGGGCGAGATGATCAGCGGGACAGACCGCTCGGTGAAAGCGCCCCCTTCCGCTCCCCCCGTTCACTCCGAGCGCCCGCACGCACGGGTGAATCAACGGTGACGGCTGGATACACCCTAGGGGTGGGGGAACCGAGGGGGGACCGTGGAGCGGCGACAGTGGAGGTACCCCGTGGTCGCCGCTCCACGGGCGGACACCGCTCTCCCGGTCCCGCCCGTCAGACGAAGACGGCCAGGCTCTTGGCCTTGCCCCGCTCCTGCTCGACGAGAGCGAGGAAGCGGCCCTCCGGATCGAAGACGGCGACGGGGCCGGAGCCCGCGTACTCGTCGGGCATCTCCAGCCGTACGCCGTTGGTGAGCAGCTTGGCCCGCCGGGCGTCGACGTCCCAGCGTGGGAAGGCGGCCGCCGCGGCCTCGGCGATCGGCATCACGGCCAGCTCCTGCTGGTGCTGGTCGAGCGTGCGGGCCGTGTCCAGCTTGTAGGGGCCGACGCGGGTACGGCGCAGGGCGGTGAGATGGCCGCCGACGCCGAGGTCGGCGCCCAGGTCGCGGGCCAGGGCCCGGATGTACGTACCGGAGGAGCAGACGACCGACACGACCAGGTCGAGTACGGGCGTGCCGTCCTCGGCTACGGCGTCCCTGACGTCGTACACGCCGAAGGAGGAGACCGTGACGGGCCGGGCCGGGATGTCGAACTCCTCGCCCTCCCTGGCCCGCTTGTAGGAGCGCACCCCGTTGATCTTGATGGCGCTGACCTTGGACGGCACCTGCATGATGTCGCCGGTCAGCTTGGCGACACCGGCGTCGATGGCGTCGCGGGTGACCTCGGAGGCGTCGGCGGAGGAGGTGAGCTCCCCCTCGGCGTCGTCCGTGAGGGTGTTCTGCCCGAGCCTGATGGTGCCCAGGTACTCCTTCTCGGTCAGCGCGAGGTGGCCGAGGAGCTTGGTCGCCTTCTCGATGCCGAGGACGAGGACGCCCGTCGCCATCGGGTCGAGGGTGCCGGCGTGCCCGACGCGTCGTGTTCTGGCGATGCCGCGCATCTTGGCGACGACGTCGTGCGAAGTGAAGCCCGACGGCTTGTCGACGATGACGAGGCCGTCGGGCGTGGTGTGCTTCTGGGTCATTCGGCGGTGTCGTCCGTCTCGTCGTCCTCGTCCGGCTTCCGGTACGGGTCGGCTTCACCGGCGTACTTCGCGCCGGCGGACGCCTCGCGCACCTTCTCGTCGGACTGGCGCGCCTTGTCGAGGAGGTCCTCGATGTTACGGGCCGTGTCGGGGAGGGCGTCCATGACGAAGGTCAGGGTCGGCGTGAACTTCACACCGGCGGCCCGGCCCACCTCGGAGCGCAGGATGCCCTTGGCGCTCTCCAGGCCGGCGGCGGCCTCGTTGCGCTCCTCGTCGTCTCCGTACACCGTGTAGAAGACGGTCGCCTCCCGCAGGTCACCCGTGACCCGGGTGTCCGTGATGGTGACGTGCGAGCCGAGCCGCGGGTCCTTGATCCCGCGCTGCAGCTTCTGGGCCACCACCTCTCGGATGAGGTCCGCCAGCCTTTTAGCCCGCGCGTTGTCGGCCACTGGTCCGTCTCCCGTTCTTTCCTGTCTGGGTCGTTCTTGGGTCGTCAGTCGTCTTCGCCGTGGAAACGCCGCCTGACGGACAGCAGTTCCACCTCGGGGCGGGCGGCGACCAGCCGTTCGCACCGGTCGAGCACCTCACTCAGGTGCCCCGCGTCGCCGGACACCAACGCGAGGCCTACGACGGCCCTGCGGTGGAGGTCCATGTGGTCCACCTCGGCCGCGCTCACCGCGTACTTGCGCTGGAGCTCGGCGACGATGGGGCGGACGACGGAGCGCTTCTCCTTCAGCGACCGGACGTCGCCGAGGAGCAGGTCGAAGGACAGAGTCCCCACGTACATGTGTAGCCGGATGACCCGCCGGTACGGGATCGATGGCCCTGCGGATTCGGGTGGCAGGGACATCAAGAACGGTACCGCGAACCTGGCGGGGGCTCGACGGGGTTTTCCTTCGCCCGCCACCCGCCCGTACGGTCGGCCAGGAGGCCCGGCCCCCGGGGCTCCGCCCCGGACCCCGGACCTACGCCCGCCCGCCACCCGACGCGGTGGGTTCGAGGTGCTGCCCGGGGCTCCGCCCCGGACCCGGCGGGGACTCCGTCCCCTGCACCCCTCACTGGGCTTCGCCCCGGCACCCCGGCCGGCTCGCCTCAGCAGCCGCCCGGCGCACCTCAGCGCCCGCCCAATTTCGCCGAGCACCCGCTCGGCACGCCTCGGCACACAGATCCACGTACCTCGGCACCCTGCTCAGCGCGCCTCAGCGCCCATGTCCGTGTGCCTCAGCACCCCGATCCGCCTGCCTCGGCACGCCGACCGGGTTGCCAACGGCCAGCCGGCCGACGCGGCGGGTGCCGCGTCGGCCGGTCGGTGGAAACCGTGGGTCAGACCCGCGGCTTCTCTCGCATCTCGTACGTCGCGATGACGTCGTCGACCTTGATGTCGTTGAAGTTGCCGAGGTTGATACCGCCCTCGAACCCTTCGCGGATCTCGGTGACGTCGTCCTTGAAGCGACGCAGGCCCTCGATGTTGAGGCTCTCCGCGATGACCTTGCCATCGCGCAGCAGGCGGGCCTTGGTGTTCCGCTTGACCTCGCCGGAGCGGATGAGAACACCCGCGATGTTGCCCAGCTTGGACGACTTGAAGACCTCGCGGATCTCCGCCGTACCGAGCTCGACCTCTTCGTACTCCGGCTTGAGCATGCCCTTGAGGGCCGCCTCGATCTCCTCGATCGCCTGGTAGATGACCGAGTAGTAGCGGACGTCCACACCCTCGCGCTCGGCCATCTGCTGCGCACGCCCGGCGGCGCGCACGTTGAAGCCGATCACGATGGCGTCGGAGCCCATCGCCAGGTCGATGTCGGACTCCGTGACCGCACCGACGCCGCGGTGCAGGACGCGGATGTCGACCTCTTCGCCGACGTCCAGCTGGAGCAGGGAGGACTCCAGCGCCTCGACCGAACCAGAAGCGTCACCCTTGATGATCAGGTTCAGCTGCTGGACCTCGCCGGCCTTCAGCACCTTGTCCAGGTCCTCCAGCGACACGCGGCGCGTGCGCTTGGCGAACGCGGCGTTCCGCTCACGGGCGGCGCGCTTCTCGGCGATCTGACGGGCCGTACGGTCCTCGTCGACCACCAGGAAGTTGTCGCCCGCACCCGGGACGTTGGTCAGGCCCAGGACCTGAACCGGCGTCGACGGGCCGGCCTCGGCCACGCTGTTGCCGTTGTCGTCGTGCATCGCCCGGACTCGGCCGTAAGCGTCGCCGACCACCATGGTGTCGCCGACCCGCAGGGTGCCGCGCTGGACGAGGACCGTCGACACGGCACCGCGGCCGCGGTCGAGGCGGGACTCGATCGAGATGCCCTGCGCGTCCTGGTTCGGGTTGGCCCGCAGGTCGAGCGAGGCGTCGGCCGTGAGGACCACGGCCTCCAGCAGGGAGTCGATGTGCAGACCCTGCTTGGCGGAGATGTCGACGAACATGGTGTCGCCGCCGTACTCCTCGGCCACCAGGCCGTACTCGGTCAGCTGACCGCGCACCTTGGTCGGGTCGGCGCCCTCGACGTCGATCTTGTTGACCGCGACGACGATCGGGACCTCGGCCGCCTTGGCGTGGTTGAGCGCCTCGACCGTCTGCGGCATGACGCCGTCGTTGGCCGCGACGACCAGGATCGCGATGTCGGTCGACCTCGCACCACGGGCACGCATGGCGGTGAACGCCTCGTGACCCGGGGTGTCGATGAAGGTGATCTTGCGCTCTTCCTCGTTGACCTCGGTCGCGACCTGGTAGGCACCGATGTGCTGGGTGATGCCGCCGGCCTCGCCCGCGATGACGTTCGTCTTGCGGATGGCGTCGAGGAGCCGGGTCTTACCGTGGTCGACGTGACCCATGACGGTGACGACGGGCGGGCGGACCATCAGGTCCTCCTCGTCGCCCTCGTCCTCGCCGAACTCGATGTCGAAGGACTCGAGGAGCTCGCGGTCCTCCTCCTCCGGGCTGACGATCTGAACCGTGTAGTTCATCTCGCCGGCGAGGAGGTGGAGCGTCTCGTCGGAGACGGACTGCGTGGCCGTGACCATCTCGCCGAGATTCATCATGACCGCGACGAGCGACGCCGGGTTGGCGTTGATCTTCTCCGCAAAGTCGGTGAGGGAGGCACCGCGCGACAGGCGAACGGTCTCGCCGTTGCCGCGAGGCAGCATCACACCGCCGACCGACGGGGCCTGCATGGCCTCGTACTCCTGGCGCCTCTGCCGCTTCGACTTGCGGCCACGACGCGCGGGACCGCCGGGACGGCCGAAGGCGCCCTGCGTGCCACCACGGCCACCGGGACCGCCGGGACGACCACCGAAGCCGGGACGGCCACCGCCACCGGGACCACCCGGACGACCGGCGAAACCGCCGCCGCCGCCACCGGGACCACCCGGACGGCCGGCGAAGCCGCCGCCGCCACCGGGACGACCCGCGAAGCCGCCGCCACCCGGGCGACCGCCGCCGCCACCGGGACGACCGCCGCCACCGGGACCGCGGCCGCCGGGGCCACCGCCACCGGGACGCGGGCCGGCAGCGGGACGCTGCGGCATCATGCCGGGGTTCGGACGGGGACCGGCCGAGCCACCGCCGGGACGCGGGCCGCCGCCCTGCGGACGCGGCATCGAGCCGGGGCTCGGACGGTTACCGCCCGGAGCCTGCGGACGCGGACCGCCGCCGGCACCCTGCGGACGAGGACCGCCCTGGCCCTGGCCCTGCGGGCGCGGGGCACCGCCGGGCGCACCGGGGCCGCCCGGACGCGGGGCGCCGCCGGGACGGGGCGCCTGCGGGCGCGCCATGCCGGTGGAGCCACCAGAGGTGAACGGGTTGTTGCCCGGACGGGGACCCGCCGGACGGGCACCGGGGCGCGGGGCGCCGCCACCCGGACGCGGAGCGCCGGGACGGTCGCCACGATCACCACGGCCCTGGCCTCCCTGGCCGGAACCACCCTGGCGCGGAGCACCCGGGCGCGGCGCCTGGCCGGCCGGACGCGGGGCGCCCGGACGCGGTCCGGAGCCCTGGCCCTGGCCCTGGCCCTGAGAGGCGGCCGGTGCGGCGGGAGCCGAGGGGGGCGCCGTGAACTCGGGCGTGGTCGGAGCCGGGGACGCCGGGGCGGGCCGCGGCGCGGGCTTCGGGCCCGGAGTGGGACGGGGGCCGGGAGTGGCCGGCGCGGCCGGAGCCGCGGGCTTCTCGGCGGCTGCCGGCTTGGGGGCCGGCGGGCGCGGGGCGGCCGGACGGGCAGCCTGCGCGGGTGAGGGGGCTCCCGGCTTCGCCGGTGCAGCCTTGCGGGCAGGGGCGGACTTGCCGCCTCCGTTGCCCTGCTGGAGGGCGTCCGTCAGCTTGCGTACAACAGGCGCTTCGATCGTCGAAGACGCCGAACGGACGAATTCACCGAGTTCCTGGAGCTTGGCCATGACGACCTTGCTCTCGACACCGAACTCCTTGGCGAGTTCGTAGACCCGGACCTTAGCCACTTCGCTCCTTTGAGGTCCGGGTTACGTCCGGACCGTCGCTAGTTCATGGGCGTACTCATCGCGTACTCATCGAGTGCTCATCGCAATCTCGACCTGCTTTCGACTCGCGAGGTACCAAGCCGCACGGTGTTCCGTGCGACACGTCTTCTTACCGTGTTGCCTGGTCGGCAACTGTTGTCTGCTCGACGTATCGGCGCAACGCCTTTGTGTCGAGCGGTCCCGGGGCGCGCAGTGCCCTCGTGAACGCCCGTCGGCGTACCGCCTGGTCGAGACAGATCTGGGCGGGGTGTACGTACGCACCCCGGCCGGGCAGCGTACCGCGAGGATCAGGGGCGCATGCGTCCTTGATCAACACGATCCGCAACAGATCGGCCTTGGCCGCTCGCTCCCGACACCCCACACAAGTGCGTTCAGGGCATGCGCGGACGCGCGTCCGGCCAGACACCGTTAAGTCTACCTCCCCGTACGCTCCTCACCCCTTTGGGGCAGGATTCGAACAGTTGCCGCGCATGAACCTGTCGTGATCTGAACGGCTCGCGGCTTGGATCTATTCCCCGGCGCTGTCCCCGGAGTCGTCCCTGGCGCCGTTCCCGGCCGGTTCCGTGTCCGGGCGGATGTCGATCCGCCAGCCGGTCAGCCGGGCGGCGAGCCGGGCGTTCTGCCCTTCCTTGCCGATGGCGAGGGAGAGCTGGTAGTCGGGCACGGTCACCCGGGCCGACCGGGTCGCCATGTCCACGATCTCCACCTTGGAGACCCGGGCCGGGGACAGCGCGTTCGCCACCATCTCGGCCGGGTCCTCCGACCAGTCGACGATGTCGATCTTCTCGCCGTTCAGCTCGCCCATCACGTTGCGCACCCGGCCGCCCATGGGGCCGATGCAGGCGCCCTTGGCGTTCAGGCCGGACCGGGTGGAGCGGACGGCGATCTTCGTCCGGTGACCGGCCTCGCGGGCGATCGCGGAGATCTCCACGGACCCGTCGGCGATCTCCGGCACCTCCAGGGCGAACAGCTTCTTCACCAGATTGGGGTGCGTACGGGACAGCGTCACGGACGGGCCGCGCACGCCCTTGGCCACCCGGACGACGTACGACCGCAGGCGCATGCCGTGCTGGTAGGTCTCGCCCGGCACCTGCTCCTGCACCGGCAGGATGGCCTCGAGCTTGCCGATGTCGACGAGCACGTTCTTCGGGTCGCGGCCCTGCTGGACCACGCCGGTGACGATGTCGCCCTCGCGGCCGGCGTACTCACCGAGCGTCGCGTCGTCCTCGGCGTCGCGCAGGCGTTGCAGGATGACCTGCTTGGCCGTGGTGGCGGCGATACGGCCGAAGCCCGTGGGGGTGTCGTCGAACTCGCGGGCCTCCTGGCCCTCCTCGAGGTCGTCGGGGTCCTCCTTCGCCCACACGGTCACATGGCCGCTCTGCCGGTTGAGCTCCACGCGCGCGTGACGGCGGCTTCCCTCGGTGCGGTGGTAGGCGATGAGGAGGGCCGACTCGATCGCCTCGACCAGCAGGTCGAAGGAGATCTCCTTCTCCCGAACCAAGCCCCGCAGGGCGCTCATGTCGATGTCCACGGCTACGCCTCCTCTTCCTTCTTGTTGTCCTTGCGGCTGAACTCGACCTGGACACGCGCCCGGACGATGTCGTCGAAGGCGAGTCTGCGTGCGGTGGGCTTGCGGCCCTTGACCCCGGGGATCTCGGTGTCGACACCCTCGTCGTCGACCTTCAGGATCCGGGCGACCAGCTCGCCGCCCTCGGCCAGCTGGAACTTCACCAGGCGGTCCTGGGCGCGCACGTAGTGCCGGTGTTCCGTGAGAAGGCGCTCCGCGCCGGGGGTACCGACCTCGAGGGTGTACTCCCCCTCGCCCATCGCGTCCGACTCGTCGAGCTTCGCCGAGAGCGCGCGGCTCACATCGGCGATCTGGTCCAGGTCGGCGCCCGTGTCCGAGTCGACGACCACGCGCAGCACACGCTTGCGTCCGACGGAGTCCACTTCGATCTCTTCGAGGTCCAGGCCCTGAGAGCTGACGAGCGGTTCCAGTAGTTCTCGCAGCCTCTCGCTCTGGGTGGTGCTCATCCGGGTGACTCCTCGGCCGCGTGTGCTGTTGTGGGATGGGGCGCGTGTCTGGTCAAAGGGTATCCGGTCGCAGGGAGTGTTGCCGTCCACCCGGTGACGAACGGTGCCGCTGAGTGGTCCCGGGCGACGGCCCGGGTACCGTGATCACGGGCGTGCAGCCCTGCCCGTCGCTTCTTTCTCGTACGAGCCCCCCGAGGACGTCCGAAGTGCCGTTTTCCCCATCGCCGCGCGCCCGCTCGGGGCCGCGCAGGAGGAGTCTGCTCGCCGTCGCCCCGGCGGCCCTCGCCCTGGCCGGCTGCACCGCCGGCGGCGGGGACTCCGGAGACCCGGGCGACGGCCCGTCGGCCGCCGACCGCCGGGCACGCGCGCGTGCGGCGCGGGACAGCGAGGAACTGGTCGAGCGGTACGACGCTGTGATCGCCGCCCGGCCGGGGCTCGCGGAGTGGCTGCGGCCGCTGCGGGAGGAGGTCGTACGGCATGCGCGGGCGTTCGGCGTCGCCCGGAAGGCGTCTCCCTCCCCTTCTGCCTCCTCCGCTTCGTCGTCCCTCTCGGCCGCTCCTGTGCCGGAGAACGACCGGGACGCGCTCGCCGTGCTCGCCGCCGCTGAGCGGGAGCTCGCCGACCGGCGGGCCAAGGCCCTGGTCGGAGTGGAGGGCGAGCTGGCGCGGCTGCTGGCCTCGGTGGCGGCCGCCGGGGCGGCGCACGTCTATCTGCTGACGGAGGGGGACGCGTGAGCGACTCGAAGGACCAGGAGTTGCGGGCCCTCCAGGCGGCGCTGGCCGCCGAGCACGCGGCGGTGTACGGGTACGGCGTCGTCGGCGGGCGGATCGGCGACGGGCAGCGCGTTGAGGCACGGACGGCGTACGACGCGCACCGGGCGCGCAGGGACGCGCTGGCGCGCGAGGTGAAGGACCTGGGTGGCAGGCCCGCGGCCGCGGCCGCCGGGTACGCGCTGCCGTTCCCGGTGGCGGACGCCGCGGCCGCCGCGCGGCTCGCCGCCGAGCTGGAGGACCGGGTGGCCGGGGTCTACTCCGACCTGGTGCGCGCGGCGGGCGGCGGGCGGCGGGTGCTGGCCGCCGAGGCGCTGCGGGAGGCCGCGGTGCGGGCGGTGCGCTGGCGCGGCGAGAGCGTAGCCTTCCCTGGGCTCGCCGAGCGGGCGGACACGGCTCCGCCCGCGGCCGCGCCCACGCCGTGACCCGTAGGGCACGCATCGCGGACAGTACGAAGGGAACGACTCGCTCATGGTTTTCGAACCGCCGAAGCGCCTGGTCAGGGCGCTCGGTGAGACGGCACCGGACGGTGACGACTGGCTGGAGGAGCTGCCCGGGGCGGCGCGGCGGGCCGTCGCTCTACGCGAGTTGACCGTGGAGCGGGTGCAGGTGCCCGGCGGGCGCAGCAGCCTGGTCGTACTGGTGCGCACGGCCGACGGGACGCCCGCCGTGCTGAAGCTGGCGCCGGGCCGGGCCCGCCCGGAGGCGGAGCGGGCCGCGCTCGCGCACTGGGGCGGTCTGGGCGCCGTACAGCTGCTGGAATCCGCCATGGCCGAGGGTGTGCTGCTGCTGGAGCGGTTGCATCCGGATGTGTCGGTGCGGTCGCTGCCGGAGGCGAAGGCGTTGCTGGAGGCGGCGGGGACGCTGCGGCGGCTGTGGGTGGAGCCGCCCGCCGGCTTCCCCTTCGAGACCGTGGCGGAGCGGACCGGGCGGCAGGCCGAGGCGATGCGGGCGCGGGCGGGGGCCGATCCCGAGGTGGCCCCGCTCGTCGATCTGGCGCTCGCGGCGCGCGAGGAGCTGCTGGCCGCGCCGCCCGAACACCGGCTGCTGCACGGCACGTTCCGGCAGAGCAAGGTGCTCGCCGGGGAGCGGATGCCGTGGCTGGCCGTGGGCCCCGACCCGGTGGTCGGCGAGTGCGCCTTCGATCTGGCCCGTCTGGTGCGCGACCGGGTGGAGGACCTGATCGCCCAGCCGTCCGGCGCGGCCACGACCAGGCGCCGGGTGAAGCGGCTGGCCGAGTCCCTGGACGTGGACCAGGAGCGGCTGCGCGGATGGACGCTGTTCCGGGCCGTGGAATCCGGTGTGCGGGCGGGGCGGGTGGGCCGGCCGCGCGACGCGGAGCTGTTGCTGGAGTTCGCGGGCTGGCTGTGAGCGCCCCGGAAGGACCGGGGCGCTCACAGGGCGGCCGGGTCGTCGCTCAGGCCGTGAGCCGGGCGATGGCCTCCTCGACCGTCAGCTCCTCGCGCTCGCCGGTGCGGCGGTCCTTCAGCTCCACCACGCCGTCGGCCGCGCGCCGGCCGGCCACCAGGATCTGCGGTACGCCGATCAGCTCGGAGTCCGTGAACTTGACACCCGGGGAGACGCCGGGGCGGTCGTCGACCAGGACGCGGACACCTGCCTTCGACAGCTTCTCGGAGATGTCCAGGGCCAGTTCGGTCTGCAGGGCCTTGCCGGCGGCGACCACGTGGACGTCGGCCGGGGCGACCTCCTGGGGCCAGCACAGGCCCTTGTCGTCGGCGCTCTGCTCGGCGAGGGCGGCGACCGCGCGGGAGACGCCGACGCCGTAGGAGCCCATGGTGACGCGGACCGGCTTGCCGTTCTGGCCGAGGACGTCGAGCTTGAGGGCGTCGGTGTACTTGCGGCCCAGCTGGAAGATGTGGCCGATCTCGATGGCGCGGTCGAGGACGAGGCCGGTGCCGCACTTCGGGCAGGGGTCGCCCTCCTGCACGACCACGACGTCGACGTACTCGCCGACCTCGAAGTCGCGGCCCGCGACGACGTTCTTCGTGTGCGTGCCGGCCTTGTTGGCGCCGGTGATCCAGGCCGTGCCGGGCGCCACGCGCGGGTCGGCGATGTAGGTGACCTTCTCCAGGCCCCGCGGTCCGACGTAGCCGCGGACCAGGTCGGGGCGGGTCGCGAAGTCCGCCTCGGTGACCAGCTCGACGGCGGCCGGGGCGAAGTGCGCCTCGACCTTGTCCATGTCGACCTCGCGGTCGCCGGGCACGCCGACGGCGACGATCTCGCCGTCGACCTTGACCAGGAGGTTCTTCAGCGTGGCGGAGGCCGGGACGCCGAGGGAGGCGGCGAGGGTCTCGATGGTCGGGGTGTCGGGGGTCGGGATGTCCTCCGCGGCCGGGAGGTCCGAGGCGTCGACGGGCTGCAACTCGTACGTGATCGCCTCGGTGTTGGCGGCGAAGTCGCAGTTCGGGCAGTCGGCGAAGGTGTCCTCGCCGGCCTCGGCCGGGGCGAGGAACTCCTCGGACTTGGAGCCGCCCATGGCGCCGGCCGTGGCGGCGCAGATGCGGTAGTCGAGGCCGAGGCGCGCGAAGATCCTCTGGTAGGCCTCGCGGTGCAGGGCGTAGGACTTGGCGAGGCCCTCGTCCTCGGTGTCGAAGGAGTAGGAGTCCTTCATGAGGAACTCGCGGCCGCGCAGGATGCCCGCGCGGGGCCGGGCCTCGTCGCGGTACTTGTTCTGGATCTGGTAGAGGATCACCGGCAGGTCCTTGTAAGAGGACGCCTGGTCCTTCACCAGCAGGGTGAAGATCTCCTCGTGGGTGGGGCCGAGGAGGTAGTCGCCGCCCCTGCGGTCCTGGAGGCGGAACAGCTCGGGGCCGTACTCCTCCCAGCGGCCGGTGGCCTCGTACGGCTCACGCGGCAGGATGGCGGGGAGCAGCACCTCCTGGGCGCCGATCGCGTCCATCTCCTCGCGGACGATGCGCTCCACGTTGGACAGGACCCGCTTGCCGAGCGGCAGCCAGCTCCAGATGCCGGCGGCGGTACGGCGCACGTACCCGGCGCGGACGAGGAGCTTGTGGCTGAGGACCTCGGCGTCCGCCGGGTCGTCGCGCAACGTCTTCGCCATCAACTGGGACATGCGCTGGACCGGTGCGTTCGCCATGGTTCCTCTGCTCCTGCTGCGTGTAGGTGATGGCAGGAGGTTATCCGGGGGGTGCGCGGGGGCGGAAATCCGTTATCCGCGGCGCAGGGGCAGGGGGGCTCCCATCACGGCGTACGGCTTGGGGGCGCTGGGGAAGAGGACCTGGCGGGCGAGGTCCTGGTAGCCGAGGGAGCGGTAGAGGGCGCGGGCGGGGCTCTCGGTGTCGATCGCGGAGAGGATCGAGCGGGGTTCGGCGGCGCCGTCGGTGATGGTGGTGATCAGGGTGCGTCCGATGCCGCGGCTCTGGTGAGCGGGGTGGACGTGCAGTTCGGTGATCACGAAGGAGTCGTCGAGCCAGTGGTCGTGGTGGTTGGCTCTGAGGTACGGCTCCACGACGGTGGACCACCAGTGGGTGCGGTCGTTGGGCATGCCGTAGACGAAACCTACGAGGTTTCCGCCCTCTTTCGCACCAAGGGCCCTTGCCCCGGGGTAGGTCATGTGGCGCAGGACGATCTGGCGGCGGACTGCGACTTCGTCGGGGCCGAGACCGAAGGCCACGGCTTGGACGGCCAGGGCCTCGTCGACGTGGGCGGGGAGGTCGAGTGGGCCGATCACGAGGTCCATGGCGGGGAGCCTACAGGGGGGTTGCGGTTGTCAGCCGGGTGCGGGGCTTCTCTGGCTGGTCGCGCAGTTCCCCGCGCCCCTGGGGCCGGTTCCGGTTCCCCTCAGGTCCGATCAGAAGAGCACGCTCATGAAGGCGCCGACCTCTTGGAAGCCGACCCTCTGGTACGTCCTTCGGGCCGCCGTGTTGAAGTCGTTCACGTAGAGGCTGACCACCGGGGCGACGTCGGCCAGGGCGTAGCGCAGTACGGCTGCCATGCCGGGGGCCGCCAGGCCCGTGCCGCGGTACTCGGGGGCCACCCACACGCCCTGGATCTGGCAGGCGCGGTCCGTCGCGGCGCCGATCTCTGCCTTGAAGACGACCTTGCCGTCCGCGTCGAAGCGGGCGAACGCGCGGCCGGAGCCGACGAGTTCGGCGACGCGGGCCTGGTAGAGGAGGCCCCCGTCGCCGGCGAGCGGGGAGATCCCGACCTCCTCGGTGAACATCGCCACACACGCGGGCATGAGCGTTTCCATCTCGTCCTTGCGGACGCGGCGGACGTAGGGGTCCGGGGCTATGCCGGTCGGCAGGCTGTCGGTGACCATGAGCGGCTGCCGGCGTCGGACGTCGCGGGCCGGCCCCCACTGGGGTTCCAGCAACCTCCACAGGTCCGCGGTGGACCCGGCGGGGCCGACGATGGAGGAGCAGCGGCGGCCGGCCCTGCGGGCCCGGTCGGCGAAGGCGCGAACGGCGCGCGGACCGGCGCAGATCGGGACGAGGTTGGCGCCCGCGTAGCACAGGGACGTCAGCATGCCGTCCTCGTACCAGCCCCACATCTCGCCGCCGAGCCGCCACGGGTCGAGGCCGGCGATCTGCACCCTGGACGTCACGAAGGCGTTGGCGACCGGCTCGCGGTCGAGTACGGCGAGCGCGGCGTCCAGGTCGCTCGGTTCGAGGACCCGGGAGGTGGTCTGCGTCAACAAGTGCGGGGCCTCACACACTCCGGGGGGTTGCTGGTCCCCGCACTATAGCTGCGCTGCTTGGGTGGGGCGCCTTCGAGCTCGGGAGGGACGGTTTGTCGGCGGGTGCGGGTCTTGTGTGGTTGCTCGCGCCCACGCGGCGTAGCCGCATATCGACAACAGCCCCGCGCCCCCAAGATCGCAACCCTGTCGCCAACCCGGAGAGTCTCAGCCCGCGACCGCCACCGACGGCTCGCCGGAAGCGACGCCGTCGGCTTCCATCTGCTCGGCGATCTTCATGGCCTCCTCGATGAGGGTCTCCACGATCTTGGACTCGGGGACCGTCTTGATGACTTCGCCCTTGACGAAGATCTGGCCCTTGCCGTTGCCGGAGGCGACGCCGAGGTCGGCCTCGCGGGCTTCGCCGGGGCCGTTGACGACGCAGCCCATGACGGCGACTCGGAGGGGGACCTCCATGCCGGTGAGGCCGGCCGTGACCTCTTCGGCCAGCTTGTAGACGTCGACCTGGGCGCGGCCGCAGGAGGGGCAGGAGACGATCTCCAGGCCGCGCTGCTTGAGGTTCAGGGACTCCAGGATCTGGTTGCCGACCTTGACCTCCTCCACGGGGGGCGCGGAGAGGGAGACGCGGATGGTGTCGCCGATGCCCTGCGAGAGGAGCGCGCCGAAGGCGACCGCCGACTTGATCGTGCCCTGGAAGGCCGGGCCCGCCTCCGTGACGCCGAGGTGCAGCGGGTAGTCGCACTGGGCGGCGAGCTGCTTGTACGCCTCGATCATGACGACCGGGTCGTTGTGCTTGACGGAGATCTTGATGTCGCGGAAGTCGTGCTCCTCGAAGAGGGACGCCTCCCAGAGCGCCGACTCGACCAGGGCCTCCGGCGTCGCCTTGCCGTACTTCTGGAGCAGGCGCCGGTCGAGGGAGCCCGCGTTGACGCCGATGCGGATCGGGGTGCCGTGGTCGCGGGCCGCCTTGGCGATCTCCTTGACCTTGTCGTCGAACTGCTTGATGTTGCCCGGGTTGACGCGGACGGCCGCGCAGCCGGCCTCGATCGCGGCGAAGACGTACTTCGGCTGGAAGTGGATGTCGGCGATGACCGGGAGCTGCGACTTGCGGGCGATGGTCGACAGGGCGTCGGCGTCGTCCTGCGTCGGGCAGGCGACGCGGACGATCTGGCAGCCGGAGGCGGTCAGCTCGGCGATCTGCTGGAGGGTGGATCCGATGTCGGACGTACGCGTCGTCGTCATCGACTGCACCGAGACGGGGGCGTCTCCGCCGACCGCCACGGTCCCGACCTGGATCTGGCGGCTCTTCCGGCGCTCGGCGAGCTTGGTCGGTACGGACGGCATGCCGAGAGAAATCGCAGTCATCTGCTGTGCAACCCCAAGTCGTGGATCAAGGTCCGGTCCCGTGAGCGGCGGGCTCCGAGCTTCGCGCTTCGAGATTACGGCACATGGCTGGGGCCGGGCACATCCCGCCCGCATCGGCGCCCCATGGGGGCGGCCCGGCACGCGGAGTGCCGGGCCGCCGCGGAACCGCGTATGACTAGGAGATTCTCACCGGGTTAACGACGTCCGCGATCAGGACCAGGATCGTGAAGCAGACGAAGATCCCGGCGACCACATAGGCGACCGGCATGAGCTTCGCCACGTCGAAGGGGCCCGGGTCCGGCCGGCGCAGCACCTTGGCGGTGTTGCGGCGCAGCGACTCCCAGAGCGCGCCCGCGACATGGCCGCCGTCGAGCGGCAGCAGCGGGAGCATGTTGAACAGGAACAGGGAGAGGTTGAAGCCGGCGACCAGCATGAGGGCCATGGCCAGCTGCTGGGTCGGCGGGATGTCCAGGGTGAAGATCTCGCCGCCGACGCGGGCCGCGCCGACCACGCCCATCGGGGAGTCGGCCTCACGGGGCGCGCCGTCGAACGCCGCGTTCCACAGGGCCGGGATCTTGCCGGGGAGGGCGGCGAGGGAGTCGACGGCGTCGCCCATCCGGTCTCCCATCCAGCTCACGGACTCGCCGAAGTCCTGCTTGACCACGCCGGTGGCCGCGCTGAAGCCGAGGAAGCCGGCCTGGACGTACTGGCCCTCGACGATCTGTCCGCTGGAGTCCTTCTTGGCGACCTGGTTGGTGGCGATCTTCGCCTGCAGGGTGACGTCCTGGCCCTTGCGGTCGACGACGATCGGCACCTCCTGGCCGGGGGTGGCGCGGATGAGGTCGGACAGCTTGTCCCAGTCGTCCGTCCTGACGCCGTTGAAGGAGACGATCTTGTCGCCCGCCTTCAGGCCGGCGGCGGCGGCCGGGCTGGCCGGGTCGCCCTTCTCGCACTTGTCGCGGTTCTCGCTCTGCGCGATGACGCACTGGGAGACGGAGCTGACGGTGTTCGTCTGCTGGGCGATGCCGAAGCCCATCAGGATGCCGAGGAACAGCGCCCACGCGAGGACCAGGTTCATGAAGGGGCCCGCGAACATCACGATCACGCGCTTCCAGGGCTTGCGCGTGTAGAAGAGGCGGTTCTCGTCGCCCGGCCTGAGCTCCTCGTAGGCGGCGGTGCGGGCGTCCTCGATCATGCCGCGCCACGGGGAGGTGGAGCGCGCGGTGAGCCGGCCGTCGGGGCCGGGCGGGAACATGCCGATCATGCGGATGTAGCCGCCGAACGGGATGGCCTTGATCCCGTACTCGGTCTCCCCCTTCTTGCGCGACCAGAGGGTCGGTCCAAAACCGACCATGTACTGCGGCACGCGGATGCCGAACAGCTTGGCGGTCGACAGGTGGCCCAGCTCGTGCCACGCGATCGAGAACAGCAGGCCGACCACGAAGATCACTATGCCGAGGATGAACATCAGGGTCGTCATGCACGGGCCTCCGCCGTCTGTGCCGCCAGTTCCCGGGCCCGGGTCCGCGCCCAGGTCTCCGCTTCGAGGACGTCCGACACGGTGAGCGAGGTTCCCGCACGCGGGGTGCCGTGCTCCTCGACGACCCGGGTCACGGTCTCCATGATGCCGTTGAAGGGCAGCGCGCCCTGGCGGAACGCCTCCACGCACTCCTCGTTGGCCGCATTGAACACCGCGGGGGCGGTGCCCGCGAGTTCGCCGACGTGCCGGGCGAGGTTCACCGAGGGGAAGGCCTCGTTGTCGAGCGGGAAGAACTCCCAGGTCGAGGCCTTGCTCCAGTCGAAGGTGGGGGCCGCGTCGGGGACGCGCTCGGGCCAGCCGATGCCGATGGCGATGGGCCCGCGCATGTCGGGCGGGGTCGCCTGGGCCAGTGTCGATCCATCCGTGAACTCAACCATCGAGTGGACATACGACTGCGGATGCACGACGACCTCAATGCGGTCGAAGGGAATGTCGTAGAGGAGGTGTGCCTCGATGACCTCCAGGCCCTTGTTGACGAGGGTCGCGGAGTTGATCGTGATGACCGGGCCCATCGCCCAGGTGGGGTGGGCGAGGGCGTCCTCGACGGTGACGTTCGCCAGTTCCCGCTTCGTACGGCCGCGGAAGGGGCCGCCGGAGGCCGTGACGACCAGCTTGCGGACGTCGGCGCGGGTGCCGGCGGCCAGGGCCTGGAAGAGGGCGGCGTGCTCGGAGTCGACCGGGATGATCTGGCCGGGCTTGGCGAGGGCCTTGACCAGCGGGCCGCCCACGATGAGCGACTCCTTGTTGGCGAGCGCGAGAGTGCGGCCCGCCTCCAGGGCGGCCAGGGTCGGGGCGAGGCCGATGGAGCCGGTGATGCCGTTCAGGACGGTGTGGCAGTCGGATGCCGCCAGGCGCGTGGCCGCGTCCGGTCCCGCGAGGATCTCGGGGAGCGGCTCGCCCGTGCCGTACTGCGCGGAGAGCGCCTCGCGCAGGGCCGGTACGACGTCCTCGCGCGCGACCGCGACCGTGGGCACCCGCAGCCGGTACGCCTGCTCGGCGAGCAGCGCGACCCGGCCGCCGTTGGCGGACAGGCCGGTGACCCGGAAGCGGTCAGGGTTGCGCAGCACGAGGTCGATGGCCTGCGTGCCGATGGACCCGGTGGAGCCGAGGATCACCACGTCCTTCGGGCCGTCGCCCGCTACGGGGTCGTAGACGAGGTGCGGGTCTGCGAGTGGGGCTGGACTGTCGCTCATTCCTCCATTGTTGCCGTAAGGGTGGTGTGCGAGGACAGCGCATCCCCTTCGCAGGGGCGCGCGCCTGGACAGCTCGCGCCCCTGCCAAGGCCCGGCTACCGGATCGGACGGTGCAGGTTCTCCCGCCGGCTCGGGCCAGGTGTCGCGTCCGCGATCCAGGGGCCGTCGCCCGAGGGGTCGATGATGCCCTGCTCCAGCCACTCGTACGTGCCGGAGAGGACGCCCTTGACGACCTTGCGGTCGAGGTCGTCGGTGTTGGTCCACAGGCGGTTGAAGAGCTCTTCGATCCGGATGCGGGCCTGGCGGCAGAAGACGTCGGCCAGCTGGTAGGCCTCGCGGCCGTTCTGCCCCTGGGCGCGCAGGAGTTCGGCGCGTACGCAGGCCGCGCTCATGGCGAACAGTTCGGCGCCGATGTCGACGATCCGGCCGAGGAAGCCCTGCTTGGACTCCATCCGGCCCTGCCAGCGGGACATGGCGTAGAAGGTGGAGCGGGCGAGTTTGCGGGAGGTGCGCTCGACGTAGCGCAGATGCCCGGAGAGGTCCACGCCGTGTTTGAACTGCCCGTAGGCGGTGGGAAGCTGACCTGGGCCCGCGACCAGTTTCGGCAGCCACTTGGCGTAGAAGGCGCCCGCGTTCGCGCCCGCCTTCGCCTTGTCGCCGAGGGACTTCTCGGGGTCGATGAGGTCGCCGGCGACGGAGAGGTGGGCGTCGACGGCCTCGCGGGCGATCAGCAGGTGCATGATCTCCGTGGAGCCCTCGAAGATGCGGTTGATGCGCAGGTCGCGCAGGAGCTGCTCGGCGGGGACGCCGCGCTCGCCGCGGGCCCTGAGGGACTCGGCCGTCTCGAAGCCGCGTCCGCCGCGGATCTGGACGAGTTCGTCGGCCATCGTCCAGGCCATCTCGGAGGCGTACAGCTTGGCGAGGGCGCCTTCGATGCGGATGTCGTTGCGGTCCTCGTCGGCCATCTGCGAGGCCAGGTCCGTGACGGCCTCCAGCGCGAAGGTGGTGGCCGCGATGAAGGAGATCTTGGAGCCGACCGCCTCGTGGTGCGCGACGGGCTTGCCCCACTGCTCGCGGACCGCGGACCACTCGCGGGCGATCTTCAGGCACCACTTGCCCGCCGCGACACAGGAGGCGGGCAGGGAGAGCCGCCCGGTGTTGAGCGTGGTCAGGGCGATCTTCAGGCCCTGCCCCTCCTCGCCGACGCGGTTGGCGGCGGGTACCCGGACCTGGTGGAAGCGGGTGACGCCGTTCTCGATGCCGCGCAGGCCCATGAAGGCGTTGCGGTTCTCCACGGTGACGCCCGGCGAGTTCGTCTCCACGACGAAGGCGGTGATGCCGCCGCGACGGCCCTCGCTCTTGGGCACCCGGGCCATGACGACCAGCAGGTCGGCGACGACGCCGTTGGTGGTCCACAGCTTCACGCCGTCGAGGACGTAGTCGTCCCCGTCGGGCACCGCGGTGGTGGCGAGCCGGGCCGGGTCGGAGCCGACGTCGGGTTCGGTGAGCAGGAAGGCGCTGATGTCGGTGCGGGCGCAGCGCGGCAGGAAGCGTTCCTTCTGCTCCTGAGTGCCGAACAGCTTCAGGGGCTGCGGCACGCCGATCGACTGGTGCGCGGAGAGCAGCACGCCGATCGCGGGGCTGGCGGAGCCGGCCAGGGAGAGGGCCTTGTTGTAGTAGACCTGCGTGAGGCCCAGCCCGCCGTACTTGGTGTCGATCTTCATGCCGAAGGCGCCGAGCTCCTTCAGGCCGTCGACCACCTCGTCGGGGATCTTGGCGTCGCGCTCGATGACGGCCGGGTCGACCTTCGTCTCGACGAAGTCGCGGAGCTTGGCGAGGAACTCCTCACCGCGCTGGGCCGCCTCGTCGCCGGGGACGGGGTGGGGGTGGATGAGGTCGAGCCGGAAGCGGCCGAGGAACAGCTCCTTGGCGAAGCTGGGCTTGCGCCAGTGCTGCTCCCGGGCGGCCTCCGCCACCTCACGGGCCTCCCGCTCGGTGACGGCGGGACGGGAAGAGGGAGGGGTTGAAGCGGACATGAGGGGCACCTCGCCGCAACTAGGGTTATTGATGACTGTACGTTACCGACCAGTGCTACTGGATCGTTCGTACCCGAAACCGGGTGCTCCCACCAGTCCTCGCGCGTCCGTTCGGCCTAGGGTGAGCACAGGGTCGACCACGCTCGGGAAATCGGTATCGAAGCGCTTCGACAACCTATGGACACGTACTCTCGCTGGAGCTACTGTCGAACCACCCTCACCCGCCCATATAAGCAACGCGCATCGTCGAAGCGCTTCACAAAGCTTGGAGAGCCGGATGGTCACCCTCGCCGAGGTCGCCCAGCACGCCGGAGTCTCGGCGAGCACGGTGAGCTATGTCCTCAGCGGCAAGCGGTCCATCTCCGTCAACACCCGGCAGCGGGTCGAGCGGAGCATCCGCGAGCTCGGGTACCACCCGAACGCCGGGGCCCGCGCCCTGGCGAGCAGCAGGTCGAACATCATCGCGCTGATGATCCCGCTCCGCACGGACATGTACGTGCCCGTGATGATGGAGATCGCCATCGCGGTGGCGACCTCCGCCCGCACGCACGGGTACGACGTGCTGCTGCTCACCGGTGAGGAGGGCCCCGACGCGGTGCGCCGCGTCGCCGGGAGCGGGCTCGCCGACGGGATGATCCTGATGGACGTCGAGCTGGACGACGAACGGCTGCCGCTGCTGCGGGCGACCGACCAGCCGTCCGTGCTCATCGGGCTGCCCGCCGACACCTCCGGTCTGACCTGCGTCGATCTGGACTTCCGGGCGACGGGCGCGCTGTGTGTGGAGCACCTGGCGAAGCGGGGGCACCAGGACATCGCCGTCATCGGCGAGGCCCCGGCCGTCTACGAGCGGCACACCGGATTCGCCGAACGCACCCTCGACGGGCTGCGGACCCGTGCCCGGGAGCTGGGTGTGCGGCTGCTGCACCGGCCCTGCGAGGGCGGGTACGACGCGATGGCCGTGACCCTCGCCCGGATCCTCGACGAGCGCCCGGACACCTCCGGGATCATCGTGCAGAACGAGTCGGCGGTCGAGCCGCTGCTCGCCCTGCTGCGGCAGCAGGGCCGGGCCGTGCCGGAGGACGTGTCGGTGGTCGCGATCTGCCCCGACCAGGTCGCGACGCAGGCCTCCGTGCGGCTCACGTCGGTCGCCATCCCCGCGCAGGAGATGGGCCGGCACGCCGTGGAACACCTGGTCGCCAAGCTGGCGGGGCGCGGCAGCGACGAGGTCGTGCTGATCGCGCCCGAGCTGACGGAACGGGCGAGCACGGGGCCGGCGCCGAGCCGGCCGTAATCCCCGTTCCCGGCCGTGATCCCCCTTCCCGGCCGTGATCCCCGTTCACTGGACAACGCCCCCAATTCGTCGAACAGCGCCCCTTCCAGGGCACCCCCATGTCTGCTTCCGCACAGGAGCCCGCCCCGTGAATCAGCCTGCTGAAACCCAGCCCCAGGTGAGCCTCGCGCAGTCCTCCCCCACCGTCGGCACGTTCCGCGAGCGGGACGGCGCGCTGGAGTGGAGCGGCCGCCAGGAGACCGTACGGATCGAGCCGTGGGGTCCGGACGCGGTCCGGGTCCGCGCCCGGCTCGGCGGCCCCATCCTCGAGGGGCTCCCGGGCGCGCTGCTCGACGAGGCCCCCGCGACGCCCTCCACGGTGAAGATCGAGGACGGCCGAGGACAGCTCACCGTCGGCGCGCTCACGGTCGAGGTGAACGCCGAGGGCCTGGTCCGCTTCCTGCGGACGGAGGACTCCGCCGAGCTGCTCGCCGAGGACCGCGCGCACTTCTGGTGGCCCGGCTCCCGGCTCTACACGGCCGTCGGCAACGGCCACCACCGCCTGGAGCAGCGCTTCGCCGCCTACGACGACGAGAAGCTGTTCGGCCTCGGCCAGCACCAGCACGGGCGCCTCGACCAGAAGGGCCTGGTGCTGGACCTGGTCCAGCGCAACGCGGAGGTCGGCATCCCGGTGCTGACCTCCAGCCGCGGCTACACGCTGCTGTGGAACAACCCGGCGATCGGCCGCGTGGAGCTGGCGCACAACGGCACCCGCTGGGTCGCAGACTCCGCCCGGCAGATCGACTACTGGATCACGGCGGGCGACCCGTCCGGCGCCCAGAGCCGCTACAGCGCGGTGACCGGCCGCAGTCCGATGCTGCCGGAGTGGGCGGCGGGCTTCTGGCAGTGCAAGCTGCGCTACCGCACCCAGGACGAACTCATGGCGGTGGCCCGCGAGTACAAGCGGCGCGGCCTGCCCATCTCGGCGATCGTCTGCGACTTCTTCCACTGGACGCACCTCGGGGAATGGAGGTTCGACCCGAAGGAGTGGCCGGACCCGGGGGCGATGGTGCGCGAGCTGGACGAGCTCGGCATCAGGCTCGTGGTGAGCGTCTGGCCGTCGGTGTCGCCGCTGAGCGAGAACCACCCGGTCATGGAGCAGCGCGGGTACTTCATCGGCACCCAGTACGGCCCGATGGCGCACGCCGACTGGCCCGACAAGGAGGTCGCGTCCACGGTCCAGGTGGCCTTCTACGACGCCACCAACCCGGACGCCCGGGAGTTCGTGTGGTCGAAGGTGAAGGAGAACTACCTCGACCCGTACGGCATCACGGCGTTCTGGCTGGACGCCTGCGAGCCGGAGCTGAAGCCGGGCTTCCAGGAGAATCTGCGCTACTGGGCGGGCCCGGGCCTGGAGGTCGGCAACGCCTACCCGGCCGAGAACGCCCGGACCTTCTACGAGGGCCTGCGCGCGACGGGCGAGGAGGAGATCGTCACCCTCAACCGCTCGGCGTGGGCGGGCAGTCAGCGCTACGGCGCCGCCCTGTGGTCGGGTGACATCGGCACGGACTTCCCGACCCTGCGCCGCCAGATCGCGGCCGGCCTCAACACGGCCCTGTCGGGCATCCCGTGGTGGAACACCGACATCGGCGGCTTCCACGGGGGCGACCCCGACGACCCGGCGTACCAGGAGGTGATGGTCCGCTGGTTCCAGTTCGGCGCGCTGTCCCCGCTGATGCGCCTGCACGGCTTCCGGGACCCGGGCATGCCGCTGGGCCCGGAGATGACGGGCGGCCCGAACGAGGTGTGGTCGTACGGCGAGGAGGCCGGGGCCGTCCTGGAGAAGTACCTGCGGCTGCGCGAGCGCCTGAGGCCGTATGTGCTGGACGTGATGCGCGCGGCCCACGAGGAGGGCCTGCCGGTGATGCGGCCGCTGTTCCTGGAGTTCCCGGACGACCAGGCCGCCTGGTCGGTCGACGACTCCTACCTCTTCGGCCCGGACCTGCTGGTCGCCCCGGTGCTGACCGCCGGCGCGACCGCCCGTACGGCGTATCTGCCGGCGGGGGCCGCCTGGACGGACGCGTGGACGGGTGAGACGTACGAGGGCGGCCGGTCCGTGACGGTCGACGCCCCGCTGGACCGGATCCCGCTGTTCCTGCGGGACGGGGCGCGGCTGCCGGTCGCGGAGTAGCCCCCACAAACGGAAAGCCGGGGCCGGCCACACCGTGAGGTGCGGCCGGCCCCGGCCCGTTCCGGGTCAGCTGCTGGTGATGCTCATGCTGTTGGCGCGGAAGTCCAGGCCGCCGGAGGACGAGGTGATCTCGAAGCCGAACTGGACGTCTCCGATGGTCTCGTTGCCCATCCAGCCCTTGGTGTCCTTGATCCACTTCAGGATCGGCAGGATGTTCACCGTGCCGGAGCTGGAGTTGGAGGTGCGGATGAACGAGAACACCTCGTTGGCGCCGTTGGTGCCCTTGAAGACGTTCCAGGAGTGGCCGCCGAGGCTGACGCTGCCCTGTGAGGTGCCGATCGGGCCGACGGCTCCGGTCTTGTTGACCCAGAGCATGATCTCGTAGTCGTGGTCGGTGTCCCAGATGTCGTACGACGTGTTGTACGCGCCGGACGACGGGACGCTGACGTTGTAGCTGCTGGACAGCGAGCCCAGCGAGGTGATGGATTTGTTGATCGCCTTCGTCTGGTTCGGATAGGACTTGATGCCGCCGGTGTTGGGGTGGTTGGCGTTGACGCCCCAGTTGGTGCCCGAGTTGGCCCAGATGCACTGGGCACCGGCGCCGCTGCCCCAGATGTTGTTGTAGAGCGTGTAGCCGTTCAGGCTCGTGTTGCCCCACTGGTCGCAGGAGTTCCAGACGGCGGCCGAGGCGGGGGCGGAGGCGAGGGCTACGGTCGCGCCGAGTGCCAGGGCCGGGGCGAGCAGGGCCTTGGTGACCCTGCCGAGCGTGCGTGATGCCATGGTGTCCCTTCCATGGGTGGGGGGATGGGGGGAACTACCACGACCTCAGGGTGAGGACGTGGTCTTCTCCGGCGACCAGGTGGAGGGATTCTGTGCCGGTGGAAGTCCGCAGTTCGACGCGGTGGGTGCGGCCCGGCCTGATGACGGCGGTGGCGCCGTCCCGGGTCCAGGTGAGGTCGATCCCGGCCCCGAAGCGGGTGCGCACACCGCGCAGTGCGCCGCTCGGATACGCAGCCGGGAGCGCGGGCAGCAGGACCAGCCGGTCCGGGGTCGACTGCACGAGCATCTCGATCAGCACGGCGGGCAGGGTGTGCGCGGCGTCCGCGTTGTAGACATCGCGCTTCGGGTAGTGGGCGCTCATCAGGGAGGCGTGGAAGAAGTCGCCGTCCAGGACCTGCCCCAGGGCGTGGGCGACACGGCCGCCGTCCCTGAGCCGGGCCGCGATCAGGGCGTGGTGCAGATGGCCGTGCGCGGAGTCGTTCTCGGCGCCCCGCAGTTCGAGGGCGCGGTGGGCGGCCGTGGCGAGTTCGGGGCTGTCGTAGGGGGTGATCTCGTCGAGCGGCCAGACGCCGTAGAGGTGGCTGAGGTGGCGGTGGTCGTAGGAGTCCTCCAGGCCCGGCCAGGCCCATTCGGCCAGTGCCCCGTCCGCGTTGAGCCGGTGCGGTGGGAGGCGGTCGGCGAGGGCGTGCCAGCGGTCGGCGTCGGGGCCGGGGTGGTAGGCGGCGGCCGTGC
Source organism: Streptomyces sp. NPDC008137 (assembly GCF_042957035.1). NCBI lineage: Bacteria > Bacillati > Actinomycetota > Actinomycetes > Kitasatosporales > Streptomycetaceae > Streptomyces > Streptomyces sp. NPDC008137. The sequence continues at coordinate 298,320 of NZ_JBIBHN010000007.1, read as the reverse complement.
GCAGTGCGTGGCGGGCCGCCGAGAGGTCCATGGCCGCGTTGAGGGTGCCCCAGCTCGCGTTGGCGGGGCGGTTCTCGGGCGAGTAGGACGGGACGACGACGAGGTGGCCGTGCTCATCCGTGCGGGTGAGGAAGTCCTCGTAGAAGAGGGCGACTTCGGCGAGTGCGGCGGCGGTGCGCGGGTCGCGGGTGCCCTGGGTCTCGTCGTGGTCGACGAGCGGTTTGAGCAGCCAGTCGGCTCCCGCGGTCCACAGGTGCAGCGGGTACTCACGGTCGAAGTGGTACGAGTGGCCCGACTCTCCGTCGCTGTGGCCGGGGGCGACGACGCCCCGGGTGCCGAAGATCGTGCGGGCGTTGTCGCGCCAGTCGGGCAGCTGCCGTTGAATCAGCGAGGCGTGCGCCTCGGTGACCTCGGGGAGGGCGGCGGCAGCGGCGGAGGCGGTCTGGAGGTTGAGGTTGGCGTCGTTGGTGAAGGCGCCGGACCACGCGGTGTTCCAGTCGCCGGTCCACAGTCCGGTCAGCCGGGGCGGGAAGAGGCCGGATGCGGACAGCAGGTGATAGCGGCCTGCGGCGAAGAGGCGCTCCAGCAGGGCGGTGCTGCGGGGCCTGGTGAGCAGCTCTGAGCCCGGCAGGTCGCGTTCGGCGGGATCGGCGTCCAGGTCGAGGGTGACGCGCTCGTAGGCGGTGCGGTGGAGGGCGACGTGGCGGTCGAGGAGCTCGTCGTACTCCATGGGCAGGTCGCGCAGGGCGCGGCCCTCGGCGACGACGTCCAGTTCGCCGGTGTGCCGCCGCACCCGGGTGAGGAGCAGCACGGACCGGGCGCCCTCGATGTGCGCGCCGGGCGGCGCGAGGCTCGTCGTGCCGCCCGTGGCGGCGACCAGGGTGACGCCCGTGCAGGCCAGGTCACTGTCCGGGTAGCGGGCGCGCAGGCTGAGCAGGGCGCCCTCGGGGGTGAGGACGGCGCCGTTGCCGATGCCCAGTCCGGCGGGGGCGCCGGGCAGCCGGTGGTCCAGGTCGACGCCGAGGCTGAGGCCGGGTCCGGTGACCTGCTGGACGATCACGTCGTCGGCGCGGGAGACGAAGACCCGGCTCGTCCAGCCGGAGCAGGAGGCTCCCACCACGCCCGTCGTGAAGTCGACGTCGCGGCGGTAGTCGCGCCGGGCACCGGGCGGACGCCGCAGTCTGACCTGGAAGGCGGGGTGGAAGGGCTGCACCCACATGTGTGGACGGCCGTCCGTGAAGCTCTCGGCGGCGGTCGTGTCGCCTGCCAGGAGACGGTCCTGGAGCGCGGGGAGGTCACCGGCGAGCCACGGGGGCCGGGGGTCCCCGCCGTTGGGGCGCACCAGGGTGTGGTGCGTGACGACGACCCGCTCGATGTCCGGGTCACCGAACACAAGAGCGCCGTGATGGCCGTTGCCGCTCAGGAAGCCGTCCTCCCAGCGGCCCGCCGGGTGCGGCTCCCAGGTGCCGTGGACAGGGGCGGAGGGGGTCATGGCCGGAGCACCGCCGCCTCGTAGCGGCCGAGGGTGACCCGGTCGGTGACGGCCGTGCCCGTCAGCAGGTCGTGGTGGGTGCCGGGGACCTCGACGGTCACGGGCTCGCGACTGTGGTTGAGCAGGAACAGCAGCTCGCCCCGGCGCACGGCCTCGACCTGCTCGGGAAGAGCGTCGAGCGCGGGCCGGACGCCCGCGCCTTCGGCGATCCGGGCCAGCAGCTCGCGCAGCGCCTCCGGCTCCGGGAGCGTGGAGAGGTACCAGGCGCGGTCCTTGCGCAGGACGGCGGGCATGCCGTCCAGTTCGCCGCCCTTGTAGCAAGTCGTGTCGTCGGGGTCGGCGGGCTCGATCTCCTCGGACCACAGCGTGCCCCGGAAGCCCTCGCAGGCGACGGTCTCCCCCGCGTCCAGCGGCCACCACTCGTGCAGCGTGCGGATGCCGAACAGCTCCCGCAGCCGGGCGTCCATGCCGCCGGGGCGCACCCGGTCGTCCTCGTCGGCGACACCGGTCAGGAAACCGCAGACGAGGGTGCCGCCGCCGCGGGCGTAGGCGAGGAGGTTGCCGATCGCCGCGTCGGTGAGCGCGTACAGCTGGGGCACGACAACCATCGAGTACGGCGTCAGATCGTGCTCGGGGTGGGCGAAGTCGGTGGTGAGGTGGGCCTGCCACAGGGCCCGGTGCCAGGCGCGCAGCACGTCCGGGTAGTCGACCTGGCTGGACAGCCTGCCGTCCTGGGCGCCGGCCCACCAGGCGTGCCAGTCGTGCAGGACGGCGACGTTCGCGGTGATGTGCCGGCCGGTCACCTCGGGGGCGATCCTCGCCAGGTCCGCTCCGAGCCTCTTGACCTCCTGGTACGTACGGCCCTCCTCCCCCGCGTGGCTGACCATGCCGGAGTGGAACTTCTCCGCGCCCTGCCGGGACTGCCGCCACTGGAAGTAGCAGACGGCGTCGGCGCCCCGGGCCACGGCCTGGAGCGACCACAGCCGGTTGAGACCGCGCGGCTTCGGGTGGTTCACGCCCCGCCAGTTGACCGGCCCGGCCGCCTGTTCCATGAGCATCCAGGGCCCGCGCGCCTGGGAGCGGGTCATGTCCTGCACCAGGGCGCCGTTCTGGGCGCCGAGCGGATCACGCGGGTCGGGGTAGAGGTCGACGGAGACGACGTCCTCCTCCCCCGCCCAGCGCCAGGCGTCCTGCCCGAACCACAGCGGCATGAAGTTGCTGGTGACCGGCAGGTGCGGGGTGTGGCGCCGGACGATGTCCCGTTCGGCGACGTAACACTCCAGGAGCATGTCGGACGTGAAGCGCCGGAAGTCGAGGACCTGGCCGGGGTTGCGCATGTAGTGGGGCAGGCGGGGCGGCAGGATGCCGTCCCACCTGTCGTAGCCCTGGCTCCAGAAGGCGGTGCCCCAGGCCTCGTTGAGGGCGTCGAGCGTGCCGTACTTCTCGCGCAGCCACCGCCGGAAGGAGACGGCTGCCTCGTCGCCGTAGTCGAAGGTGCAGTACTCGTTGTTGATGTGCCACATCGTGAGGGCCGGGTGGCCGCCGTAGCGGGCGGCCAGGTCTTCCGTGATCGCGGCGGCACAGCGCCGGTAGGTGGCGCTGGAGTGCGAGAAGTGCTGGCGGCCGCCCCACCACTCGGTGCGGCCGTCCTCGGTGACGGGCAGGGTGTCGGGGTGCAGCCGGCCCATCCAGGGCGGGGGCGAGGAGGTGGGGGTGGCGAGGACGACCCCGATGCCGTTCTCGTGCATCAGGTCCATCAGGGTGTCCAGCCAGCCGAACTCCCGTGCCCCGGGCTCCGGTTCCAGCTTCGACCAGCAGAACACGCCGAGGGTGACGGAGTTGACACCGGCGGCCTTCATCAGCCGGACGTCCTCGTGCCAGGTCTCCTCGGGCCACTGCTCCGGGTTGTAGTCGCCGCCGAAGAGGAGCCGGCCCCGGGTGGCGTCGCTCAGGGCGGGCCCTTGTCGCTCGGGCATCAGGCGGGCTCCCCGTACTGCACGCCGCGTCCGTTGGTGGCGATGTAGACCCGGCCGTGGATGCGCGGGTCGCCGGTGACGGTCGCGCCGATCCAGCCCCACTGGTGCCGGTCGTCGTTGATCCGGGTCCAGGTCTTCGCCTCGTCGTCGGAGCGGTACACGGCGGTGATGGACTCGGTGGAGCCGACCATGTAGACCGCCGGGTAGGAGGCGCCCTCGGCGGCCTTGCCGAAGCCGAGGGTGTACGAGGCCCAGCAGCTGCTCACCTTGGTGAAGGTGGCGCCGCCGTCGGTGGAGCGGTACAGCCCGTTCCACTTCAGGCTCAGCCACAGGTCGCCCGAGCGGCCGGGGGCGGCGGTCAGCTGGAACTCGCTGTCGCCCGAGTTCAGGCCGGTGGCCCGCGCGGTGAAGGTCTGGCCGCCGTCGGTGCTGGCGTGGAGCGTCCCGGTCGTGGTGTCGAAGGCGTAGAAACGCGTCGCGTCGGCCGGGTCCGCGACCGGGACGGCGCCCTTCGGGAAGGAGGCGACCTCGGACCAGGTGACGCCGTTGTCCGCCGAGCGGAATCCCGGGTCGGCCGTGCCGAAGGACCACAGCAGCACGCTGCCGTCGGCGTTGGTGGCGATCGGCCCCGGCGCGGACTTGGCCATGGGCGGCTGGGCGTTGAAGGGTGCCCAGGTCTTGCCGCCGTCGCGCGACCAGGCGCCGTTGCCGTTGTCGCCCCACCCGGCCCGCACGACGTACGACGGCTCGGCGGCGGCCAGCGCGAGTCCCGTCGACGTGCCGAACACCGGGTTCGACGCCATGCCCCGGGAAGGGGAGGCGGTGAGCCGCTCGTGGTACATGACGCCGATGTCCCCGGACCCGCTGATCAGGTGCGCCTGTCCGGCCGGAGGGGAGATCAGCTGACGTATGGACGCCTCCTCGAGGCCCCGGATCTGCGGGGCCCAGTGCTTGAGGTCGCGGGTGCCGTAGAGGGTCGCGCCGGTTCCGTAGACGACGTGCCCGGAGTCGTACGGGTCGACGGCGAGGGCCTGGATCCACCAGCCGAACTTGGGCTCGTCGGCGCCCCACCTGAGGTACGGCGTCTCGGACACGTCCAGGACGGCCTTGTCCTTCAGGGACTTCCAGGTGCGGCCGCCGTCGGTGGTCCGGTACAGGGTGTCGACCAGCGCCCAGCGGTTGTTGGTGGAGACGACGGCGGTGCCGGGCCTGCGGGCGTCGACGGCGACACCGCCGTACCCGAACGAGTCGGTCCCCCCGTCCTCGGTCACCTCGCCGGGCTTCACCGGCGTGACCTCGGTCCACTTCCCGTCCGTCGTCCGCAGCTTGTGCACGCTGCCGTCGGACTGGCCGTTGGGGCCGGGGGCGTTGGCGTACGTCACGTACAGCTCGCGCGTGTGCCGGTCGTACGCGGCGCGGATCGGCACCTTGGCGGCGGTGCCGGTGGGCTGCTTCGGGACGGCCTTCCAGGTCGTGCCGTCGGACGTGCGGTACAGGTTGGGCTTGCCGGCCGTGCCGTCGGAGTCGCCCCAGCCGGCGTAGAGGGTGCGGCCGGCGGCGACCAGGAGGGTGATGCCCTGGCCGGTGGCGCTGGGGGCTGCCGGGAAGCTCACGGCGTTCCAGGTGGCGCCCCGGTCGGTCGACTTGAGCAGTCCGTCGTGCCGGGTGCCGAGCCACAGGGTGTCGCTGTCGCGCGGGTCGACGAGCAGCCGCTCCCCGCAGCCGCGCCCGTCCTCGTTGGCCCCGAGCTTCACGGTGAGGTCGGTGCGCGACCAGGTGGCGCCCCGGTCCTCGGAGCGCAGCACGGCCCCGTTGCCGGCCCAGGACTGCGCGTACGTACCGAGGGCGAGGTAGAGCCGGTTCGGGTGGGCCGGGTCGACGGCCATGGCCTCCACGCCGAGCAGGTTCCAGTCGTCCCAGCCGATGTGGTCGGTCAGCGGGACCCACCGGTCGGTGCGGTCGTCCCAGCGGTAGGCGCCGCCGATGTCGGTACGGGCGTAGGCGAGGCCTCGGACGGAGGGGTGGAACAGCACGCCGGTGACGAAACCGGTGCCGCCCTGGACGACGTTGCGCCACCGGTATGCGCCCTTCGCGGGCGTACCGGCTTCCGCCCGCCCCTGAATCGACGGAAGGGAGACGACCGCGGCGACGGCAGCGGTCCCGGCCAGCACGGAACGTCTGCTGAGGTGGAATGTGGGCATGGCGTACCTCGGTTCTTGCAAAGACGGGGAAGGGAGGTGCCCTTATTCAGGGCGCGGGGAACTGCGCGGACAACCACGACGCGGCCGCGGACGACATGCGGACAGCCCTACGGCGAGACAAGGAACAAGGGCATCACCCCTTGATGGCGCCCGTGAGCATGCCCTTCTTGAAATGCTTCTGGACGAAGGGGGAGATCACAGCAACCGGCAGCAACGCCATCACCATCACGGCCATCTGGATCGCCAGCCCGGAAATCTGCCCGGTCTTGATCGCCTGGCTCACCCCCACCGGCGCCTCCTGCTTCTGCACCAGCTGGATCATGACGTTCTGCAACGGCATCATGTCCTGGTTGCTCAGATAGATCGACGCGTTGAACCAGGCGCTCCAGTAACCGACCGCGTAGAACAACGTGATCACCGCGATGACGGCCCGGGACAACGGCATCACGATCTGCCAGAGAATCCGCCAGTCCCCCGCCCCGTCGATTCGGGCACTGTCGACGAGTTCCGGCGAGATCCCCATGAAGAACCCGCGCAGCACCAGGATGTTGAAGACACTGACCGCACTCGGCAGGATCAGCGCGAGATACGTGTCCGTCAGCCCCAGCGACTGCACCAGCAGATACGTCGGAATGAGCCCGGCCCCGAAGAACATCGTCGCGAGCAGCGTCATCAGCAGCCAGCGATGCCCGAGGGAACCGCTGCGGGACAGGCCGTAGGCGGCCAGCACCGACACCGCCATGGAGAACACCGTGCCGACCAGCGTCACGCACACGCTGACGATCGCGGCCCGGGTCACCTGCCCGCCGCTCAGCAGCTCCTGGTAGGCGATGAAGGTGATGTCCTTCGGGATCATCACCAGTCCGCCGGCCTCGGTGATGGTCTGCTTGGAGGAGAGGCTGGTGACGACGACGATCCACAGCGGGAACAGGACGGCGAGGCAGGCCCCGGCGAGGACGATGCCCTTGCCGGCGATCCCGGCCTTGCCCGGCTCGTCGTCCCAGACCGGCCTCGGCGGAGCCTCCCACCAGCGCGGTGCGCGCGCCGCCTCCTCGACGGCGGCCTTGTCCATGACGGTGGTCACTTCTTGTACACCCCCTGCTCGCCCATGAAGTGGGCCACCTTGTTCGCGGCGAGGACGAGTGCCACGCTCACCAGGCCCTTGACGAGGCCCGCGGCCGCCGCGTAGCTGAAGTCCTGGTTGCGGACGCCGTTCCACCACACATAGGTGTCGAGGACTTCCGACGCGCCCGGCCCCACCGCGTCGCGTTGCAGCAGGATCTGCTCGAAGCCGACGGTGAGCGCGTCACCGACCCGCAGTACCAGCAGCAGGGCGATCACGGGCCGCAGCGCGGGCAGCGTGACGTGCCACATGCGGCGCCAGCGCCCGGCCCCGTCCATGGCCGCCGCCTCGTAGAGGTCGGGGCTCACGGAGGCGAGCGCGGCGAGGAAGACGATGATGCCCCAGCCCGCGTCCTTCCAGACGCCCTCCGCGGTCACCAGGAACTTGAAGATCCCGGGGTCGGTCATGAGGTCGAAGCCCTCGTAGCCGTGCTGTCGCAGGGTCTGCGCGATGATGCCCGCCCCGCCGAAGATCTGCTGGAAGACGGTGATGACCAGCACCCAGGAGAAGAAGTGCGGCAGGTAGAGGATCGCCTGCGACACCGCCCGGACCCGGGGCCTGATCACGCTGTTGATGAGCAGCGCGAGCAGGATCGGGATCGGGAAGAACAGCACCAGCTGGAGGCTGAACAGCACGAGCGTGTTCTGCACGGCGTCCCAGAACGCCGAGTCCGCGAAGATCCGCTCGAACTGCTCCAGGCCTACCCAAGGGCTCTCCAGCATCGCGACGAAGCCGTTGTCGCTGACGTACGGGTCGTATTCCTGGAAGGCGACGACGTTACCCAGGATCGGTACGTAGTTGAAGACCAGGACCAGCGCGATGGCGGGCAGGGTCATCAGGATCAGCGTGCGGTCGCGGCGCAGCCGAAGCCTCAGGCTCAGCTTGCCGGAGAGCTTCTTCTCCGGCCGGCCCCTGGCGGGGGCGTCCGTCCCGCGGGGGGCTTCCTCACTCGTCTTCGCCTCGGCCCTGCTGCGAGGCACCGTGCTGTGGGACACGGCCTACTCCTTGCCTCAGCGCCTGGTCACTGTGCGGAACCGTTGGTGTCGTGCAGCTTCTGGTACCAGTCCCGCAGCTTGTCGCCGCCCTGCTTCCTCCATTCGGCGACAGCCTGCTGCACATCGCTGATCTTCTTGCGGCCGCGGACGACGTCGTCCTCCAACTGCTCGAAATCGTTGGAGAGGTTGGTGTAGCGGGCGGGCTCGGTGATCTGCATGCCCCAGAAGGTGGACCTCTTGGTGAAGGAGCCCATCCGCTGCTGCCACTCCACCTGCTCCTTCGCGATGTCCGGGAGGTCCGGGTGCGCGATGGTCGGGGCGGGGCTGGCGAGCATCACGTAGGCGTTGATGACTTCCTGGTTGCCCTTGTCGTTCTTGGTGGGCACCCCGTCCTCGACGGTGTAGTGCGTGCCCTCCACCCCGTAGTTGGTGAGCATGTACTCCTTGGTGCCGTACGGGGCGGCGGTGACGTTGGCGGCGGCCAGGATGTCCTCGACGACGGCCTTGGACGCCTTCTTGTTGACGAAGGCGAAGATGCCCGCGGGCGAGCCGGCCCAGAGCGTGGGGTCGCCGCCGTCGGCGCCGAAGATGTCCATGCCGGAGATCCGGAAGTCGGTGTCCCGTCCGGCCTGTTCGGCCATCTTGCCCCACCAGTCCGAGATGTTCTGGTTGTAGATCAGGACCTGGCCGTTGGTGAAGCGGTCACCGGCGGTGCCCTGGTTGGCCGCCTTGGCGTCGGGGTGGACCACGCCGGCGGAGTAGAGCTTGCGCGTCCACTCCAGCGCCTCGAGGTACTCCTCGGTCTCGACCCGGTAGATCATCTTTCCGTCGGTCAGGTTCCAGCCGAGCGGCTTCTCGCTGCCGGAGAGCGCGCCGAAGACGTTGAAGGCGGTCCACTTCATGTCGTCGCAGGCCCACACCTTGGCCTTGGGCCGGGTGATCTCCTTGGCGAGGGCGAGGAACTCCTGCGGGGTCTTCGGAAGGTCGTAACCCTCCTTGTCGAAGACGTCCTTGCGGTAAAAGGGCACGATGCCGACGACCGAGGGAGCGGGCTGGGGCAGGCCGCGCAGCTTGCCGCCGAAGATTGAGTACTGCCAGGCTCCACTCGGGATCGCGGCGAGGTTCGGGTACTTCTTGACCCGGTCCCCGGACAGGTACGGGCCGAGATCGGCGAACTTGCTGATGATGGCACTGGGTATCTTGCCGCCCATGTTCCAGCTGGGGATGACCACGACGTCCGGGAGGTCGCTGGAGGCGAGGACCGCGCCCAGCTTCTCGTCGTAGGTGTTGCCGTCCTGGTTCTGCCAGGTGATGTCGACACCGATCAGATCGTTCATCGCCTTGTAGTAGGGGTTGTCGCCCTTCGGCGGCGTGCCCCAGAACGGCGACATGATCTTGACGGAACCGCCTTTGCCGAGCTTCTTCGTGACCGAGGTCTTGAGGTCGGCCAGATCGAGCTTGCTGGTGAAGCCCATCGCCGAGCCGTGCTTGGACGGGATGTCCGGCGTCACCACGTTGCTTGCCACGTAGGCCGGCAGCAGCTTCTTGGCGCCCTTGCCGGACGTCGTGCCGTCCTTCGAGCCACTGTCCGAACCGCCGCACGCGGCGAGCAACGGCATCCCTCCCGCCACGGCCGCGGTGGCGACCGCCGTGGAGGCGAGGAAGGATCTCCGGCTCGGTCCGGAGGAGGCGGAGGCGGCGTTCGGCGTCATTGCGTCACCCTTCATGGCACACCAGGACACCCGGCGGAGGGCCGTCGGCTGCGGTGTCTCGAGTGGAACTGGCTGAGCCGAAGCGATACTCCGACGAGTGACGAGGAATGCGCACCACCGGGTGGCGGACTTCACAGTCGAAGCGCTTCGATGTTGCTGCGAGATTAAGTGAACACCCAGGGGTGCACAAGGGGCGATTCCAAGATTCTCCCGAGGTGTGCACGATCGCGATCCGACACGAATGGCGCTTGGAATGGCACCGCAGGGTCGGAGTTGTTGCGCCGAGGTGTCTTGACACCCACCCCCACGTCGAACCAGCATCGAAGCGCTTCGAAAGCGTCTCACCGCTCCATCGCAAAGGGAATCCCACGTGACCGCACACACGCCGCCCACGCCGCCGTTCCGCGATCCGCGCCTGCCGTTCGCGAAGCGGATCGACGACCTCCTGTCGCGGCTGACACGGGAGGAGAAGACCGCTTTCCTGCACCAGTTCGCGCCCGCCGTCGAGCGGCTCGGCGTCGCCGCCTTCCGCACCGGCCAGGAGGCCCTGCACGGCGTGGCGTGGATGGGCCCGGCGACGGTGTTCCCGCAGGCCGTCGGTCTCGGCGCCACCTGGAACCCGGAGCTGGTGCGGCGGGTCGGCGACGCGGTGTCCAAGGAGGTCCGCGCGATGCGCGCCAAGGACGACCGGGTCGGGCTCAACGTGTGGGCCCCGACGGTCAACCTGCTGCGCCACCCGCTGTGGGGCCGTAACGAGGAGGGCTACTCGGAGGACCCGAAGCTCACCTCGGCGATCGCCACTGCCTACACACACGGCCTGCGCGGCGACCACCCCACCTACTGGCGCACCGCGCCCGTGCTGAAGCACTGGCTCGCCCACAACAACGAGACCGACCGGTCGACGACGTCGAGCTCGGTGCGTCCGCGCGTGCTGCACGAGTACGACCTGCGGGCCTTCCGCGAGACCGTCGAGGCGGGTGCGGTGGCCGGGGTGATGCCGGCGTACAACCTGGTCAACGGCCGCCCGAACCACGTCTCGCCCTACCTGGGCGAGCAGCTGCGGGCCTGGACCGACGAGGAGCTGCTGGTCTGCTCCGACGCGGGCGCGCCGAGCAACCTGGTCGACTCCGAGCACTACTTCGACACCCACGAGGAGGCCACCGCCGCCTCCCTGGTGGCGGGCGTCGACAGCTTCACCGACCACGGCACGGACTCCTCGCAGATGGTCGGGCGCCTGCGCGGTGCCCTGGAGCGCGGTCTGCTGACCGAGGCCGACCTCGACCGGGCCGTCCGGCGCCAGCTCTCGGTCCGCTTCCGTCTCGGCGAGTTCGACCCGGAGTACGACCCGCACGACGCGACCAGCGAGTTCGATTCCCCGGGGCACCGCGCCCTCGCCCGGGAGGCGGCCGAGCAGGCGGTCGTGCTGCTGAAGAACGACGGGGTGCTGCCGCTCGCCCCGGACACCCGTATCGCCGTGGTCGGTCTGCTCGCCGACGAGTGCAAGCTCGACTGGTACAGCGGCACGCTCCTGCACCGCTCGACCCCGCTGGAGGGCCTGTACGAGCGGTTCGGCGCGGAGCGGGTGGAGTTCGCGGAAGGTGTGGACCGGGTCCGGCTGAAGACCTCCGCGGGAGCGTTCCTGCATGTGCCGGTGGCGGAGGACGCCGCCGACGAGGTGCGCGGCGCCGAGGGCGCGCTCGACCCGGCGCTGCTCGCGGGCCGTACGGACCTGCCCCCGCTGACCACCGACGCGACCGGCACCGAGCTGGCGCTGGTCGACTGGGGCGAGGGCGTGCTGACGCTGCGCGCACCCGACGGGCGCTACCTGTCGGTCGCCGAGGACGGGTACGTCCGTGCCGCGGCCGACCAGCCGGGCGGGTGGATCGTCCAGGAGACGTTCAGCCTGGAACCGCACGGGGACGGGCACCTCCTCAAACACCGGGGAACGGGTCGCCACGTGTGTGTCTCCGCCGACGGCATGAAAGTTGCCGGGGAAGATCCCGAGGTGTTCGAGCTGGTCGTCGCCGAGCGCGGCGAGGAGGCGGTGGCGCGGGCCGCCGCGGCGGCCGACGTGGTCGTGGTGGTCGCGGGCAACGACCCACACATCAACGGCCGTGAGACGGAGGACCGTACGAGCCTGCGGCTGCCGGAGCACCAGGAACGGCTGCTGCGTGCCGCCCGCGCGGCGAACCCGGCGACCGTGCTCGCGCTGGTCTCCGCCTACCCGTACGCCGTCGACCCGGCCCTCCTCCCGGCCGTGCTGTGGACCGCGCACGGCGGCCAGGCGGCCGGCACCGCCCTGGCCCGTGTGCTGGCGGGCGACGTCTCCCCGGCCGGCCGGCTCCCGCAGACCTGGTACGCCGACGACGCCGATCTGCCGGGCCTCCTCGACTACGACGTGATCGGCTCCCGCCAGACGTATCTGTACTTCGAGGGCACGCCCCTGTTCCCCTTCGGGCACGGCCTGTCGTACACGTCGTTCGCGTACGACGGCCTGACGACCCGGATCGAGGACGGCACGCTGCACGTCTCGTTCTCGGTCGCCAACACCGGTGACGTCACCGCCGACGAGGTCGCCCAGCTCTACACGCGGGCCGTCGACCCGTCCGTACCGCGTCCGCGCCGCGAGCTGCTGGACCATCGCCGCGTCACTCTCGCCCCCGGTGCGGCGGCTGAGCTGAGCTTCGAAGTTCCGCTGACCGCCTTCGCGTTCTGGGACGTCGCGCAGGACCGGTGGCGCGTGCGGCCGGGCGCGTACGAGCTGCTGGCCGGGGCTTCGAGCGAGGACGTCCGGCTGCGGACGAACGTCACACTCGACGGCGAGCCCACCCTGCCGCGCGCGGTCCTGGCGGGCGGTCTGGCCGCGGCCGGATTCGACGAGCAGAGCGGCATCGAGATCGTCGACCGGACGAAGGTGTCGGGCGACGCGGTGACGCCGGTGGACGGGTCCACGGGTGAACTGGTCTACCGCGACTGCGACTTCGGCCGAGGTATCACCGGGGTGACGGTGGAGGTGGCCGGCGAGGGCACGGTCGAGGTGTCCGTCGACGACGGCCCGGCCCTCGCTGTGCTGCCAACCGCCGGTCCGACATCGGGCCCGTACGACTATGTCTCGCTCGGCGCGTCCGTCGCCGCCGCGGGCGTGCACGACGTCCGTCTCAGGCTGCGCGGCCGGCTGCGGCTCGCGCACGTCGGCTTCTCCGGTTGAGGGTCCGGAGCAGGCCGGCATAAAGAAGGGGCCCGGCACCGGAAGGCATCGGTGCCGGGCCTCTTCGCAGAGCCTATATGAAAATGGTTCCCATGTGCCAGAGCGATCGGGCTAGAGGTCGACCCCTGTCAGGACCAGCACCCGCTCGTACGTGTAGTCCTCCATGGCGAACCGCACGCCCTCGCGCCCCACGCCGGACTGCTTGACGCCGCCGTACGGCATCTGGTCGGCGCGGTAGGACGGCACGTCGCCGATGACGACACCGCCGACCTCCAGGGCGCGGTGGGCGCGGAAGGCGGTCCGCAGGTCGTGTGTGAAGACGCCCGCCTGGAGGCCGTACTTGGAGTCGTTGACGGCGGCGAAGGCCTCGGCCTCGCCGTCGACCTTCTGCACGGTGAGGACCGGGCCGAAGACCTCCTCGCAGGAGATCGTGACGTCGGCCGGTACGTCGGCCAGGACGGTCGGGGCGTAGGAGGCGCCGTCCCGCTTGCCGCCGGTGAGCAGCGCGGCACCGGCGTCCACGGCCTCCTGGACCCACGTCTCGACGCGCCTGGCGGCGTCCTCGCTGACCAGCGGGCCGACGTCGGTCGCGTCGTCGCCCGGGTCACCGGTGACCTGGGCCTCGACGGCGGCGACGACGCGCGGCAGCAGCCGGTCGTAGACCGACGCGTCGGCGATGACGCGCTGGACGGAGATGCAGGACTGGCCGCCCTGGTAGTTGGAGAAGGTGGCGATGCGCTGCGCCGCCCGGTCCAGGTCCGCGTCGCTCGCCCAGTCGGCGAGGACGACGGCCGCGCCGTTGCCGCCCAGCTCCAGGGTGCAGTGCTTGCGCGGCACCGAATCCATGATCGCGTAGCCGACCTTCTCGGAGCCGGTGAAGGAGATGACGGGCAGGCGCTCGTCCTGGACGAGGGCCGGCATCTTGTCGTTGGCGACGGGCAGGACGCTCCAGGAACCGGCCGGCAGCTCGGTCTCGGCCAGCAGGTCGCCGATGATCAGGCCGGACAGCGGGGTGGCCGGGGCCGGCTTCAGGATGATCGGCGCGCCGGCGGCGATGGCCGGGGCGATCTTGTGGGCGCAGAGGTTGAGCGGGAAGTTGAAGGGCGCGATGCCGAGCACGACGCCCTTCGGGAAGCGCCGGGTGAGGGCGAGCCGCCCCTGGCCGCCGAGGTCGGTGTCGAGGCGCTGGGCCTCGCCGCCGTTGAAGCGCCGGGCCTCCTCGGCGGCGAACCGGAAGACGGACACGGCCCGTCCGACCTCGCCGCGCGCCCACTTCAGGGGCTTGCCGTTCTCGGCCGAGATCAGCCGCGCGATCTCCTCGGTGCGCTCGACGAGGCGCTTGCTGACGTGGTCGAGGGCGGCGGCCCGTACGTGGGCGGGGGTGGCGGCGAACTCGTCGCGCACGGCGTACGCGGCGGCCACGGCCTCCTCGACCTGCGCGTCCGTCGGCACGCTCACCTTGCCGACGAGCCGCCCGTCCCACGGGGAGCTGACGTCGAAGGTGTCCTCGCCGGTGGCCTGGCGGCCGGCGAGCCAGAAGGCGTGGGTGGAAGTCATGTCTGTATTCCGGCCCTTCGGCGTCGGGGGTGGTCCTGTACTGCGGGTTCCCACGGTAGGGGCGGGGTGGCCGAACGGTGTTTGTACGGGGTGTAGCAGTGCGGGCCGCGAACACTACGGTTTGGCGGGCGGGGCCGGTTCCGTGGTCGTCGCCTTGAGAGCCAGCCAGAGTTCCATCCGGGCGTCCGCGTCGTCCAGGGAGCGGCCGAGGATCTCCTCGACGCGCCGCATGCGGTAGCGCAGGGTGTGCCGGTGGACGCCGAGGTCGGCCGCCGCCGCGTCCCACTGGCCGTGCCGGGACAGCCAGGCGCGCAGGGAGGCGACGAGGTCGCCGCGGCCCGTGGCGTCGTGCTCGTACAGCGGTCGCAGCATCCCGTCGGCGAAGGCCCGTACCGCGTCGTCCGCCAGCAGCGGCAGCACCGATCCGGCCGCCATCTGCTCGTGCTCCACCAGGACGCGTCCACGCCGCCGCGCCACCGACAGGGCCTGCTCGGCCTGCTTGTACGCGGAGGAGGCGGCGATGGGCCCGGCCGGTGCCGACAGGCCCACGACCAGCTCGGCCTCATCCCCGCCCGGCACCTTCTCGCGCCCGCCCGCCCGGGCGGTCTCCAGGGCTGCCGCGTACTCCCCGCAGGCAGCGGCGGCGGCACCGCGGTCCGCGGCCAGCACCACCAGCCGCTCCCCCTCGGGCACCACCAGGACGGCCTCGCCGGCCCGGGCCGCCGCGGACTCCATGACGTCGGCGAGCGCCGCGAGGGGGTCGCCGCCGGTGTCGGCCGCCGCGAGCGCGGCGGCGGAGGGCCGGTCGACGGCCGGGACGCCCGCCCAGGTCTCCGCACGGGTCAGCGCGGCCGACGCCGACACCGGTACCCGCTCCGCGACCAGCATCCGGAACGGCGCGTCCAGCAGCCCGCCGTACAGGCTTCCGGCGACCGTGCGCGCGTGATCCGGCTCCCCAGCCAGCAGCATGCGCAGCACCGCCGCGCCGACCCGCTGCTCGGCGGCCTGGAGGGACCGGGAGCGTTCCGTGGTCAGGGTCAGCAGGGCTATGGCCGAGTGGACCGCGTAGCGCTCGGCGGTGCCGAGGGCGGCGGCCGTGCCGACCGCGAGGGCCGCGCGAGGGCGCCGGCCCGTGCCGATGGTGTGCAGTTCGACCCGGTCCTCGTTCTCCGGCCCGCCGGCCACCGAGGAGGCGGGCGCGGGGCGTTCCCGCAGCCGCTCGATGTCGCCGGTGAGCCGCGCGGCCCGCCGTCCGGCCCACTCCGGTGCCGTGGCGACGACGGCGCCCGAGGCGTCGTACAGCGCCGCCCACCCGTCGACCTGCGAGGCCAGCGCGGACAGCAGCCCTTCCGGCCCGCCGGTCTGCGCCTGCCGGGTCAGCTCGCGCTGGGCGGCGAACCCTGCCGTGACGGCCCGGTACTGGTCGGCGGCGATGGCGGCGGACACGGCCTTGCTGATGGCGAGGAACGGGGTGCGGCGCGGCACCTCCAGCAGCGGCAGGCCCTCTTCCCCGGCCGCGTCGACGAGCGCCTTGGGCGTCTCCTCGTAGTTGACGCCTATGGCGAAGCCGAGCCCGACCACTCCGGCCCCGGCCAGCCGCC
This sequence comes from Streptomyces sp. NPDC008137, assembly GCF_042957035.1. NCBI lineage: Bacteria > Bacillati > Actinomycetota > Actinomycetes > Kitasatosporales > Streptomycetaceae > Streptomyces > Streptomyces sp. NPDC008137. The sequence continues at coordinate 282,455 of NZ_JBIBHN010000007.1, read as the reverse complement.
GCACGTAACGGCGCATGGCCTCCGGGTCCTCGGCGTCCAGCTTGAGCGCGGTGATCAGCAGCAGTTCCCCGCCCTCCATGTAGGGCACGGGGTCGGCCAGCTCGCTGACGTGTGCCCAGCGCACTGGCACGTCGAGGCGGTCTTCGCCCGCCCGCACGGTCAGTTTCAGCGCGGAGTGGTGGACGAGAGAGGCGAGCGTCGGGGGCATGAGGCCTTCATGTCTGCGTCAGGGCTGTGTGGTGCTGTGTGATCTTTGTGCTCTTTTGGCCTTCACGTATGAACGACCTGTGACGATTCTGCCTCACCGTACGGTCCCCGCGTACCGCACCAGCCCATAGAGGTCAGCCCCGAAGGTCCACCAGCAGCGGCGGCGCGTGCTCGCCCTTCACATCGGTCAGCGACAGCACCGCGTGCCCCGCCGGTACGCCGTGCGCCAGTTCGGACGCGGACCAGCGCTCCCGCTCGACCTGCCGCACGGTCACCGCACGCGCGGTCGGCGCCTTGCCGGTGATGACCCGGCGCAGCATGTGCACGGCCTTGCCCGCCGGGGTCTCGGCGATGATCTGCCGGTCGGTGACGTCCCGGGCCTCGATCCACTCCTTGCCCCACACCTCGGCGAAGTCCTGCCCGTCCCAGGGCGTGACCCCGGACAGCGCCATCCGGCAGCCGGTGGCCCCGAGCAGCGGTCCGCGCAGCGGCCGGGCCACGTCGTCCAGCGTCCGCAGGGTGAGCACGACACCGGCGTTGCCGGACCGCAACCGCTGGATGCCGCGCACGGCCTCCGGCGTCACCACACCGGTCGCGTCGTCCAGCACCAGGCAGGCGAACAGCGAACGGTCCTCGCGCACAGCGACACTCGCCGAGAACTGCGCGAGCACCAGCCGCGCCAGCATCCGGGAGGCGTCGGCGTGCCCGCGCTCGGGCAGGTCGATCCGCACCCGCACGGGGTGGTCGAGGGCCTTGAGGGTGAAGGGCCGGGTGGCCCCGGACGTGTCGAAGAACGAGGCGAAGGCGGGCCGGTCCAGCAGCGCGACCCGGTCCGCGAGCACCCCGCCGACGTCTCCCGGCTGCCCCATCTGCCGCTCCCGGGCGTCGAGTTCCCGCAGCAGCGACTCCTGCCCGCCGTCCTGCAGCCCCTGCCGCAGCGCGGCGAACGGCCCGGGCGAGCCGTCCAGGAGCTGCCGCAGCTCCGGTACGGAGGGAAAACGCCCGTGCACGGCCCGGAAAGGGCCGAGCAGCTGGGCGAGGACGGTCGTGGAGCGCCGGGTGTCACTGCCCGGGTGCGGATCGGCGAGGTCCCCGACGAGCGCCTCGGCGAGCACGGCGGCGGCCTCGTCCGGGTCGGCGGTCCCGCCGTACAGGTCGAGGTCGTACTCGGAGTCCTGGTTCCCGATCCGTACGACGACGTCGTACGCGTCGGCCGGCCCGAGCCCCGCGCCCGCCCCGCCGACCACGACGACCGCCGCCCGCCCGGCCAGCGCGTGCAGACACAGCGACTCGGCGAGGGGGCGGACGACGGTACCGGTCTTGCCGGACCCCGCGGGGCCGACGGCCACCAGCGAGGTACCGAGCAGGTCGGGCCCGAGGGCGAGCCCGGCCCCGCGGTAGGCGTAGGGGTTGCGGGAGTCGTCCACGGTGGTCCCGAGCCGCACCTGGCCGGTGAACAGGTCGTGCCGGGCGAGGCGCGCCGGCAGGTCCCGCTCCCCGGAGGGGTGGAGGCAGGCGGCCGCGCCGTCCCGCAGGACGGTGGAGCTGAAGGTGGCGAGGCTGTGCCGTCCGGTGCGCACGCCCTGCCAGGCCCGGACGATCCGGGCGTGGTCGACGTCCTTCATGAGCCCGGAGCGGGCCTCGGCGGCGAGGCGGTCGGCGGCGTCGACGGCTCCGGCGGCGCGGAGCTCGTTCCACTGGGCCGGGTCGTCCTGCGGATCCCGATCGGCCGCCTGGGGCTCCGGGCGGCGGAAGCGGGAGACGACGAAGCGGCGCCACACCTCGCCCCAGCGGCCGAGCCGGGCCACCCCGACCATGATCGCCAGGGCGACGAGCAGTTCGTACCCCTGGTACACGATGAACGTCCCGGTCTCACCGAGATCGCTGTCGCCGCCGCGCCAGGCATCGGGAATGATCAGGTCGAACGGCACCCACCACCAGTTGCCGAGGTATCCGTTCTGCAGCAGCGACCAGATCAGCCACCCCACCAGGAAGGCGATCAGCGCCCCGCTCAGCAACTGCCGGGTGGGGATCTCCTCGGGCTCCTCGGCGGGCCGCGGCCGGTGCCCGAACCGCCAGACGCCGGGTGCCGCGTCGGGCCGGGGCGTGCGCAGCCAGGTCAGGAAGGACGAGCCGTCGGGCACCGGCGACGTCCCGGGCGCCCGCGTGGGCCGGGGCGGCACGGCCGGTCCGTCCGGGGGCGCGCTCCGGCCGCCCGGTGGCTCGCCGGGGCCGTTCGGTGGCACCGAGGGCACCTCCGGCGCCCCCGCCGGACGCGGTACGGGACTCGCATGCGTACCCCGCGCCTCCTGCGTCCCGTCGCTGTCCATCGCCCTTTCCCCCTGACCAGCCGCTCCGTCCACCATCAGCGAGCCAATCTAACGCCCTCCCCGGGGGAGTTCACCGCTTACACGGCCGGGTCGTGGGCAGCAGCCCACCAGAGCGCCATGTCCACCCCGGACAAGCCGCCCCGCCGACAACGCCCACATGGAGCATGCCCACCCCCGTTTCCCCGCCCTAGCCTGCGAGAAAAGAAGCCAAGCGTCCGCAGAATCCCCTTCGCACCACCCAGGAGCCCCGCATGACCTCACTTCCGCAGGAGCGCCGCGTCGTCACCGCCATCCCCGGGCCGAAGTCGCAGGAACTGCAGGCCCGCCGCACCGCCGCGGTCGCGCAGGGCGTGGGCTCCGTACTGCCCGTGTTCACGGCGCGCGCGGGCGGCGGGATCATCGAGGACGTCGACGGCAACCGGCTCATCGACTTCGGCTCGGGCATCGCCGTGACGTCCGTCGGCGCCTCCGCCGAGGCCGTGGTCCGCCGGGCCTCCGCCCAGCTCGCCGACTTCACCCACACCTGTTTCATGGTCACGCCGTACGAGGGGTATGTCGAGGTCGCCGAGGCGCTCGCCGAGCTGACCCCCGGTGACCACGCCAAGAAGAGCGCCCTGTTCAACTCCGGCGCCGAGGCCGTCGAGAACGCCGTCAAGATCGCGCGTGCGTACACCAAGCGGCAGGCCGTGGTGGTGTTCGACCACGGCTACCACGGGCGTACCAACCTGACCATGGCGCTGACCTCGAAGAACATGCCGTACAAGCACGGCTTCGGGCCGTTCGCGCCCGAGGTCTACCGAGTGCCGGTGGCGTACGGCTACCGCTGGCCGACCGGCCCGGAGAACGCCGGCCCCGAGGCCGCCGCTCAGGCCATCGACCAGATCAGCAAGCAGGTCGGTGCCGAGAACGTCGCCGCCGTCATCATCGAGCCGGTGCTCGGCGAGGGCGGTTTCATCGAGCCGGCCGAGGGCTTCCTGCCGGCGATCCGCCAGTTCGCCTCGGACAACGGCATCGTCTTCGTCGCCGACGAGATCCAGTCCGGCTTCTGCCGTACGGGTCAGTGGTTCGCGTGTGAGGACGAGGGCATCGTCCCGGACCTGATCACCACCGCCAAGGGCATCGCCGGCGGTCTGCCGCTGGCCGCCGTGACGGGCCGCGCCGAGATCATGGACGCCGCGCACGCGGGCGGCCTGGGCGGCACCTACGGCGGCAACCCCGTCGCCTGCGCCGGTGCGCTCGGCTCCATCGAGACGATGAAGGAGCTCGACCTCAACACCCGGGCGAAGCACATCGAGGCGGTCATGAAGGCCCGCCTCACCGCCATGGCCGAGAAGTTCGACATCGTCGGCGACATCCGCGGGCGTGGCGCCATGATCGCCATCGAGCTGGTCAAGGACCGTGCCACCAAGGAGCCGAACCCGGAGGCGACCGCCGCGCTCGCCAAGGCCTGCCACGCCGAGGGCCTGCTGGTCCTGACCTGTGGCACCTACGGCAACGTGCTCCGCTTCCTGCCCCCGCTGGTGATCGGCGAGGACCTGCTGAACGAGGGCCTCGACATCATCGAGCAGGCGTTCGCCCGTATCTGACACGGCAGTTGCGCATCCGAGCCGCCGCCTGGGCGAGGGAGCCGTTCCGGTTCCGCTCCGGCGGCGGCGAGCGGCAGAGCGTGTGAAGAAGGTGTGCGAGGTGGATGACAGGCGGCCCTACGGCCTGTCCTCCGCCCCGCCCCTGTCGTAGGTTCTAACCAGATGAGAGATACACCCCCGCCCGCAGGGGACTGTGGGTGACATCAGGCCGGGGCCTCCCCAGCTTCGACCTGGTCGTGCCCTCGCGCACACAACCGGAGCCTGTGGCTCTGGATCTCCTCACCGATCGGACAGTCGCCCGCCCCAAACCCCCCGGGGCGCGCGACGTTCCGGTCCGGACGGCCGCCTCGGAACCACCCCCCCTGTTCCGGGGCGGCCGACCTCCCTCCTCTCGCTCACCGGCCATCGGCCTCCCGCGCCACGCGCTCCAGCCGCCGCCGGTGCTTCTCCCACCACTCCTGATCGCCTTCCGGCAGGTTGTCGCCGCTCTTCGTCAGCCCGGCACTGCCGTCGATGAGTTCCCGCACGATGTCGGCATGGCCCGCGTGCCGCTGCGTGTCGGCGATCACCCGCACCAGGACGTGGTGCAGTGTCACCTCCCGGCGCTCCTCGGGCCACCACGGGACGTGCCCGGTCGCGTCCAGTGCCAGCGCCTCGATCGTGCGGTCGGAGTGCCCCCACGCCGCGCGATAGAGCCCGGCGATCTGCTCGCGCGACTCGGCGGCGGTGGCCCACATGTCCGCGTTGGGTTCGGCGTCCCGCGTGTACCACCAGGGCGGGGGCGGCTCCTCGACGAAGTACGGCCGCCCGAACGTGTCGCCGAAATACCCCAGCTCCACCCCGGCGACGTGCTTCACCAGGCCCAGCAGGTTGGTCCCGGTCGGGGTGAGCGGGCGGCGGACGTCGTACTCGGAGAGCCCCTCGAGCTTCCAGAGCAGGGCGTCGCGGGCGTCCTGGAGGTAACGGAGCAGGTCGGCTTTCGGGCTGGGTCCGGTCATGCCGGGAGTCTGGCACCCGGCACTGATAACACGGCGGCCGTCCGCGCGGCGAAGGGCGTCCGTGCCCGTGCCAAGCTGTGCCCATGCCGATCTCCGGGAACCAGGTCCGCGACGAGCCCACCGTGCCGTACTCGCGCTTGCCGGCCCTCCTGCTCAGCCTCCCGGCCCTGCTCTTCGTCCTGATCACCTGGCAGGTCGTCGCCGACGGCCCGCTCATCCGCCTCGACGAGCGCGCCAGCGCCGAGCTCGTCCACCCGGACCGCTACTCCGAGCTCCTCGCCGACCTCGGCAACGTCCAGGTCGCGGTCCCGGTCCTCGCCGTCGCCCTCGGATACGTCGCCCTGCGGACCCGCCGTACGCGGCGCTGGTGGCTGCCGGTCACCGCGGCGGCCCTCCTCATGGCCCTGGTCCCGGCGCTGATCATCCCCCTCAAGGACCTCACGGACCGACCGGGCACCCCGGCCGTCCCGCCGGGCACCGGCTACTACCCCTCCGGCCACACCGCCACGGCCGCCATCGCCTACGGCTGCGCCACCCTGCTCCTGTTCCCCCGGCTCCGCACGCCCCTCGCCCGCGGCGCCCTGGTCATCGCCTGCGCCGCCCTCGTACTCGGCGCGAGCTACGGCCTGGTCCGCCGTGGCTACCACTGGCCACTGGACGTGGCGGCCAGCTGGTGTCTGTGCGCGGTGCTGCTCTCCTCGCTGTGGCTGTTCCTCAGGCGGGGGACGGCCGGACAGCCGCGGTGAGTCCCGGCCACCGGTCGCATGCTCTAGTCCTCCCGTTCCGTGGCCAGCCGCGCCGCCGCCTCGTGCATCGCCAGTTCCAGCAGCGCCGGGTCCGTCAGCATGCCCGAGCCGTCCGGCGGGATCAGCCAGCGGACGCCGCCGGGTGAGGAGCGGCCCGGGTACGGCACGACGATCCAGGTGCCGGCGCCCGCGGTCCTGATGCCCGTGCCCAGCCAGCGGGCCGCGGTGCCCGGCGGCACGAAGAACCCGATGCGCTCGTCGCCGAAGTCGACGAGCACGGGCCCCGGCCGGTCGAGCACGCGGCTGAGCACGTCCAGCGTGGCGTAGCCGAGGTCGCCGGGCAGGATGAGCACGTCCCAGGCGCCGCCGGCCGGCAGCAGCGCGACCCCGAGCGGGTTGCGCTCCCACTCCCAGCGGCAGGCCTCGGGGTCGGGCGCGGCGGATGCGAGCCACTCGGCCGCCGTCTTCGCACCGGTCATGAGGAGACCCCCTGTTCTCTCGTGAAGCTCGTGGATCTCGGGGGCGCGCGGCGCGTCCCGAGGGCGTCACGAGGGAGAAGGGGGTCTCCGTAGGTCATTACGCGGGTTTCGCATCCTCGTTGGAGTGAACCGGATCGCACCCGCCCGGTCAGCTGTCGAAGCCCAGCCCCAGCCGGTCCATCGTGCGCAGCCACAGGTTGCGGCGGCCGCCCTGGGCGTCCGCGCGGGCCAGGGACCACCTGGTGAGGGCGATGCCCGTCCAGGCGAAGGGCTCCGGGGGGAAGGGCAGGGGCTTCCGGCGGACCATCTCCAGTTCCGTGCGTTCCGTGCGCTCACCGGCCAGCAGGTCCAGCATCACCTCGGCGCCGAAGCGGGTGGAGCCGACGCCCAGGCCCGTGTAGCCGGCCGCGTAGGCGACCTTCTTCTGGTGGGCGGTGCCGAAGAACGCCGAGAAGCGGGAGCAGGTGTCGATCGCGCCGCCCCAGGCGTGACTGAAGCGGACACCCTCCAGCTGCGGGAAGCAGGTGAAGAAGTGCCCGGCGAGCTTGGCGTAGGTCTCCGGGCGGTCGTCGTACTCGGCACGGACGCGGCCGCCGTAGGGGTAGATCGCGTCGTAGCCGCCCCACAGGATCCGGTTGTCGGCGGAGAGGCGGAAGTAGTGGAACTGGTTGGCGCTGTCGCCGAGTCCCTGGCGGTTCTTCCAGCCGATCGAGTCGAGCTGCTCGGGGGTGAGCGGCTCGGTCATCAGGGCGTAGTCGTAGACCGGGACGGTGTACGAGCGGACGCGTCTGACCAGGTTCGGGAAGATGTTCGTGCCGAGGGCGACCTGGCGGGCGCGGATCCGGCCGTAGGGGGTGCGTACGGCCATGCCGGGGCCGTACGGCTTCAGGGTCAGGGCGGGGGTGTGCTCGTAGACCCGGACGCCGAGTTCCACGCACGCCCGCTTCAGGCCCCAGGCGAGCTTCGCCGGGTTCAGCATGGCCACGCCCCTGCGGTCCCACAGGCCCGCCTGGAAGGTGGGTGAGTCCACCTGCTCCCGTACGGCGTCCGCGTCCAGGAACTCGACGCCCTCGGCGAGGCCCCGGCGGGCCGTCTCCTCGTGCCAGTCGCGCAGTTCTGCCGCCTGGTACGGCTCGGTCGCGACGTCGATCTCGCCGGTGCGTTCGAAGTCGCAGTCGATGGAGTGCCGGGCGACCGCGGCCTCGATCTCGTCGAGGTTGCGGCTGCCGAGCTCCTGGAGCTTGTGGATCTCCTCGGGCCAGCGGGCGAGGCCGTTGGGCAGGCCGTGGGTGAGGGAGGCGGCGCAGAAGCCGCCGTTGCGGCCGGAGGCGGCCCAGCCCACCTCGCGGCCCTCCACCAGCACCACGTCACGTGCCGGGTCGCGTTCCTTGGCGATCAGCGCCGTCCACAGTCCGCTGTAGCCGCCGCCGACGACCAGCAGGTCGCAGGTCTCGGAGGTGGTGAGGGCGGGTTCCGGACGGGGCCGGCCGGGGTCGTCCAGCCAGTACGGGACCGGCTGGACGTCGGAAAGCGAATGTGTCCACTGATTCATGGCGCTCGGGGCCATGATTTCAACTCCCTACGGCTATGCCTTTTGCTTGTTCCGGCGGTTTCCGACCGCCATGGAAACCAGGACGAACAGTACGGCGACAATGAACATGGCCGTGCCGATGACATTGATCTGAACGGGCGTTCCGCGCTGCGCCGAGCCCCAGACGAACATGGGGAAGGTGACGGTGGATCCCGCGTTGAAATTGGTGATGATGAAATCGTCGAAGGACAACGCGAAGGCGAGCAGCGCGCCCGCCGCGATACCCGGAGCCGCGATCGGCAGGGTGACCCGGACGAAGGTCTGGAACGGGCCCGCGTAGAGGTCCCGTGCCGCCTCCTCCAGTTTGGGGTCCATCGACATCACGCGCGCCTTGACGGCCGTGACCACGAAACTCAGGCAGAACATGATGTGCGCGATGAGAATCGTCCAGAAGCCCAGCTGGGCGCCCATGTTGAGGAACAGGGTGAGCAGCGAGGCGGCCATGACGACCTCGGGCATCGCCATCGGCAGGAAGATCAGCGAGTTCACGGCGGAGCGGGCCCGGAACCGGTAACGGACCAGCGCGAAGGCGATCAGGGTGCCGAGGAGGGTGGCGCCGAGCGTGGCCCAGACGGCGATCTGGAGGCTGAGCGACAGCGAGCCGCACAGATCGGAGACCCCGCACGGGTCCTTCCAGGCGTCCAGCGAGAACCGCTGCCATTCGTAGTTGAAGCGCCCCTTCGGTTTGTTGAAGGAGAACACCGTCACGATGACGTTCGGCAGCAGGAGATAGCAGAGTGTCAGGAGTCCCGCGATGACCACGAGATTCCTCTTGAGCCAGTTGACGAAGGGCATTTAGACCAGATCCTCCGTCCCGGACCTGCGGATGTAGAGGGTGACCATGAGCAGAATGGCCGCCATGAGAATGAAGGAGAGTGCGGCCGCCGTCGGATAGTCCAGCACCCTCAGGAACTGCGTCTGGATGACGTTTCCGACCATGCGGGTGTCCGTGGAGCCGAGGAGGTCGGCGTTGACGTAGTCGCCGGTCGCCGGGATGAAGGTGAGCAGCGTGCCGGAGACGACTCCCGGCATCGACAGCGGGAAGGTGACCTTGCGGAAGGTCGTCCAGGGCTTGGCGTACAGATCGCCCGCGGCCTCGTGCAGCCGGCCGTCGATGCGCTCCAGCGAGGTGTAGAGCGGCAGGATCATGAACGGCAGGAAGTTGTACGTCAGACCGCAGACCACCGCGAGCGGCGTGGCCAGGACGCGGTCGCCGGCGGTCCAGCCGAGCCAGTTGGTGACGTCCAGGACGTGCAGCGTGTCGAGCGCGCCGACCAGCGGGCCGCCGTCCGCGAGGATCGTCTTCCAGGCGAGGGTGCGGATCAGGAAGCTGGTGAAGAACGGCGCGATCACCAGGATCATGATCAGGTTCCGCCAGCGGCCCGCGCGGAAGGCGATCAGATACGCGAGCGGGTAGCCGAGCAGCAGGCACAGGACCGTGGCGGTGCCCGCGTAGAGCACCGACCTGATGAACTGCGGCCAGTACGCGGACAGGGCGTCCCAGTACGTCGCGACGTGCCAGGTGACCTTGTAGCCCTCCTCCAGGGAGCCCGTCTGCACGGACGTGGAGGCCTGGTAGATCATCGGCAGCGCGAAGAAGACCAGCAGCCAGAGGATGCCGGGCAGCAGCAGCCAGTACGGCGTCCAGCGGCCCCTGCGCTTCGAGGGTTTCGGTTCGGGAGCTTCCGGTGCGAGGGGCGGTGGCGCCTCGGTGAGTGTGGACATCAGGCCGCCTCTTCCACTCCGGCGTCGGCGTCCTGCGCCGCGTCCAGACCGAAGGTGTGGGCCGGATTCCAGTGCAGGACGACCTCGGCGCCGGGCACCAGGCGGGGGTCGCGGTCGATGTTCTGGGCGTAGACCTCGAAGTCGGCACAGACCGGGCTGTCGACGACGTACTGCGTCGAGACGCCGATGAAGCTGGAGTCGGCGATCCGGCCCGTGATGCGGTTGCGGCCCTCCGGTATCTCCCCGGCGTCGTCCGCGTGGGTCAGGGATATCTTCTCGGGGCGGACCCCGACCAGCACCTTTCCGCCGGTCGTGGTGGGCGCGCCGCACCGGGACCCGGGCAGGACGAGCTTGCCGCCGCCCGCCTTCAGCACGATCTCGTCGCCGCTCCTGGAGTCGACCTCGGCCTCGATGAAGTTCGAGGTGCCGAGGAAGTTGGCGACGAACGTGGTGCGCGGGTTCTCGTAGAGGTCGGTGGGCGCGCCCAGCTGCTCCACGCGGCCCGCGTTCATCACGGCGACCGTGTCGGCCATGGTCATGGCCTCCTCCTGGTCGTGCGTGACGTGCACGAAGGTGATGCCGACCTCGGTCTGGATTCGCTTGAGCTCCAGCTGCATCTGACGGCGCAGCTTGAGGTCGAGGGCGCCGAGCGGCTCGTCGAGCAGGAGCACCTTGGGGTGGTTGATCAGCGCGCGGGCCACGGCGACGCGCTGCTGCTGGCCGCCGGAGAGCTGGTGCGGCTTCTTGCGGGCCTGCTCGCCGAGCTGCACGAGGTCGAGCATCTCCCCGACCTGCTTCTTCACCGACTTGATGCCGCGCCGGCGCAGACCGAAGGCGACGTTCTCGAAGATGTCGAGGTGCGGGAAGAGGGCGTACGACTGGAAGACCGTGTTCACCGGCCGCTTGTACGGCGGGAGCGCGGTCACGTCCTGGCCACCCAGTGACACGGTCCCGGCGGAAGGTTCCTCCAGGCCGGCGATCATGCGCAGGGTGGTGGTCTTGCCGCAGCCGGAGGCGCCGAGCAGGGCGAAGAAGGAGCCCTGCGGCACGGTCAGGTCGAGCGGGTGGACGGCGGTGAAGGCGCCGTAGGTCTTGGCTATGCCCTTGAGGCGGACTTCGCCCGTGGCGTCTGTCGTGTTCGTCATGGTGGTCACGCCCCCGTCAGCTTCGCGAACTTCGCTTCGAACTCGGTCTCTTCCTTCGAGCTCAGCGAGCGGAAGGCGTGGGACTTCGCGGCCATGGCCTTGTCGGGGATGATCAGCGGGTTGTTCGCCGCGTCCTTGTCGATCTTCTCCAACTCGGCCTTCACCCCGTCGACGGGGCACACGTAGTTGATGTACGCGGCGAGTTCGGCGGCCGGCTTCGGCTCGTAGTAGAAGTCGATGAGGCGCTCGGCGTTCGTCTTGTGGCGGGCCTTGTTGGGGATCAGCAGGTTGTCGGTCGACGTCATGTAGCCGCTGTCCGGGATGAGGAAGTCGATGTCGGGGCTGTCGGCCTTGAGCTGGACGACGTCACCGGCCCAGGCGACGCAGGCCGCGAAGTCGCCGCTGGTGAGGTCCGAGGTGTAGTCGTTGCCGGTGAAGCGGCGGATCTGGCCCTTGTCGACGGCCTTCTGGAGGCGGGCGATGGCCGCGTCGTAGTCGTCGGCGGTGAAGTTCGCCGGGTCCTTGCCCATGTCGAGCAGCGTCATGCCGACGCTGTCGCGCATCTCCGACAGGAAGCCGACGCGCCCCTTCAGCTTCGGGTTGTCGAGCAGGTCGGAGAGCGACTTCACCTCGACGCCGTCGAGGGCCTTCTTGTTGTACGCGATGACGGTGGAGATGCCCTGCCAGACGTACGAGTAGGCGCGGCCCGGGTCCCAGTCGGGGCTGCGGAACTGGGCGGAGAGGTTGGCGTAGGCGTGCGGCAGGTTGGCCGGGTCGAGTTTCTGCGCCCAGCCCAGGCGGATGAGCCGTCCGGCCAGCCAGTCGGTGAGGACGATCAGGTCCCGGCCGGTGTCCTGGCCCGCGGCGAGCTGCGGCTTGATCTTGCCGAAGAAGTCGTTGTTGTCGTTGATGTCCTCGGTGTACTTGACCTTGACGCCGGTGCGTTTCGTGAACTGCTCCAGCGTCGGGTGGTGCTTGCCGCTGTCGTCGACGTCCATGTACTCGGTCCAGTTGGAGAAGGCGACCGTCTTCTCCTTCGCCGAGTGGTCCTCCGCCGAGACGCCGCCCTGCGATGTGCCCGCCGCGGGGATGCCGCAGGCGCTCAGCGTCCCGAGTCCGCCGGCCGCGAGCGCCCCGCCCGCGGAGGCGCGCAGCAGGGACCGCCGGGTGAGGGCGGCCCTGCCGTTCCTGAAGCTGCGCCGCACGGCGGCCACTTGGGCCGGGGACAGGCGGTCGGGCTCGTACTGCTCCATGCGCGTGGTGCCCTTTCGGAGGGTGGGCGGCCGCGGGTCGGGCGGCCTGACTTCCTGCTATCGGTCCCCGAAGACGGTGCGGTGCCAGTCCTTCGCGGCCACCGCGGTGTTGTCGAACATGACGTGCTTGATCTGGGTGTACTCCTCGAACGAGTACACGGACATGTCCTTGCCGTAGCCGGAGGCCTTGTGACCGCCGTGCGGCATCTCGCTGATGATCGGGATGTGGTCGTTGACCCAGACGCAGCCCGCCTTGATCTCGCGCGTGGCCCGGTTGGCCCGGTACACGTCCCGGCTCCAGGCGGAGGCCGCCAGCCCGTACGGCGTGTCGTTGGCGAGCGCGATGCCCTCGTCGTCGGTGTCGAAGGGCAGCACCACCAGGACCGGCCCGAAGATCTCCGCCTGGACGACCTCGCTGTCCTGGGCGGCGTCGGCGATGAGGGTGGGCCGGTAGTAGGCGCCCTTGGCCAGTTCGCCCTCCGGTGCCTCTCCGCCGGTCACCACGCGCGCGTAGGCACGCGCCCGGTCGACGAATCCGGCGACCCGGTCCCGCTGGACGTGCGAGATCAGCGGTCCGAGGTCGGTGCCGGGGGCGAAGGGATCGCCGAGCCGGACGCTCTCCATGAGCGCGGCGGTCCGCTGCACGAAGGCCTCGTACAGCGGCCGCTGCACGTACGCGCGCGTGGCGGCCGTGCAGTCCTGCCCGGTGTTGATGAGCGCGCCCGCGACCGCGCCGTGGGCGGCGGCCTCCGGGTCCGCGTCGTCGAAGACCACGAAGGGCGCCTTGCCGCCCAGCTCCAGATGGAGGCGCTTGACGGTGGCGGTGGCGATCTCCGCGACGCGCTTGCCGACGGCGGTGGAGCCGGTGAAGGAGGTCATGGCCACGTCCGGGTGCCCGACGAGATGCTCGCCGACCTCCTTGCCGGTGCCGGTGACGATGTTGACGACACCGTCCGGAATCCCGGCGTCCGTCGCCGCCTGGGCGAAGAGCAGCGAGGTCAGCGGGGTGAGCTCGGCGGGCTTCAGGACGATGGTGTTGCCCGCCGCGATCGCCGGGAGGACCTTCCAGGCGGCCATCTGGAGGGGATAGTTCCAGGGCGCGATCGACCCGACCACACCGATGGGCTCACGCCGGACGTACGACGTGTGGTCGCCGGAGTACTCACCGGCCGACTGTCCTTGGAGATGCCGTGCGGCGCCGGCGAAGAAGGCGGTGTTGTCGATGGACCCCGGGACGTCGAACTCGCGGGACAGCTTCAGCGGCTTGCCGCACTGCAGCGACTCGGCGCGGGCGAAGTCCTCGGCCCGGTCGGCCAGGACCGCGGCGAACCGGTGCAGGGCGTCGGAACGCTCGCCGGGGGTGGCCCCCGCCCAGCCGGGGAAGGCCTCGCGGGCGGCGGCGACGGCCCGGTCGACGTCGGCCGTGCCGGCCAGTTCGTAGCGGAGGGCCTCCTCGCCCGACGCCGGGTCGACGACCGCGTGGGTACGGCCGGAGGTGCCCCTGGTCAGGCGGCCCGCGATGAACTGCGCGCCCTCCGCGAAGCGCTCCGCGGCCGGAAATCGGTCCGGGGTGGCGTTGCCCGGGTTGTGCATGTGGCTCTCCTCCGTGTCCCCTGGCGGGGGCCGGCGTGGCTCAGGCTCGATTTGAGTGCCGATCCTGGCAGAGCAATGACACTCCAACAAGGGATTCCGTTGTTGATTTTTGGTTACGCGACGGAATCTGTCGACCAGGTGTCGAGTTCGCCGCGAAAAGGCAGGACGGTGTGTCAGTGGTGCGTGCCAGACTCGCGTGCATGGAGAAGATCACGGGGGCGATCGATTCCCGGGAGGCCCTGATCAGGGCGTCCCGGGACGGGGCGAGGATCAGGTATCTGCACTTCTGGGGGCACCGGCCACGGCCGGACGGCCGTGTCGGACCGAGCTGTCTGAGCCAGTGGTGGCCGGCGCCGTTCACGGTGGCCGGCGTGGAGTACGCGACGGCCGAGCACTGGATGATGGCCGGCAAGGCCCGGCTGTTCGAGGACGCGGCGGCCGAGCGGGCCGTGCTGGCCGCCGCCCATCCCGCCGAGGCGAAGAAGGCCGGGCGGCTGGTGCGCGGCTTCGACGAGGCGATGTGGGAGCGGGAGCGGTTCCGGATCGTCGTGGCGGGCAGCGTCCACAAGTTCGCCGCGTATCCGAGGCTGCGGGAGTTCCTGCTGAGCACCGGCGAGAGAGTGCTGGTCGAGGCCAGCCCCGTGGACCGGGTGTGGGGCATCGGGCTGGCAGCGGACGACGAGGCGGCGTCGGACCCGGAGCGGTGGCGGGGGCCGAACCTGCTGGGGTTCGCGCTGATGGCGGCGCGGGAGCGGCTGCGCGGGGTCTGAGCGCAGGTCATGGGCAGGGCATGAGTGAGGGGCCGGTCCCTGCGGACCGGCCCCCGGTGAGCGTCGGTTTCAGCTCGCCGCGCCGAGCCCGCCCATGATGCTGGCGAAGAGCAGGAACCCCAGCAGCGGCAGGATCACGGTCGCGATGATGCCGCAGACCAGGCCGGCGGTCGCCGCGCCCTTGTTGGTGGCCTCGCCGCGGGTGGCCCTGCCGCGGCCGATGGCGCCGAAGATGATCGCGAGGATGCCCAGGATCACGCCGAAGAACCACATGATGAAGGTCACGCTGCACACCACGCCGATGATGCCCAGCACCAGTCCCGTGGTTCCCATGCCGTTGCTCGGTTGCGCGGGCATTCCGTAGCCGGGCGCCTGCGGGTAGGCGGCGGGCGGCGCGGCCGGGTAGCCGGGGGACTGCGCGGCCGGGTAGCCGGGGCTGCCCTGGGGGTAGCCGTAGCCGGGGGCGGACTGCTGCGGATAGCCGTATCCGGGGGCCGGCTGCTGCGGCGGCTGGGACGGCGGACCGAACCCACCGGGTGTGGGGTTGGTGTTGGACATGGACGATCTCCCCTCGTTGTCAGACCAAGGCATCGTAGTGGCCAACTCCGCCGAGGAGGACGGGTGTTTCAGTGGTGGGACGGGGCGGTGGCCACGGGGCCCCGGGCGCCGTAGTACGGGTCGTCGTCGGACGAGGTGTCGCTGTTGATCGCGGCCGTGATGCCGACAGCGATCAGCACGATCACGGTGATGCCGAGGATGATCCCGATGATGCCCATGATCAGGCCCGCCTGGGCCTGGCCGTGGTTGGTGGCGACTCCGGCCTCGGCGCGCTTGCGGCCCTTGATGCCGAAGACGACGGCGAGGATGCCGGTGACCAGGGAGACCACGCCGTACAGGCAGAAGAGAGTGCAGGAGACGATGCCGAGCACCATCGCCGCTATGCCCATGCCGTTCTGGGGGGCCGGGGGCATACCGGGCCAGCCGTAGCCGCCGCTTTGCGGGTAGCCGGAGCCCGTCTGGGGGTAGCCGGGGTAGCCGTAGCCGCCGGGGGCGGTGGGAGCGGCGGGCGGTGGAGGTACGGCGCCGGTGCCGGAGGTGTCGTACTGGGGCGTGCCGGTCGGCGGGGTGAAGCCCGGCATCGAGGTGACCGTGGCCTGGTCGTGCACGGACGGTGGCGGTGGCGTCTGGTTCTTGTCGAGTGAGGTCTTGTGCTCCGGAGGCGCCCACGGGTCGTGGCTGCCGCCGTCGGGTTGCGTCGCGTCCGTCATCTTGTATCCCCCCGGGATCGTTCGTGCCGTCATGCTACGGGGCGGTGCGGTGCGTGCCATCGTGCGGGTGCGCGGGGTTGATCGCGCCCACGCGGCGGAGCCGCATATCGATACAGCCCCGCGCCCCCGGAAAACGGCGCCGCACCACCGCATACGATGCATCCGAGTCACCGATCAGCCGATCACCCGCGCCCCGCCCGCCTCGTGCCGGCAGGGGCGCCGTTCCGGGGAGGAACCCTTGACCCAGCATCTCGTCGCCCCCCATGCCCCGCGCGACCTCACGGCGTTCATCGCGGAACTGCCCAAGGCCGAACTGCATGTGCACCACGTGGGTTCCGCCTCCCCCCGGATCGTGTCCGAGCTGGCCGCCCGGCACCCCGACTCCAAGGTGCCGGCCGACCCCGCCGCCCTGGTCGACTACTTCACCTTCACCGACTTCGCCCACTTCATCGAGGTGTACCTGTCGGTCGTCGATCTGATCCGCACCCCGGAGGACGTCCGGCTGCTCACCTACGAGGTGGCCCGTGACCTGGCCCGGCAGCAGGTGCGGTACGCCGAGCTGACCATCACGCCGTTCTCCTCCACCCGGCGCGGCATCGACGAGCGTGCCTTCATGGACGCGATCGAGGACGCCCGCAAGGCCGCCGAGGCCGAGTTCGGGACGGTGCTGCGCTGGTGCTTCGACATCCCCGGCGAGGCGGGTCTGGAGGCCGCCGAGGAGACGACCCGGCTCGCCACCGACGACCGGCTGCGCCCGGAGGGCCTGGTCTCCTTCGGCCTGGGCGGGCCCGAAGTCGGCGTGCCGCGTCCGCAGTTCAAGCCGTACTTCGACCGTGCGATCGCGGCCGGGCTGCACTCCGTACCGCACGCGGGCGAGACCACGGGACCGGAGACGGTCTGGGACGCCCTCACGCATCTGCGGGCCGAGCGCATAGGCCACGGCACCAGCTCCGCGCGGGACCCGAAGCTCCTCGCGCACCTCGCCGAGCACCGGATCGCGCTGGAGGTGTGCCCGACCTCCAACATCGCCACGCGCGCGGTCCGCACCCTCGACGAGCACCCGATCAAGGAGTTCGTCGAGGCCGGGGTCGTCGTCATGATCAACTCCGACGACCCGCCGATGTTCGGCACCGACCTCGACAACGAGTACGCGGTGGCCGCCCGGCTGCTCGGCCTCGGCGAGCGGGGCCTCGCCGAACTGGCGAAGAACGCCGTCGACGTGTCCTTCCTGGACGCGGCGGGCAAGGCCCGGATCAAGGGCGAGATCGACACGTACACCGCGGGGTGGCTCGACCGGTGACCCCTGTTCCCCTCGCCGTCGGCCACCGCGGCGACCCCTACCGGCACCGTGAGAACACCGTCGCCTCGCTGCGCTCCGCGCTGCGACGGGGCGCGGACGCGGTGGAGATCGACGTACGCCTCACCCGGGACGGCGTGCCGGTGCTGCTGCACGACGACACGCTGAAGCGGCTGTGGGAGCAGGAGCGGCCGGTGCGCGCGCTGTCCTTCGAGGAGGTGCGCGGGCTGACCGGCGGCGGGGTGCCGTCCCTGACGGAGGCGCTGGCCGCGACCGACGGGCACCGGGTGATGATCGACCTGCCCGGCTCGCCCGGGGTGCGGGCGGTGCGCCGGGTCATGGACGCCGTAGGGGAGGCCGGGGCGGCGGACCGCGCGTACTACTGCGCGGGCGCCGACGCCATGCTCGCCGTGCGCGCGGCGGACCCGGACGCGGAGATCGCCCTCACCTGGACGTCCCTGGCCCCGCCCCGGCCGGTGCTGCTGGAGGCGATCCGCCCGCGCTGGCTCAACTACCGGTTCTCCCTGGTGGACCGGCCGCTCGCCGAGCGGGTGCGCCGCGACGGGTATCT
This sequence comes from Streptomyces sp. NPDC008137, assembly GCF_042957035.1. Classification (NCBI taxonomy): domain Bacteria; kingdom Bacillati; phylum Actinomycetota; class Actinomycetes; order Kitasatosporales; family Streptomycetaceae; genus Streptomyces; species Streptomyces sp. NPDC008137. Next base: position 264,896 of record NZ_JBIBHN010000007.1, on the reverse strand, counting down.
GCTGTCCGTGTGGACGCCCGACACCCGCCGCTCCATGCGACGGCTGCTGGACGCCGGGGTGGACTCGATCACGACCAACCGCGTCGACGTGCTGTGCGCTACACGCGCGAGCGCTGCGGCACCGTCGCCGGATCGGCCGGGGTCGAGCGGGTGACGTACTGCGGCACCGGCGCGCTGTCCGTGCCGGTGTCGCGGACGAGGCCGTAGCGGATGGCGCCCCGGTCGGGGCCGGCGTTGATGTCCTCCTCCACGGCCTGCCGGTTCGAGGGGAAGACGGTCAGGCCGTAGTCGCAGCCCCGTTCGTTCTGGGTGAGGGTGACGGTGCCGTCGACGTAGAAGTACTCGTTCTGCCACATCTGCTGGGTGCCCGAGGGCAGTTCGGCGTAGCCGATGGCGGGCCCGCCCATGCCGGTGGCGTAGCCGTCGGGGGCGCCGGGCAGCGGGTCGTCCATCCGGCGCCAGCCGCCGGACGCCACGTGGAAGAGCCTGCCCTTCAGGCCGGTCCAGGAGGGCATGACCAGCGCGCCGGGCCGGGACTTGGGCGAGATCTGCCAGCGGACCAGGACATAGCCCCGGCCGCTCAGCGTCACGCTGTCGCCCCGGTGCTGCATGACGGCCTTGAGGCCCCCGGTGCTGGTGATGCCGGACTCGGGGCGGCGCGGCAGGGCGGCGGGCCGGGCGTTCGGGTCGGGGGCGCGGTCGACGGCGTCGACGACCGTGCCGTAGAGGTCGGCCTTCTTCGTCGGGAAGGGCTTCGGGGCGGGCGGGGCGGAGGGCGGCGGGGGCTCGGAGCCGGAGGTGGTGGCCGTCGCCGACGGGGTGACCACGGCCCGGGGCGGCGGGGCGTCCGGCGGCTGGGTGACGACGTAGGCGCCGCCCGCGACGATGGTCGCGCCGGCGGTCATCGCGACGGCCGGCTTGGTGAGGGCGCCGAGCAGCTTGGCCGACCAGCCGACCGAGCCGGCCGAGCCGACCGCCACCGCCGTCTTGCCGCCGAAGGCGAGCGACAGGGTGAACCCGACGGGCAGCGGGACGAGCGCGATGCCGACCAGGAGGCGTTCCGCCGGTACGAGGGACTCAGCAGTGTCGCCGCAGTAGCCGCAGCCGCGGATGTGCCGGGCCAGCCGTTTGCGCCACACCGAGTCGGGCCGGCCGTTCCAGCGGCCGGTCAGCTCGCGCAGGTCGGCGCAGGCGCCGTCCAGGGCGCGGACGATGCCGCGCGAGGTCTCCAGGCGCTCCTTCATCCGCTGGACGCGCACGGCGGCGTGCTGCCGGGTGATGCCGACGGCGGCGGCCAGTTCGCGCCGGGTCAGTTCGCCCGCGACCTCCAGCCACCACAGCGACAGCAGGTGACGGTCGTCGTCGTCCAGCCAGCGCGCCGCCTCGGCGACCTCGCGCCGCTGTCCCTCCAACTGGAGCCGCAGCACAGTCAGTTCGGCGAAGTCGGAGGACTCCGTCTCCTCCAGCCGGTCCGGGGTCCCGCGGCGTGCGCGGTCCCGTATCTGCCGCATGGCGATCGCCACCAGCCAGGACCGGAAGCTGTCCGGGTCGCGCAGGGAGCCGAGGTTGCCGACCGCGCGCAGCATGGTCTCCTGGACGACGTCGTCGACGTCGGCGTGGCCGTTCAGGGCCCGGCCCACGATGTTGTAGACCAGCGGCAGCCAGCCCGCGACCAGCTCGTCCAGCGCCCGCCGGTCGCCGTCCTGCGCCGCCGTGACGGTGGCGCGCCAGTGCTGACTGTCCACGGTGGCCTCTCGACGCCTGGGATCGCTGATGTCCGGATCGCCGATGCCCGGATCGCCGATGCCCGGATCACTGATGTTCCGCACGCACCCTCTCAGCCGGTCCCGGGGTCCCCGTATGCCGGGGATCACAAGGTGGAGACGGCGTGGAGGGCCGGGCGATAACACTTTTCTAGGGCCGGTCCACGCTCAGCGCCTGCCCCAGCTCCCCCCTCCGCCGTATGCCCAGCTTCTTGTACGTGCTGGTCAGATGGGTCTCCACGGTGCGCCGGGCGAGGTGGAGGAGGTCGGCGATCTCGGCGTTCGTCCGGCCTCCGGCCGCCAGCCGTGCGATGCGCAGCTCGCTTCCGGTGAGGGCGCCGGAGCCGGTGCGGGCGGTGGCGGCGCGGCGGGCACCGCCCTCACGCAGGGCCTCCTCCGCCAGGGTCCGCAGCCGGACCGCGCCCAGGCGTTCGGCGCGTTCGGCGGCGCTCCGCAGGCAGTCCCGGGCGCGGGCGCGTTCGCCGGCGGCGGTCAGCTGCCGGCCCTGCGCGAGGAGCGCGGCCACCAGCTCCCCCTCCGTGGCGGCCGGCGCGTCCGTGAGGAGGGCCACGGCCTCCTCGGCCAGGGCGAGGCCCCGGCGGCCGCCGGTGACCGTGCCGAGCACCCTGAGGGCGCGGCCGACGGTGCGGGGTGTGCCCCACACCCGGGCCAGGCGCAACTCCTCCTCGGCCAGGGCGAGCGCCTCCTGGGGGCTGCCGAGGGCCAGCCGGCATTCGGCGGCGGCGGAGCGCCACGGGGTGACGACGGGGCTGACCACGTCGCGGGCGGTCTGGCGGCGGCCGCACTCCAGGAAGTCGTGCAGGGCGCCGGCCGTGTCGCCCGCGTCGGCGCGCTGCACGCCCCGCGCGTACAGGAAGCGGTTCAGCTCCCAGTTGTCGGGCGCCTCGCGCAGGTCGAAGCCGTCCGCGAGCCGCCGGGCCTCGGCGGTGCGGCCGGTCTCCACGAGTGCGATCAGGGTGGTGGCGTGCACGTTGGACGGGCCCTGGCCGCGGGTGGGCGGTTCGGCGGGCAGTAGGGTGTACTCGCCGCGCGCGGCGGCGATGTCGGCCCGGGTGTTGAGCAGCGCCGCGTGCATGGGGTGCAGCAGGTCCGGGCGCTGTCCGGCCAGGCCCCGGTCCACCAGGCGGTCGGCCTCGTCCAGTTCGTCGGCCCACTGCGCGACGGCGGCGGACGTGCCCAGCAGGAAGGGCTCGGTCAGCGGATGGGCCGGCTCGGCGAGCAGTTCGCGCACCTGCCGCATCGCGTCGCCCGCCGAGGCCAGGGCGGCGCTGGACGCGTACCGGACGAGCAGGGCCCGGGTCGCGGGTACCACGAGTTCCGGTGAGCGCTCGGCGGCCTCGCACAGCCGGCGGTACACGTCGCTGCGGACCGTCTGGTCCTGGTCGGACAGCAGGGCGGACGCGGTCTGCAGGGCGTTTCCCAGGTCGGGGTGTCCGGTGAGCTGGCCGTCCACGGTGCGCAGGACCTCCACGGCGGCGCGGGCCCGGCCGCGTCCGGCCAGCGCGGTGCCGAGGGCCACGGCGGCACGCACCCGGTCCTGCGGTGTGCCGTGCAGGCCCAGTGCCTCGGTGAGCCGGGGGATGCCGGCCGAGGAGTCCTGGCCCGCGTACTCCAGGGAGCCCAGCTCGGTCAGGACCCGCTGCCGGTGGTCGTCGGGCAGCGGCTCCTCCAGGGCTCTGCGCAGGAACGCGACGGCGTCGTCGGAGCGGCCGTCGCGCAGCGCGAGGGAGGCGGCGTCCCGCAGCACGGCCGGGGCCCAGGAGGTGCCCACGGGGTCGGAGCGCAGCAGGTGCCGTGCCACGGCCGCGGTGGGGGCGCCGGACCGCAGCAGCGCCTCGGCGGCGGTCCGGTGCACCGCGTGCCGCCGGGCCGCGGGGACGCCGGTGAGCACGGCGTCCCTCAGCAGCGGATGGGCGTAGCGGGGCAGGCCGTCCGGGCCGGTGCGCAGCGGGCCGAGCCCGGTCATCGCGGTGAGCCAGCCCGCCACCCGGGCGGGATCGGCACCGGTGAGTTCGGCGAGCAGGCCGGCCGGCGCCTCGTCCCCGCCCGCTTCCCCTTCGGCCCGCCCCCAGCCCTCCTCCAGCACCGCGAGAGCCCGGGCCACCTCCGCCGTGCCGTCCCCGGCACTGTCCAGCCACCACCGCACGGCGGCCACGTAGGAGCCCTGGTAGAGGGCGGCGGAGGTCTCGGGAAGGGCGGGGTACGGGAGCGGGACGTCGGCCGTGTACCCGCCGGAGGCGCCGAGGTCGTCCAGGAGGGCCCTCAGCAGCAGGGGGCTGCCCGCGCCGGCCCGGACACAGCTCGCGACCCATGCCCTGGGGGCGTCCGGGTGCTCCGCGCGCACCAGGTCGGTCGCCGAGTCCGGGGTGAGCGGGGGCAGGGTGTGGATGTCGACGAGGGCGGGCGAGAGGGTGTGGGTGAAGCCCGGGGACGGCGGATCGATGTCGTACTGGCCGCGTTCGGTGACGGCCAGCAGGACCGGCAGAGGTAATCGGTCCACGTGCCGGGCGGCCTCCACCAGCCAGCGGTAGGAGGGGCCGTCGGCGAGGTGGACGTCGTCCACGGCGAGCAGCAGCGGGGACTCGGCGGCGTACGAGCGCAGCGCGTGCCGGAACAGGGCGCCCAACTCGCGTTCGCCGCCGGCCGGGTCGGACCGCCCCGGGTCCGGTACGGGTCCGAGGAGCTGGAGCACGGCGGCGAAGGGCCCGCCCGCATATCCCGGCGAGCAACGGGCACGCATCACCCGCACGCCTTGTGCGGTGGCGGCCTCCGCGGCTGCCTCCAGGACGCTGGTCCGGCCGGTGCCGGTCGCTCCGCGCACCAGCACGAGGCCGCCCGTCCCGGTCCGGGCGCGTGCGATCCCGGCCGACAGCAGGGCGGCGGCCTCCCGGTGTTCGGCCGGCTGCGCGGGACGGGACCGCTCGGGCTGAGGATCGGGCATTCCTGCCTCCCTGGTCGGACGTGGCGTCTTCCCCCGTCGAGGACGCCGTGCGCCCGGGGCGGGTGCCGTGACGAGGGCCACGGCGGCGAGTTCCGGCCCCGGCGGAACCGGACGGGCCGTCACCGCACGGCCGTCCTGCGGCCGGCTGCGGTCTCGTGGTCGGCTCGGGGCCGATCTCGTGGTGTGTCTCGTGGTGATCCACGATTGCGGCCGGACCGTCCGCCCCAGAAGGGTGAGGAGTGCACATCCGCCACCGGCCCCACCGAGGTGGCGCGTACGCGGACATAGGGGAAACGGTTGCTCAGCTCATCGCGGACCACACGCCCCGGCACGGCCGAATCCGCGTCCCGGATACCCGTGGCGGTGCACGCCACTGATCCGATATCGCGGGAGGGAGCGCTCAGCCAGCTGCGCCGGTTCCCGGAGATCGAGCTTCGGGAGGAGACCGAGTCGGGTCCCGGGACGGTGGCCCTGCTCATCGACGACATCCTCGACGACACGGCCCTGACCCGGCTGCGCCGGCTGGTGCGCAGCGAGGGCGCGCGGGCGGTGCTCGTGGTGTCAGCGCTGCGGGAGACGGAGCTGCTCGACGTGATCGAGTGCGGGGTCGGTGCCATCGTGTGGCGCCGCGAGGCCACCGCGACCCGGCTGGTGCAGGCCGTGCTCGCGGCCGCCCGGGGCGACGGGGACCTGCCCGCCGATCTGCTCGGCCGGCTGATCAGCCAGGTGGGCACCCTGCATCGCGGCGCCGCCGGCCGTACCGGCGCTCCGGCCTCGGGGATGACACCCCGTGAGGTGGACGTACTGCGGCTGGTGTCCGAGGGACTCGACACCGGTGAGATCGCCAGCAAGCTGTCCTACTCCGAACGCACCGTCAAGAACGTGATGCACGGGCTGACCACCCGACTGCACCTGCGTAACCGGGCCCATGCCGTGGCCCATGCCCTGCGGGAAGGCTACATCTGACCGAACGGGCATCCGAAGTCGCCCTCGCGGGCAGCGCTTTCTGCCCCGCCGCCGTCCCCGGCGTCCCTGCGGGCCGGGGCAGGGCGCAGGGCAGGATCGGCTACGGCGGCGCACAGCACGGCAGGGCGAACACGGCAGGGCGGGAACGGGAGCACATCGGTGATCCACGAAGTGGACGAGGTTCTCAAGAACCTGCTCAGCGGCGGCGCACTGGCCGGTTCCGGCATCGACGTCGCGCTCGACGCGCCGACCCGTGACTGGGCCGCCCGCCGCAACGCGCCCACGATCAACGCCTATCTGTACGACATCCGGGAGGACGTCGCCCGACGCCAGCGGGGCCATCTCCCGATCCACGACGAACGGGACATCGTCGTCAAGCACCGGCAGCCGCCCCGCTGGTTCCGGCTGTCGTACCTGGTCACGGCGTGGACGAAGCAGCCCCAGGACGAACACCGGCTGCTGTCCGCGGTGCTGGCCACGCTGATCCCGCGCGAGCTGATCGGGCCCTCCGAACTTCCGGGCTCCCTGGGCGCGTTGGGCATGACGATCCCGATGTCCGTGGCCGGCACCCAGACCGAGTCGCGCTCCCTCGCGGAGATCTGGTCCGCGCTCGGCGGCGAACTCAAGCCGTCCCTCGACCTGGTGATCACCGCTCCCTTCCCGGCCTACCCCGAGTACGACGCCGGTCCGCCCGTCACCGAGGGCGTGGCGGTCCGGGTCCGCACCGTGGACGACACGCAGCCGCGGACCGAGGAACGCGCGCACAGCGCACGGCAGGTGGCGGCGGCCCAAGAGGCCCGGGAGGCCAGGAAGGCCGCGCGAGGGAACCGGGGACTGAACCGCACGACATGACCACGCAGACGTCCGGCATCCCCGCCCCCGCACTCCTCTCCCGCCTCGCCGAGCTGCGGGACCGGGTCGCCCTGCTGGTGGAGCACCGGTCCGCCGACGACCCCACGGCCGGCGACCCGCTGCGCGGCCTGTACCTGTCGGAGGAGGCCGTACGGCATCTGCTGCGCCCGGCCGAGCCGTTGCCGCTCGACCGCCCCGGGCCCGGCGTGCGACCCGATGACCGTCTGGCCCGCCTCTCCGCCCGGCTCCGCCTGACCGAGCTCGACACCGCCCTGCTCCTCATCGCCCTCGCCCCTGACCTGGACCGCGGCTTCGAGCCGCTGTACGGCTATCTCAACGACGACGTCAGCCGCCGGCGGGCCACCGTCGCCCTCGCCCTCGACCTGTGCGGCGTTCCCGTCCACCTGCCCGGGGGACGGGCCCGGCTGCATCCCACGGCCCCGCTGTCCGCGCTCGGCCTGCTCAGCGTGGAGGAGCCCGAACGCCCCTTTCTCAGCCGCGCGTTGCGCGTACCGGACCGTGTCGTGTCCCACCTGCTCGGGGACGACACTCCCGACGTGTCACTCGCCGGGCAGCTGCGGATACTGCCCGCACCGGAACCGGATACGGACCTCCCCGGCCCGGACGACGAAGCCGCCCGGATCGCCCGGCGGCTGGCCGACCGGCTGGGCTCCGGTCCCCCGCCCACCGTGTATCTGCGCGAGCGCCGAGAGGGCGACGGGCTGCCCTGTGTCACCGCCGCCCTGCGCGCGGCGGGCGTGGCGGCCGTGCGGTTCACGGGCCCCGAGGACCGCGTCCCGGACCTGCTGCGGGAGGCCCGGCTGAGTGACCGGGCGGTCGTCGTCACGGGGCTGCCGGAGCAACCGGAGGCGCTGTTCCGGGAGTTGGCCGAGGCGGTCGACGTCACCGTGCTGGTGACCGGGTCCCGGCCGTACGACCCCCAGTGGTGCGACCAGGATCCCCTCGTCCTGGAGGCGCCCGCACGGCGCGCGGGCGCGGTGGACGCCTGGTCGGCCGCCCTCGGCGGGGAACCCGGCTTCGACCTGGCCGCCACCGTCGCCCCGTACCACCTGGCCGGTGACCACATCACCCGTGCCGCTCGCGCGGCCCGGAGCCTCGCCGAGTTCGACGGGGCCCCGCTCTCCCCCGCCCATCTGCGCCTCGCCGCCCGGCAGCAGTCCGCCTCCGGCCTGGAGCAGCACGCCCGCCGGATCCGGCCCGACGTGGACTGGCGGGACCTCGTCCTGCCCGACGGGCCCCTGACCCAGCTGCGGGAGCTCGCCCTGCGTGCCCGCCATCGCGACCGGGTCCTCGGCGACTGGCGGCTCAGCGCGGGCGGCGGCCGGGGCCGGGGCGTCCTCGGACTGTTCGCCGGCGAGTCCGGCACCGGCAAGACTCTCTCGGCGGAGGTCGTCGCGGCCGACCTCGGGCTCGATCTCTACGTCGTCCAGCTGTCGTCCGTCGTCGACAAGTACGTCGGCGAGACCGAGAAGAACCTGGAACGCATCTTCACCGAGGCCGACCGCACGGACGCGGTGCTCCTCTTCGACGAGGCCGACGCCGTCTTCGGCAAGCGGTCCGAGGTCAAGGACGCGCACGACCGGTACGCCAACCTGGAGAGCGCCTATCTGCTCCAGCGGCTGGAGTCCTTCGACGGCATCGCGCTCCTCACCACCAACCTGCGCGCCAACATCGACGAGGCGTTCACCCGGCGCCTGGACCTGATCGTCGACTTCCCGTTCCCGGACGCCGGGCAGCGCGTCGCGCTGTGGCGGCACAGCCTCTCGCACGTGCCCGGCGCGGACGGCATCGAACTCGACGCGGTGGCGACCGGCTTCGAACTGGCGGGCGGCTCCATCCGCAGCGCGGTGGTGACCGCCGCGTACCTGGCCGCCGGGCGGGGGGACACGGTGACGGCGGACGACCTCCTGGAGGGCGCCCGCCGTGAGTACCGCAAGGCCGGCCGCTTGGTGCCGGGGGAAGGCACCTGGTAGCGGCCGGCCGGGCCGTCAGCCGTCCGAGGGCTGGACGATCTTCCACTCCTGGTCGTCCGTGTTGGAGCAGTGGAACAGGGTGAGCTTGCTGCCGTCACCGCCGCTGCTGTAGCCGGACACGTCCAGGCACTTGCTGTTGCTGGCGTAGTTGCGGATCCAGTAGGCCCCGCTCTCCTGCTTGTCGATCCACCACAGCTGGTTGTCCTTCATCGTGCCGTCGCAGGGGTACTCGGTGATCCCGGACGGCACGGGGGCCGCCCCGTAGTACGGCAGGTCCACGCAGAGCTGGTCCTTGACGTTGCGGATCTGGAAGAGCGCGTGCCCGCCCGGCCCCTTGTTCTTGTACTTCACCTCGAGGTTCCACCGCTGGTTGTCCTGCCCGGTCTCGTCGCAGGTGAACTGCTTGACCGGTGCGTCGGCCTTGTTCTCGGGGGCGGCCGCGCACTTCTTGGTGGTGGGGTTGTACAGCAGGACGTTCATCGCAGGCACAGCGGGCTTCGGCTTCTTCTTGGCGGGCGGCGGCGGTGCGGCACCCCCGCCGCCCTCCCCCGCACCGGCCTGGGACTCCTGCTCCTCGGGCGTCGGCGACGGGGGCGGCGCCGAGGTCAGGGCCGGGGTGGGGGTCGGGGACGGTTCGAGGGTGGCCCCGGCGCCGACGGGCGACGCGTCGGCCTTGGTGGTGACCGGAGGCTTGTAGGCGAGCCACAGCATGAGGAAGGTGAACGCGAGGGCGAACAGGATCCCGAAGAGGGTCGCCAGCCAGCCCGGCAGGAACCCGCGCTGCACGAACGTCCCCTCCACGGGCATCGCCGTGGCGCCGGACCGCTGCACGGCGAGGGTGTAAGGCCGCTGCTCCTTCGACCCGAACCAGATGATGTTCTTGGGCTTCAGCGTGGTCTTGACGAACGCCGCCCGGCCCGGCTCGATCTGCACGTTGGCCGGGTGGATGTCGTACGACAGCTCGTCGCCGTTGTCGCTGCCGCTCAGGGACGCGGTCAGCTTGGTGTTGCCCACGTTGTCGACGGCGAGCCGGGGCCGCCCCCGGAACCGCCCCTTGACCGTGGGCGGCACCAGCTCCGCCCGCACCTCGGTGAACGGCGTGATGGTCAGGTTCCCCTCGGGGACGGTCGTCGCCTCGGGGTGCTCGGTCGGCGTGATCCGCACCGCGTACGGGTTCGGGCCCGCCGTGGCGTCCGGCGTACGCGGCGGCGCGAACGTCAGCTCCACCGTGCCGGTCGTGCCGGGGTAGAGGCGCAGGGACGCCGGCTCCACGGTCGTCCAGGGGGCGACGGGGCCGACCGGTTCGAAGCGGTACTCGTCGACGACGTCACCGGTGTTGCGCAGGCGCAGGCGCACGCGCGTGCTGCTGCCCGGGTCGACGGTCGCGGAGGCGGGTTCCAGGGATGTCCACAGGCTCACGTCGCGACGCTAGCCGGGCTGTCCACGGCCCGTCAGGAGGCTGAAGGGCAGGATGAGAGGGCCGAACGGGCCACGGCGCGGGCCGTCAGGTCCGGGGTGTCGGAGCGCCGGTCGCCGTCAGGACGAACTGGGCGTAGAAGTCGGCGTTCCTGAGGGCGCGGCGTGCACCAGGGCGCGGCGCTGCACGGAGGGGGTGTGCCCGCGGTGCGCGTCGTGCTCGCGCCGCTCCTCCGCCACGGCCTGGGCCACGGCCGCGTTCCCGGCCATGCGCTGGAGCGCCGGCATCGGGTGCGCCGGCACACCGGGCGCCTTCGCGCCGCGGTCGGGCGGCCCGCCTGCCCCCTGTTCCGTGTGCGTGCACGGCGTTCCCTTCGGCACTCGACTCGTCACCGGACGGCTGACCCGTCAGTCTCACCCGCCGTGGAGGTGAAACGGGAAGGCCACGAGGGCAGAGATACGGGCAGGGCCCGCGTGACGAGGGCCGGGGCACCTCGGTGACTGCCCTTGCGGGCAAAGGGATTGCCCGCGCTTCGGCACCGGGGGCCGTTCCCGCGCCGGTCCGGCGCGCGCGAGGGTGAGGGCTGTTCGTGTCTCGTACCCCGAGGAGAGCAGAGCATGCCGTCCTACCTGTCGCCCGGCGTCTACGTCGAGGAGGTGGCCAGCGGCTCGCGCCCGATCGAGGGGGTGGGCACGTCGGTGGCGGCCTTCGTCGGACTCGCGCCGACCGGACCGCTGAACGAGCCGACACTGGTGACCAACTGGACGCAGTACGTGGCGGCCTTCGGTGAGTTCACCGACGGGTACTACCTCGCGCACTCCGTCTACGGCTTCTTCAACAACGGCGGTTCCGCCGCCTACGTCGTCCGCGTGGGAGGCTCCGCGGAGGGCGCTCCTCCCGCCGAGTCCGGCCAGGGCCCCGCCGCCGTCACCGGCCGTGCCGGCAACGCCCCCGCCGCGCTGCCCGCGGGCGAGCCGAGGCAGCTCGGCGCCTTCGCCGTCACCGCGGTGGCGCAGGGCGATCTGAGCGTCGAGGTCGCGGACCCCGAGGGCGAGGGTCCCGCCGAGCGGTTCAAGCTGATCGTCAAGGACGGCGACAAGCCGGTCGAGACGTTCGACGTGACCGCCAAGAAGGGCGGCCGCAACTACGTCGTCACGCAGGTCAAGGAGCGCTCCAAGCTCATCACGGTCACCGAGGCCGCGCCGGCCGCGCAGCTGGCCCGCCCGGACAACCAGACGGTGGCCCTCGCGGCCCCGGCGCCCGCGCCCGCCGCCGCTCCCGACAACCACCCGGACGCCGCGCACCCGGGTCCGGCCCAGTACCTCGGCGACTCCGCCGACCGCACCGGCTTCGGCGGCCTGGAGGCCGTCGACGAGGTGTCCATGGTCGCCGTCCCCGACCTGATGGCCGCCTACCAGCGCGGCGCGATCGGCCTGGAGGCCGTCAAGGCGGTCCAGCTCGGGCTGATCGCGCACTGCGAGCTGATGGGCGACCGGGTCGCCGTGATCGACCCGCCGCCGGGCATGAACGCCCGCCAGATCCGGGTCTGGCGCCAGGAGACCGCCGGCTACGACTCCAAGTACGCCGCCCTGTACTACCCCTGGATCAAGACCTTCGACCCGGCCACCGGTCACTCCCGGCTGGTGCCGCCGAGCGGCCACGTCGCCGGCATCTGGGCCCGCAACGACTCCGAGCGCGGCGTGCACAAGGCCCCCGCCAACGAGGTCGTACGCGGCGCCGTCGACCTCGAACTGCAAATCACCCGAGGCGAGCAGGACCTGCTCAACCCGATCGGCGTCAACTGCATCCGCGCCTTCCCCGGCCGCGGCATCCGCGTCTGGGGCGCCCGCACCCTCTCCTCCGACCCGGCCTGGCGCTACCTCAACATCCGCCGGTACTTCAACTACCTGGAGGAGTCGATCCTGATCGGCACCCAGTGGGTGGTGTTCGAGCCGAACGACCACAACCTGTGGGCCCGGATCCGGCGCAACATCTCGGCGTTCCTGGTCAACGAGTGGCGCGACGGCGCCCTGTTCGGCCAGCGCCCCGAGGAGGCGTACTACGTCAAGTGCGACGACGAGACGAACCCGCCGGAGTCGGTCGACGTCGGCCGCGTGGTCTGCGAGATCGGCATCGCCCCGGTCAAGCCCGCCGAGTTCGTGATCTTCAGGCTGGCCCAGTTCTCCAGCGGCGGCGGTGAGCTGGAGGAGTAGCCCGGCCGCACACCCGCCATCCACCAAGACCCCCTAGAAGGACTGCGAACAGCACATGAGCCTTTCGCCGGGTGACTCCCTCACCTCACACAATTTCGGGCTGCAGATCGACGGCGTCATGGTCGAGTACCTCGCCGAGGTCAGCGGCCTGTCCATGGAGCAGGACGTCATCACGTACCAGCAGAACACCCAGAACGGCCAGAACAAGGTCGTGAACCTGCCGGGCGTGAAGAAGAACGGGACCTGCACGGTCGTCCGCGGTATGACCCAGTCGGCCGCGTTCACCGAGTGGATCAACCAGTCGATCACCGGCCAGATGAGCACGGCCCGCAAGAACGCGTCCATCATCATGATGGACTACCAGAGCAACCCGGTGAAGCGCTACAACATGCGCAACGCGTGGTGCAGCAAGATCGACACGAGCACCGTGAAGGCGGGCGAGGCGTCGGCGCTCACCGAGACCGTGACCATCGTGTTCGAAGAACTGGACATCGAGTAATGCGGCGTACGGCTGCCAGGGCCGGTGGCGCCGAGGTGGCGGCGCCGGCCCCCGCCACGGATGCGGGGGCGGAGGCGGTACCCGGCCCGGCCCCTGTGCGGCAACAGCACGAACTGCGCACCGAGTTCCCCTTCCAGCTGCCGCGCGGGTACGTCGACGAGACGGGCACCGTCCACCGCGACGGTGTGATGCGCCTGTCGACGGCCCGGGACGAACTGGTGCCGCTGCGGGACGTACGGGTGCAGGAGAACCCGGCGTTCCTGTCGGTGGTGCTGCTGGGCCGGGTCATCACCCGGCTCGGCACGCTGCCGAACGTGCACGACGGGACCGTGGAGAACATGTTCGCCTCGGACCTCGCCTTCCTCCAGGACTTCTACCGCCAGATCAACGCGGAGGGCCACACCCGCGCGGCCGTGGAGTGCCCGCACTGCGCGGAGCCCTTCGAGGTGGAACTCGGCGGGAGCCGCCTGGGGGAATCGTGACGTACGCGACCGACCGGCTGCACGAGGAGATCGCGTACGTCGCCTACCACTTCCACTGGAGCATGGACGAGATCCTGGACCTGGAACACCGCGACCGCCGCCGCTACACGGCCGAGATCGCGTCCCTGGTCACGCGGGCCGGGGCGGAGGACTGAGGCATGGGGTTCCTGGACCGGTTGCGGGGACGGCGGGACGACGGCGGCGCTGCCGCGGAGGCGGCGCCGGTGGAGGGTGGTTCCGCGAATACGGGTGCGGGTGCCGGGCCTGCGGGAGCCGGGCCTGCGGGAGCCGGGCCTGCGGGTGCCGGGCCTGTGGTGAGCGCCGCCTGGTCGAGGCTGCCGTCGATCCAGCGGGCCCTGGCCCCGGGGCGGGAGGCCGGGGTCGCGGACAGGGGGTTCGGTGGACGCCTGCCGACCTGGCAGAACCCGTCGTTCGCGGGCACGGTGTCGCCCGCGGTCCTCGACGGCCAGTCGCACACCCTGCTCGGCGACCGCTCCCACCCGACAGCGGGCCGACCGGTGTTCGGCCTCGAACGCCCCACGGGAACGCTGCCGTTGACCGGCCCGGAGCCGGTGGCGCAGCGGGCACCGGCTGTGCCCTTGCGGGAGATTCCGGGGAGGGCGGTTGGGGTCGGCGGGGCCGCCCTTGCTGGTGCGGGTGCCGGTGACGGTGGCGTGGCCGGGCCGGTTGGAAGTACCGGTGGCGGTGCCAGTGGCGTGGCTGGTGCTGGTGCTCGTGGCATCGACGGTCCCGGTCCCCGTTCCGGCGCCCGTGGTATCGCCGGTTCCGGTGGCCGTACCGGTGCCGGTACCGCCAGGGCCGGGGGCGTCGCCGGAGTTTCGGGAGGCTCGGAGGTGCTCGGGGGCTCGGAGGGTGCCGGGGCTTCGGAGAGTGCCGGCGGTTCGGAGGGTGCTGGCGGTTCGATGGCTTCCGGGGGCTCGGGAACTCCTGGGGCTCCGAGGGGTGCCCGAGGGGCTCAGGCTCCCGGAATGGCAGGACTTCCCAGGGCTCCGAAGAGTGCCGGGGACTCGAAGGTTCCCGGAACCTCAGGGACAGCCAGGGCCTCGAAGAACGCCGGGGCCTCGGAGGTTCCCGGGGCCACGAGGGGCGTCGCGGTCTCGAAGACTGTCCAGGCCTCATGGACTTCCACCGCGTCGAAGAACGCCGAGACCTCGGAGATTCCCCGGGCTTCGAAGGGCACCGGAGGATCAAGGATTCCCCCGGCCTCAGGAACTCCCGGGGCCTCGCAGAATGCTGGGGCGTCGAAGGGCGCCGGTGCGTCCGAGGACCTTGAGGGCTCGGAGCGGGCCGGCGGTGCGGCGGAAGCCGGCATGACGCCGGGGCGTGCCGCAGGTGTGGAAGCCGGCAGGGTCGCGAAAGCTGCCCGGGCGCACGCGCCGGTGGTGCAGCGGCTGGGTACGAGCAACTCCACACCTTCGCGCGGCGGGTCGCTGCCGGCTCCGGAAGCCGCACGTACCGCGACCGCCCGTACGACAGCTCCCGTCACTCCGTCTGCTCCGGCTGCTCCGGCTGCTCCGGCCGTGGCCGTGGTGTCCCCGATACCGCCGGCCGTCCGGGAGGAGTTCGCCGCACCGCTCCCGGTTCCCGGCATCGAAGTGAAGCCCGTACCGGCGAGCAGCCGGCCGTCCCGGACCCACTCCCTGACGAGGACGCAGGCAGGAGCGGCACCGGTACAGCGCCGGACACTCCCGGCGACGCGGCGGACCGCGAGCTCCGAGAGGCCTTCAACGAGCATCAGCAAGCCGGAAGTTGAAGCACCTGCCGCCGCAGCCCCGGACACCGCCGCACAAAGCGACCATCTCCCGTCGATCCCAGCCGTCGCGGGCCGTACGACGACCAGCCCTGCTGCGGATGCAGCACTCACACAGCCCCGGCCGGGTGCGGTGACCCCGCCGTCAAGACCGGCCGGGGCGCAAGGACCCACCGGCACTCCGTCGATGCCGAGCAAGTCCCCGCGCAACACGGTCGCAGCCGCAGCCGCACCGACTCCGTCCGTCCAGCGAAGCCCGGCCGCCTCCACCCGGCCGCAGCCCCCGACCGCCCCCAGGGGCACCGGTCCGTCTCACCCCCCGACCGCCCCCACCCGCACACCACAACGCCCGCCCATGGGCAACGCCGCCACGCCGTCACCCACCGGCAACGCCGCCACGACGTCCCCCACCGGCAACTCCACACCGGCTCCCGGCCGCGACAGCCACCCGACAGGCACCCCCGCCCCACGCCCCCAGCCCGGCGACAGCACCACCACACCCACCGGCGAGACCACCCCCGCCCCCGCCACACCCACCAGCGGTCCCACACCGCCGACAGCCGATCCCGTCCCAGCCCGACCGCCTCGCCCCCAGCCCGGCAACGGTGCCGCAACACCCACCACCCCCACACCACCGCCGGGCACCCCCGCCGTACCCCCACGCACACAGCCAGGCAGCGCCACCACAACGACACCCTCCGGCGGCACCACTCCCCACCGCACCGCCACCACACCGACGCCAGGCACCCCCGCGCCACCCCGCCCCGCACCTGCCCGCACCAGCACCAGCACCAGCACCAGCACCAGCACCAGCACCAGCACCAGCACCAGCACCAGCCTGGCCCCAACGGTCCAACGCCAACAGACCGCACCAGCCCCAGCCCCGGCCCACAACAGCCCGGCCAACTCCCCCACCACACCGCCCCGGCCGCCCGCCGACAGGCCTGCCGCCACACTCACCGGCGTCACCCCATCCCCCACGAGGCCCGAACCACAGCCGCCCCACACCACCCAAACCACACCACCTGCACCAGCAGCCGCACCCACACCCGCACCACCCACCACCAAGGCAACCGTCACCCCACCCTCACCACCCACCGTTCTGCGAGCGGCACTACCTCCCACCACAGCACCCGGCCCCACACAGCCCCCCGTCACCACTCACCACACCCCCCGCCTCGGCATCGGCGCCCCGATCACCCCTCAGCCGGCCCCACCCCTCCCTGCCACCCCCACCACGCCCCGCCGCTCCCCACTCGGCGCCCCGGCAAGCACAACCCCGGCGCCCCCGGCCGCCAACGCCCCCGCCGCTCCATCCGCCACCGCCCCCCTCCCCGTAGTCCAGCGCTTCTGGAAGAAGCCGAAGACGACCACCAAGAACGCCCCGAAGAACACCACCGGCGCCCTCGCATCCGCCGCGGCCGCCACCATCGCCCACACCCTCACCCCCGGCACCACCCAGGCCAACACTCAGACCACCGCACCGCCCCCGTACACACCTCCGTACACACCTCCGTCACCACCCCAGAACCCCCCACCCCCGTACTCCGAATCCGCCCCACCCCCCTACACAGAGATCCCGAACGGCGGCTTCGACCCCCGTGAGCTCACCGACTTCCAGCTCGACGAACTGGTCCACCGCCTCATCGGCCGCATCACCCGGCTGATCCGCGCGGAACTCCGCATGGACCGCGAGCGGATCGGCAGACTCCGCGACCCCCGCCACTGACACAGAAAGGCCCTCGATGTCCCGCCAGGACCCGGGCTCCACCATCTGGTTCACCCTCAGCATCGACGGTGAGAGCCTCGGCTACTTCAACGGATGCGAGGGGCTGTCGTCCCAGGTGGAGGTCGAGCAGCGCCAGGAGGGCGGCAACAACGGGTTCGTCTGGCAGCTGCCCACCCGTGTCACCTTCTCCACCATCCGGCTGACCCGCCCCCTCACCCCGGACACCACCAAGGTCGCCAAGTGGATCTCGTCCGTGCAGACAGGGATCAAGCGGCCCACCGCCCAGATCGCGGCACTGCGCGCGGACGGTTCGGAGGTGGCCCGCTGGGGGCTGATCGACGTACTGCCGGTGAGCTGGAGCGGTCCCAGCCTGGACCCCGCCAACCCGGCCGTGGCGACCGAGGTCCTGGAGATCACCCACCACGGGTTCACGGACTGAAGGGGCGGGACGAAAGCATGGCACGAGCAAGCAGCAAGGGCGCCGGGAAGAGCCTCGTCAGGGCGACGCTCGCGATCCACGAACCGCCCGTCGGCAAGAGCACCACGCCCGGCGGGATCATCAAGACCTTCGGCTTCGACTTCAACCCCGCGCAGCTCTCCCTGACCCGCCGAGCCCAGTGGAAGTCGACGCCCGCGCAGATCGAACGGGACGGCTCCCTGCCGGAGTTCATGGGCGCCGAGGCGCGGGAGATGAGCGTGGAGATCTTCCTCGACTCCTCCGCCAAGCCGACCGGCAACACCGTGCTGAAGAAGGTGGAGTCGCTGCTCGCCTGTTGCGAGGTGACGAACGCCAGCATCGCCGCGAAGCAGCCGTCGCCGCCCTGGGTGGTGTTCCAGTGGGGGTCGTTCTCCACGGCCCGGTTCACGGCGTATGTGAGCTCGGTGGAGGCGACGTACTCCCTCTTCGGCACGACCGGGGTGCCCATCCGGGCCACCTGCCGGCTTCAGCTGCACGAGATCCCCAGCAAGACCAAGAGGCAGAACCCGACGTCGGGCGCGCTCACCGCGCAGCGCGTGCACCGGGTCGTGGCGGGCGACTCGCTGCAGTCGCTGGCCTGGCGGGAGTACGGCAACGCCGCCGCCTGGCGCTCGATCGCCGAGGCCAACGGCATCGACGACCCGTCCCGGCTGCCCGCCGGTGCGGAACTGGTGCTGCCCGCCGCCGAGGAGGTACGTCCCTAATGGTGCAGTCCGCGTTCTCCAACGTCGTCGAGGTGAAGCTCGGGGGCGCCAAGCTGCCGCCCGACTTCGCCCGGGCGCTGGTCGACAGCCACGTCGACCAGGGCGCCGGGGTACCCGCCGCGTTCCGGCTGACGTTCCGGGACCCGTACCGGATCCTCCTGCGCGATCTGAAGGTCACCTTCGGCACGCCGGTGGTCATCACGCCGGTGTCCGACGGCCAGGGCGCCGCCGACCCGCTGCTGACCGGCGAGGTCACCGGTCTGGAGGCCGACTACGACGGCACGGGCACCTTCACCGTGATCCGCGGCTACGACCTCGGGCACCGGCTGCTGCGGCGCCGCCGGGTGGCCGCCTACCGCAACCAGAGCGCGTCCGACATCGCACGCAAGCTCGCCGCTCAGGGCGGGGTGCCGGTGGGGCGGGTGCAGTCGACGAAGACGGTGTACGAGTTCATCAGCCAGTCGAACGTCACCGACTGGGACTTCCTCGCCCGGCTCGCCGACGAGAACGAGATGGTGATGTCCCTCGACGCGGACGGCAAGTTCCAGTTCGTGAAGCCGAAGCCGTCGTCCGGGGCGCCCTCGCCGCAGACCGACGGCGACAAGAGCCCGTTCGTGCTGCAGGCCGGGCACGACATCCTGCGGCTGCGGTCCGCGGTCACCGCCGCCGACCAGGTCGGCAAGGTCGAGTCGCGGGGCTGGGACGTCACGACGAAGAAGAAGCTGACGGCGACCGCACCCGCCACCGACAACCCGGGCATCGGCATCGGCACGACACCCGGCGCGGCGGCCGGCAAGTTCAAGCCGGCCAAGCTGGTCGAGACGAGCACGCCGTACGACCGGCAGAACGAGGTGAAGTTCGCCGCCGACGCCCTCGCCGACGACCTCACCTCCTCGTTCGCCGAGCTGGAGGTCGTCGCGCGCGGAAATCCCAAGCTGCGCCCGGGGGTTCCGGTCACGCTCTCGGACGTCGGGCAGCCCTTCGAGGGCAAGTACACGGCCACGTCCGTACGGCATGTCTTCGGCGACGGCAGGCACTACGAGGCCTGGGTGACGGTCAGCGGACGGCAGTGGCGGTCGCTGTACGGGCTCGCCTCCGGCGGCACCGAGAGCGCGCCGCGGCTGCCGAGCGTGGCCAACGCCCTGGTCACCGACGTGAACGACCCGCTCAAGCAGGGGCGGGTCCGGTTGCGGTTCCCCTGGCTGGACGACAGCTATGTCAGCGACTGGACGCGGACCGTGCAGTGGGGCGGCCTCGGCGGCGGCGGCATCTTCCCCATGGACGTCAACGACGAGGTGCTCGTCGCGTTCGACCGGGGAGCCCTCGACCACCCCTTCGTCATCGGCGGGCTCTACAACGGCAAGGACAAGCCGACGCCCGTGAACGACGTACCGCTGCACGACACCGTGCGCAAGAAGGCGAGCCGGCACACCGTCTCGGACCGGGACGGCAACCGGATGGACCTGCTCAGCCAGAAGACCGGCCTGCGCAAGCAGGGCGTCCGGCTGGCCTCCGGCGACAAGCAACTGGTCATCAACCTGGACCGGACCAAGACCGAGATCGTCGTGGACAGCAAGGGGTCGGTGACGATCAAGGGCAGCCGGTCGGTGTCGGTCGAGGCCGGCACCGATCTCACGCTGAGCGCGAGGCGGTCCGTGAACATCAAGAGCGGCGGGTTGGTCAACATCCAGGGCCGCGGGCTGGTCAATCTCAAGTCGCTCGGCGGTGCGGTCACCGTGGACGCGATGGGCGCACTCAATCTCAAGGCGCTCGGCGCCGCGACGTTCACCGCGGGCGGCACGGTCCAGGTCAACACCATTGCGAATGTCGGCATCCGGGCGATCACCATCGCGCTGCAGGGCGCGGTGCTGGTCAACAGCAAGCCCTATCCGCTGCCGTGACGACCGTCGCGCTCTTCAAGATCGTCAGGATGAGGATGAGGCAGGTGGCCCACTGATGGCCGAGCAGTTCGTCGGCTCCGGCTGGTCGTTCCCGCTGCGCATCGGGCCGACCGGCGGGATCGCGCTGGTCAGCGGGGAGCGGGAGATCGAGGAGGCGATCCGGCTGGTCCTGTCGACCGCTCCCGGCGAGCGGCCGATGCGGCCGGACTTCGGCTGCGCGATCCACGACCTGGTGTTCGCGCCCGTCAACGAGCAGACCGCGGGCCGTATCCAGCACGAGGTGTACGCCAGCCTGGACCGCTGGGAGCCGCGCATCGAGGTCGACGACGTCGAGGTCACCGCCGGCACCGACCAGAGCGTCCTCTACATCGACGTCCGGTACTCGATCCGCGGCACCAACAACCCGCGCAGCCTGGTCTTCCCCTTCTACGTCATTCCGTCCCACGACGAGCCCGACGCCCCCGAAAGCGACCGCTGATGGCATTGCCCTCCCCCAACCTCGACGACCGCCGCTTCCAGCAGTTCGTCGACGACGCCAAGCGCTACATCCAGCAGCGCGCCCCGGAGTGGACGGACCACAACGTCTCCGACCCCGGCGTCACCCTCGTCGAGACGGTCGCGCACATGGCCGACCAGATCGTCTACCGGCTCAACCGGGTGCCGGAGAAGAACCACCTGGCGTTCCTGGACCTCGTCGGGATCACCCTGTTCCCGCCGTCCGCGGCCCGCACCGAGGTGACGTTCTGGCTGTCGGCTCCGCAGGAGGAGGCGGTGTGGGTGCCGGTGGGCACGGAGGTCGCCACGCTGCGCACCGAGAGCGAGGAGGCCGTCGTCTTCGCCACCGAGCGCGAACTGTCGGTGGTGCCCTGCGCGTTGCGTCATCTGCTGGTGCAGCACCGGGGTGAGCCGATGGCCGACCGGACATCCGACCTCGCCGAGGAGGACAAGGACCTGCTGTGCTTCGCCGAGTCGCCCGAGCCCGGTGACGCCGTGCTGTTCGGCCTGACCGCCGCGGTCCCGCACTGCGCGGTCGCCCTGGACCTGGACAGCCGGGTGGACGGCGTCGGCGTGGACCCGCGCCAGCCGCCGCTGGTGTGGGAGGCGTGGACCGCGGACGGCTGGCAGCCCTGTGAGGTCGACCGGGACGGCACGGGCGGCCTGAACCGGCCCGGCGAGGTCGTCCTGCACATCCCCGGCGGGCATGTGCTGTCCCGCAACGCCGGCCAGGAGGCCGGCTGGCTGCGCTGCCGGGTGACCGACCCACGGCCTAACCAGCCCTTCTACACCACCTCGCCCACCGTGCGGGCCGCCGAGGCCTTCACGATCGGCGGCACGACCGCCGCCGTGCACGCCGAGACGGTGCACGACGAGGCGCTCGGCGAGTCCACCGGGCTGCCGGGGCAGCGGCTGCGGCTGGCGCACGCGCCCGTGGTCGGCGACGACCCGCCGGTGCTGCTGCAGACCGCCGAGCACGACGGCTGGACGGACTGGGGGGTCGTCCCGAGCTTCGCGGGCTCCGGGCCGTACGACCGGCACGTCACCCTCGACGCCACGACCGGCGAGATCGCCTTCGGCCCGGCCGTGCGCGAACCCGACGGGTCCCTGCGGCAGTACGGGATGGTCGCCCCCAAGGGAGCACCCGTCCGGGCCCGCCGCTACCGCACGGGCGGCGGGCGCGCGGGCAACGTGGCGCGCGGTGCCGTTCAGGTCCTGCGCACCTCCATCCCGTACGTCTCCGAGGTCGTCAACCGCGAGGCGGCGCGCGGCGGTGTGGACGGGGAGACGGTGGAGGAGGCGAAGGTCCGGGCCCCGATCACCCTGCGCGCCCAGGAGCGTGCCGTGACGCTGCGCGACTACGAGGAACTGGCCCGCCGCGCCGCCCCGGAGACGGCTCGCATCACCTGCCTGGAGGGCGAGGAGGGCGAGCACGGGTCCTACGCGGTACGGGTGCTGGTCGTGCCGCAGGCCGTGCCGGACCCCGGCGGCCGGCTGCGCTTCGAGCAACTCGTGCCCGGTGACGCGCTGCTGGACCGCATCACCCGGCATCTGGACGAACGGCGCCTGATCGGGACCCGGTTGGCGGTGGGCCCGCCGTACTACCAGGGCGTCACCGTGGTGGCCACGGTGCATGCCTTCCGGGGTGTCGACACCGACCGGGTGCGCCGGGAGGCGCACGACGCCCTCTACCGGCACCTCGATCCGCTGACCGGCGGCGCGGACGGCACCGGCTGGCCGTTCGGGCGGCCCGTGCAGGCCGGGGAGGTGTTCGCGGTGCTGCAACGCGTACCGGGGGTGGAGCTGGTCGACGAGGTGGTCCTGCACCCCGCGGACCCGCTCACCGGCAAACGCGGCGAGCCCACGAACCGGATCGATCTGTCCGCGCCGTCGCTGGTGTTCTCGTTCGACCACCGCGTCCGGGTGATCGGAGACGGTTCGTGAAGGGTGATCTGATGGGGGGCGGCGTATGAGGGGCTCGATCGACGGCCTCGGATCCTCCTCGCCGATCGGCACGATGCTGCCGGCGGTGTTCGCCGACGACGACCTGGCCCAGCGGTTCGTCGGCGGGCTCGACGACGTGATCGCCCCGATCCTGAGCGTGCTGGACTGTCTCGACACCTACTTCCGCCCGTCCCTCACCCCGCTCGACTTCACCCAGTGGCTGGGGAGCTGGGTCGGCGCGGAGACCGCCGGCGACGAGCCCGAGGCACGGCTGCGGGCGGCCGTGGCCGCCGCCGCGTATCTGCACCGCATCCGCGGCACCCGGCGCGGGCTGTCCGAGGCGGTCCGGCTCGCGTTCGGCGTGGAGCCAGAGATCACCGAGAGCGGTGGCGCCGCGTGGAGCGCCCGGCCGCTCGGCCCGTTCCCCGGCACGCCCCGCCCCCGTCTGCACGTCCACCTCCGACTTCCCGCCCCGACCCCCGCGGACCGCTACCGCCTGGAGACCCTCGTGTCCGCCGCCCGTCCCGCTCATATGCCGTACACGGTCCAGGTGACCGCCAGTGCCCCCGCCGAAAGGACCCGGGAGACATGACAACCCCCCAGAACTGCGCCGACTGCGGCACCCGCGCGGAACCGGGCCAGTCTTTCTGCGACGCCTGCGGGGCGGTACTGAGCTGGACGGACCGCCCGGCGGGCAGCACCGGCCCCCGGGCCGGGGCGTCCGGGCCGCCCGCTCCGGGCCGGGCCGCTGAGCGTTCCGGCCCCTCCCGGGCCTCGGAGACTGCCGGCGAGCCCGGGTCCACCGGGCCGGCCAGGGCGTCCGAGCCCGCCGGGGGCTCCGGAACCACCGGACCCGCCGGAGGTTCCAGGGCTTCGGCGCCCACCGCCCACGCGAGGCCCGACGGTGAGCCGGGCGGTGCCTCCTCGCGCTCGCCCGAGCCCGGCTGGGACGCCTTCGCCCGGCCGGACGGCGGGGCGGGCCTGGCCCGCACACCCCGCGACCGGCTCGGCACCGGCACGGCGACGCACCAGGGCGCCACCCGCACCGCCGCCACGACCCCCCGCGCATCCGACCCTGCCTCCGACGAAGGCGCGGTCTCCTCCCGGCGCGGCGACCACCCCGGTACACCCGGCACCCCCGGCGCCACCGTGCCGAGCCCCGGCCCTCACGCCCGCCCCGACGCCACCGCTCACCCGGACACGACCACCGGTCCCGGAACCACCCCTCACCCCGAGACCAACGGCCCCGGCGCTCCCTCCCCGGCCGACCGCTTCCCGGACGAGACCGCCCCCACCGAGCCCGTCCCCCCGGCCACCCAGCCCCCGCACCACCCCGCCGACGCCGACTCCGGCTCCGACTCCGGCCCCGACACGCACGGCATGACCGACCGCGCCCGCAGCCTCCTCATCCCGGTCGGCGACCCCGAACCCCGGCCCGACCCGCACCCCTCCGTCACCCCGGTCCTGCCCGGCCGCCCCGAGCCGCAGCGCCCGGGGGCCGTACGCGCCCCCGGTCAGGAGCACGGCATGGACGGCGGCGCCCCCTGCCCCTGGTGTGCCACCCGCAACCGGCCCGAGCGGCACTTCTGCGCCCGGTGCGCGATGCCCATGGCCGGCGACGGACCGGCCGGCCCGATCCGGCTCCCCTGGTGGCGACGGCTCGGCCCGTTCGGCAGCCAGGAGGCCCCGTGGGCGGGCGACCGCCCCCGGCTGCGCCGTGCCTTCGACCGGGTCCTGTTCTGGCTGGGCCTCGCGATCGTGCTGTCCCTGCTGATCGTTCTGGTGATCAACATCCCGCAGGGCATCCAGGCCACCCGAGACCACTTCACCAAGCGCGCCGAGGTGTCCCCGGACCGCTACGCCGCGTCCCGCTACTTCCCGGGCCACAAGCCGGACCTGGCCTTCGACAAGCTCAACGACACCTGGTGGGGCCCGGGCGTCTCCGAGTCGGGCAAGGGCCAGTGGGTGGAGGCCCGTTTCGACCGGCCGACCCGGCTCCTGGACCTGATCATCACGCCGGGCGTCTCCATCCGCCCCGACAAGCTCCGCGAGTCGGCGCTCCCGCACCGCGTGGAGGCCACGATCACCGGGGCCGACGGCAAGAAGACGACTCGTCAGATCACCCTCGACCAGGGCGCGGGCCCCCAGCGGCGTGCCTTCCGGGTGGGCGAGGTCACCGCCGTCCGCTTCACCATCGAGTCCGCCCACGGCATCTCGGCGAAGAAGCAGGTCGCCATCGCGGAGATCGAGTTCTTCGGCCCGTCGAGCGCGAACAACTCCTGAGCACGCGGCGGCCCCGGACGGAAACCGACCGTCCGGGGCCGCCGCGCCTGACCGGTGACTACGCGTCCAGCGACGTCATCACGTGCTTGATCCGCGTGTAGTCGTCGAAGCCGTACGACGAGAGGTCCTTGCCGTAGCCGGACTTCTTGAAGCCGCCGTGCGGCATCTCGGCGACCAGCGGGATGTGGGTGTTGATCCACACACAGCCGAAGTCCAGCTTCTTGGACATGCGCATCGCGCGGCCGTGGTCCTTGGTCCACACGGAGGAGGCCAGCGCGTACTCGACGCCGTTGGCCCACGTCACGGCCTGCTCCTCGTCGGAGAAGGACTGGACGGTGATGACCGGGCCGAAGACCTCGTTCTGGATGATCTCGTCGTCCTGCTTCAGGCCGGAGACGACGGTCGGCGCGTAGAAGTAGCCCTTGTCGCCGACCCGCTTGCCGCCGGCCTCCACGCGCGCGTGCGCGGGCAGCCGGTCGATGAAGCCCTCGACCTGCTTGAGCTGGTTGGGGTTGTTGAGCGGGCCGAACAGCACGTCCTCGTCGTCCGGCTGCCCGGTCTTCGTCTCGGACGCGGCCTTGGCCAGCGCGGAGACGAACTCGTCGTGGATGGACTCGTGGACGAGCACGCGCGTGGCGGCGGTGCAGTCCTGGCCGGCGTTGAAGTAGCCCGCGACCGAGATGTCCTCGACGGCCTTGGCGATGTCGGTGTCCTCGAAGACCACGACGGGAGCCTTGCCGCCCAGCTCCAGGTGGACGCGCTTGACGTCCTTGGAGGCGGACTCGGCGACCTGGATGCCGGCGCGGACGGAGCCGGTGATGGAGGCCATCGCCGGGGTGTCGTGCTCGACCATCATGCGGCCGGTGTCGCGGTCGCCGCAGATGACGTTGAAGACGCCCTTGGGGACGATCGAGCCGATGATCTCGGCCATGAGGACCGTCGAGGCCGGAGTGGTGTCCGACGGCTTCAGGACGACGGTGTTGCCCGCCGCGAGCGCCGGGGCGAACTTCCACACGGCCATCATCATCGGATAGTTCCACGGCGCGACCTGCGCGCAGACGCCGACCGGCTCACGGCGGACGATGGAGGTCAGGCCCTCCATGTACTCGCCGGCCGAGCGGCCCTCCAGCATCCGTGCCGCGCCCGCGAAGAAGCGGATCTGGTCGACCATCGGCGGGATCTCCTCGGAGCGGGTCAGCCCGATGGGCTTGCCCGTGTTCTCCACCTCGGCCGCGATCAGCTCCTCGGCGCGCTCCTCGAAGGCGTCCGCGATCTTCAGCAGGGCCTTCTGGCGCTCGGCGGGCGTGGTGTCGCGCCAGCCGGGAAAGGCCTCGGCGGCCGCCGCCATCGCGGCGTCCACGTCCGCCTGCCCGGACAGCGGAGCGGTCGCGTACGCCTCGCCCGTCGCGGGATTGACCACCTCGGTGGTCCGTCCGTCGGCGGCGTCCTTGAACTCACCGCCGATGTAGTTGCGCAGACGACGCAGCTCGGTGCTCACTGCCGGCCCTCCAGTTCGGATGTCCAGTACTTGAGACACCCACCCTAGTCGGCCGACCCACGTTTTCAACACCCCCGCTCCCTTCGATCGTGCGGAATTCGCAGGAGTAGGGGACTCAAACAACGAATTTCATCGATCCAGGCTTGCGGAAGTGTCGAGACCTCGTGCACAGTGACCTCGTGGCCAGTCGAAGCGCAGACCAGAAGGGCTCGCGGGAACTCCGCGAGTCCTCCCGCGAGTCCAGGAACGGCAGCTCGCCCCAGCTGGACGCCGTCTCCCTCGCCATCATCGAACAGCTCCAGGAGGACGGCCGCCGGCCGTACGCCGCCATCGGCAAGGCCGTCGGCCTGTCCGAGGCGGCCGTGCGCCAGCGCGTCCAGAAGCTGCTCGACCAGGGCGTGATGCAGATCGTCGCCGTCACGGACCCGCTCACCGTGGGCTTCCGCAGACAGGCGATGGTCGGCGTCAACGTCGAGGGCGACGTGGAGTCGGTCGCGGACGCGCTGTCGGCCATGTCCGAGTGCGAGTACGTGGTGATGACCGCGGGCTCCTTCGACCTGATGGTGGAGATCGTCTGCGAGGACGACGACCACCTGCTCGAGGTCATCAACAAACGCATACGGGCGGTGCCCGGAGTGCGCTCCACCGAGAGCTTCGTTTACCTGAAGCTCAAGAAGCAGACCTACATGTGGGGAACCCGATAACCGTGAGGACCCGATAGCCGTGAGCAAGGACCTCTCCCAGTCCGCGTACGACCACCTGTGGATGCACTTCACGCGCATGTCGTCGTACGAGAAGGCCCCCGTACCCACCATCGTCCGTGGCGAGGGCACCTACATCTACGACGACCAGGGCAAGCGCTACCTGGACGGTCTCGCCGGACTGTTCGTGGTGCAGGCCGGGCACGGCCGTGTCGAGCTCGCCGAGACGGCCTTCAAGCAGGCGCAGGAGCTGGCGTTCTTCCCGGTGTGGTCCTACGCCCACCCCAAGGCCGTCGAGCTGGCCGAGCGGCTCGCGCACCACGCCCCGGGCGACCTGAACAAGGTCTTCTTCACCACCGGCGGCGGCGAGGCGGTCGAGACCGCCTGGAAGCTCGCCAAGCAGTACTTCAAGCTGGTCGGCAAGCCCACCAAGCACAAGGTCATCTCCCGCGCGGTCGCCTACCACGGCACCCCCCAGGGCGCCCTGTCCATCACCGGCCTGCCGGGCCTGAAGGCCCCGTTCGAGCCGCTGGTGCCGGGCGCGCACAAGGTCCCGAACACCAACATCTACCGCGCCCCGCTCTTCGGCGACGACCCGGAGGCCTTCGGCCGCTGGGCCGCCGACCAGATCGAGCAGCAGATCCTCTTCGAGGGCCCGGACACGGTCGCCGCGGTCTTCCTGGAGCCGGTGCAGAACGCGGGCGGCTGCTTCCCGCCCCCGCCCGGCTACTTCCAGCGCGTGCGCGAGATCTGCGACCGGTACGACGTACTGCTCGTGTCCGACGAGGTCATCTGCGCCTTCGGCCGGCTCGGAACGATCTTCGCCTGCGACAAGTTCGACTACGTCCCGGACATGATCACCTGCGCCAAGGGCATGACCTCGGGCTACTCCCCGATCGGCGCCTGCATCATCTCGGACCGCCTGGCCGAGCCGTTCTACAAGGGCGACAACACCTTCCTGCACGGCTACACCTTCGGCGGCCACCCGGTCTCCGCGGCCGTGGGCCTCGCCAACCTCGACCTGTTCGAGCGCGAGAACCTCACCCAGCACGTCCTCGACAACGAGGGCGCGTTCCGCTCCACCCTGGAGAAGCTGCACGACCTGCCGATCGTCGGCGACGTCCGCGGCAACGGCTTCTTCTACGGCATCGAGCTGGTCAAGGACAAGAACACCAAGGAGTCCTTCGACGACGAGGAGACGGAGCGCGTCCTGTACGGCTTCCTCTCCAAGGCGCTGTACGACAACGGCCTGTACTGCCGCGCCGACGACCGCGGCGACCCGGTCGTCCAGCTCGCCCCGCCGCTGATCTCCGACCAGTCGACGTTCGACGAGATCGAGCAGATCCTCCGGGCCACCCTCTCGGAGGCGTGGACGAAGCTCTGAGCGTCGCCGGTCCGATGGTCTGACCGGATGATCAACACCAGCCCCGGTGTCGCCCGTTCGAGTGAGAAACGGCGGCCCGGGGCCGCGTGCTGTCCGGCGTCCCGCCTCCCGCTGCCTAGCGTGCGCAGTGACTGATCGGCCCCGCCTTCGTTCCCCCGCACGGGGGATGGCACGGGAACTACGGATCTGAACCGAGGTGTACGCCCATGGAGGCCCCGCCGGACAACGACGTGCTCTGGGCACGCGCCCTGCACTTCCAGCACCACGACGGCTCGCCCGCGCTCTGCGGCGTCTCCCTCGGTGTCCGGGAGAGCGAGATCCTCGCCGTCAGCGGCCCCCGCGGCAGCGGCAAGACGACCCTGCTGCGGTGCCTGTCCGGCCTGGAGCCCGTCCGGCGCGGCGAGGTCTGGTTCAACAGCGTGCCCGTGCACACCATGGGCGCCCTCACCCGCGAGCGGCTGCGCCGCGACCGCTTCGGCTGGATCGACCCGGTCCCCTCGCTCGTCCCGGAACTCAACGCCTGGGAGAACGCCGCCCTGCCACTGATGCTGCGCGGCACCAGCAGGCGCCGCGCCAAGCGAGCGGCTCTGGAGTGGCTGGAGCGCCTGGATGTCGGCGACGGCGCCCGCAAGCGCCCGCACCAGCTGAAGCAGGCCGAGCGTCAGCGGGTGTGCATCGCCCGCGCCCTCGCCCCGGCGCCCTCGGTCCTGTTCGCCGACGAGCCGACGGCGCCCCTGCACCGCGCCGACCGCGCCCACGCGCTGCGCACCCTCACCACGGCCGCCCGCTCGCACGGCATCACGGTCGTCCTGGCCACCCACGACCCGGACACCGCGGCCCTCGCCGACCGCACGGTCTTCCTGCTCGACGGGCGGCGCGTGCGGACCGTGCACCTGCCGCCGGTCGCCGAGACCACCGAGCCGGAAGGCCGGGCGGCGTGCTCGCTCTCCGTCTGACCCGCGCCGCCCACCCCGCCGTCCAGCTGCGCCGCCTCCTGGTCGCGGCGGCCTCGGCGGGCACGGGCTTCCTGCTGCTCTGCGCCCTGGGCTACGCGCTGGGCCACCCCGGCGACCCCGGTGCCGCCCTGCTGCGCCTGGCCTGGTGCGCGGCTCCCTTCGCCGCCACGGTGTACTTCGCCCTCGCGGTGGCCCGCACCGACCCCGGTACCAAGCCCCGCACCGGCCTCTCGGCGATCGGCCTCGGCCCGCTGCGCCTGATGGCCGTCTCGGCGACGACGACGGCCCTGTCCTGCACCCTGGGCTCGATGCTGGCCCTGCTGCTCTTCCTGCACCTTCGGGGCGACCTGACGGGTATGCCGTTCGACGGCGCGGCGGCCGAGGCCCTCGCGGCGGACCGGCCCCTGCCGCTGCCGGGGGCCCTGACGCTGCTGGCGCTCGTGCCCGCGGGCGCCTCGCTCGCGGTGGTGCTGGCGCTGCGGCCCAAGGAGCAGAAGGCGGCCGCGGCGGCCAGAGTGGTGTACGGCCGCTTCGGCGCGTACCGGCGCACCAGCCCGCTCGACACCTTCGGGGCGTACGGCCGCTTCGGCCGGCAGATCACCCGGCCCGGGGGCGCTCCTGCCGGGCCGCAGGGCACGCCTCCGCCGACGGCCGTCACGGACACCGCGATCGCGGTGAGCGCGGTGAGCGCGGTGAGCACGATCGAGGCCCCCGCTCGGCCCGCCGCCCAGCACGCCACGGCACCGACCGACGCCCCGGCCTCCGCGGCGACGTTGCTGCCGGACGCCGTCACGGCCGACGGCGCCTCCACTGCCGCCCCCTCCGGTCTCCCCTGGGGCATCACCGTCCTGGCCGCGGGGCTCGCCGTGGAGACCTACGCGAGCCGCACCGCCCCCAAGGCGCCCGACCTCACGTTCTCGGGCGCCTCCCCCGGCGTCATGGCGGGCTGGACGCTGGCCGCCGTCGGCCTGGCCCTGGCCGGTCCCGGCCTGACCCACCTGTGCGGCCGGCTGCTCCAGTCGGCCCGCCCCGGCGCCCTGCGGCTGCTGGCCGGCCGCATCCTGATGACGGAGGCCACCCGCATCGGCCGCCCCCTGGGCGTGGTCTGCGCGGTGCTGTCGGCCACGTACGCGATGGTGCTGCTGCACGCCCCGGACGGACTGTCGCTCGGTCCGCTCACCCTCCTCGGCGTGCTCCTGGTGACCGGCTGCACCGTGGCGACGCTGCTGACGGCCGCCGTCGAGGCCCGGCAGGCCCGCGCCGACACCACCTCCGCGCTGCTGCGGCTGGGCGCCCCCGCGACCATGCTGCGCAGCGCCGCGGCCCTGCGCGCGGGTGCCCTGCTCGCCCTGTTCGCCCCGCTCACCCTGACGGTCGCGGAGCTGGCGGCGCTGCCGCTGGCGCGCTGAAAACTCGTACGAAAAAAGATCTCAGAACCGCGATGAGTTCCGCGGGGACCCCCGGTCTATCCCCGCGTAACGACACAGCGCCCGTTGGGAGAGACCTCGCATGTACCAGCAGATGATCTTCGTGAACCTGTGCACCGGCGACCTCGGAGCGTCCAAGAAGTTCTTCACGGAGCTGGGCTTCACGATCAACGAGCAGTTCAGCGACGACACCACCGCCTCCGTCGTGATCAGCGAGACCATCGTCGTGATGGTGCACACCAAGGAGAAGTACTCCCAGTTCACCAAGAAGGAGATCGCGGACTCCAGGAAGAGCAGCGAGGTGCTGATCGCGCTGAGCTCGGAGAGCCGCGAGAAGGTCGACGAGCTCGTGGAGAAGGCGGTCGCGGCCGGCGGCTCCGTCTCCGGCGAGACCCAGGACCACGGTTTCATGTACGGC
Source organism: Streptomyces sp. NPDC008137 (assembly GCF_042957035.1). NCBI lineage: Bacteria > Bacillati > Actinomycetota > Actinomycetes > Kitasatosporales > Streptomycetaceae > Streptomyces > Streptomyces sp. NPDC008137. The sequence continues at coordinate 234,059 of NZ_JBIBHN010000007.1, read as the reverse complement.
CGGGCCTTCGACGACCCGGACGGCCACACCTTCGAGGTCGTGTGGATGGACCCGGCGGCCGTCCAGGGCTGAGACGCGCTGTGCCAGCATGGGCGGGTGCAGACGATGCCCGCCCATGCGGCCCACCATGACGACCGTGAGATCGAGACGCTCGAGGAGTTCGACGCCACCGTCGCGGCGCGCGGCACACTCGCCGGTCACCGTGTCCAGGCCGTCGACCTGACGGACCGTACGCGCGAACTGCTCACCACGGACACGGCGGGCGCGGTCTTCCTCGGCTGCGCGATGCGCGAGGACGCCGACGCGAAGATACGCGCGGACGGCGCCCTGGTCTTCCCGCCGGTCCCGGACCTGCCCTTCGACCCGTACCGCGGCCTGGTCTACTCACCGGACGAGCTGTTCGCCTCCCTGCCGGACGGCTACGAGGCCACGCCCGACGCCCGCGCCTACGCCTGGTTCCAGCGCACGAAGGCCGACCGGGACATCTACGCGTCGATGCTGCGCGCGGTCCACGACGACTCCGTCTCGGACGCCCTCGACGAACTCCTGTCCGGCGTCCGGGTCGTGGGCGTGATGGGCGGCCACGCGATGGCCCGGGGCACCGCGGAGTACGCGGGGGCGGCGCGGCTCGGCCGCGAACTGGCCCGCGCCGGTCTCACGGTCGCCACCGGCGGCGGCCCGGGCGCGATGGAGGCGGCGAACCTCGGCGCGTACGCGGCCCCGTTCGACGACGAGATGCTCACCGAGTCGCTCGAACTGCTCGGCAAGGCACCGCACTTCACGCCGTCGATCACCCACTGGGCGTCGGCCGCCTTCGAGGTACGCACCCGCTGGCCGCAGGGCGGCCGCTCCGTCGGCATCCCGACCTGGTTCTACGGCCACGAGCCCCCGAACGCGTTCGCCTCGCACATCGCCAAGTACTTCGCCAACGCCACCCGCGAGGACGGCCTGCTGGCCCGGTCGACCGCGGGCGTGGTGTTCCTGCCGGGCGCCGCCGGCACCGTCCAGGAGATCTTCGACAACGCGACGCCGAACTACTACGAGTCGCGCGGCGAGCCGACGCCCATGGTGCTCGTGAACCGCGCGCACTGGACGGAGAGGCTGCCGACGTGGCCGCTGCTCCAGTCGCTGGCCAGGGGGCGTTCGATGGAGGCGCGGATCGCGCTGGTCGAGCGGATCGAGGAGGCGCCGGAGGCGTTGAAACGTCTCGGCGGTTAATAAGCAGGCAAAGCAAGTGCTTGCAAGCAGCATATGCGTTGACACTACTTATGCGGCGCTTATAAACCTGTGAGTCTCCCGGTAGTGCTGATGCCCAGTCACCACTGCCTCAGCCCCCCGCATTACGCATCCTGTAAAGGACAAACGTGGCAGTTCTGTCCGTATCCCGCCGCGCACGTGCCGTGCGCATCCTCGGTGTCGTCTCGGCGTCGGCCGCGCTCGCGCTCGGTGCCTCCGGCAACGCGCTCGCCTGCAACATCAACGAGTTCTCCGCCGAGGCGGAGTGTGACGGCGACAAGGGCGTCATCACCGTCACCGACGTGGACCCCGCCGGCATCGCGGCGACGGTCTCCGTGTACCTGCAGAACAACGGCGCCGACGCCAAGAAGGTCGGCGAGCAGGTGGTCAAGGGCTCGCGCGAAGGCACCACCATCACCTTCACCGAGAACTGGAAGCCGAACGCCGAGTACCGCATCCACGTGAAGGCCGCTCCGTACGTCGACGAGGACATCAAGCCGAACCTCGTCACCCCGGCCACGGCCTGCAAGAAGGAGGAGGAGCCCCCGGCTTCGACTCCCCCGGCCACGCCGACCCCCTCCACCCCGTCGGCCTCCCCCTCGAAGCCGGCCGAGGAGACCGACACCCCGGCTCCGACGCCGTCGGAGAGCGAGAGCACCACGCCGGCGGGCAACGCGCCCGGCCCGGCCGGTGACTCCAACCTCGCCGAGACCGGCGCCAACTCCAACACCGGCATCATCGCCGGGATCGCGGCGGTCCTGGTCGTCGTGGGTGGTGGCGCGGTGTTCTTCGGCATGCGCCGTCGTGGGGCGAACAGCGACAGCTGACACCCGCGCGACACCGTGAAGTGGCCCGTCCCGTGACCCCCGGGGCGGGCCGTGGGCGTCTCACCCGAACGTCGCCCGCTCCAGCCAGAACTCCAGCAACTGCCGCTCCCCCAGCACCTCCAGCTCCGGAGCGTCCAGCGGCAACCGCCGGTAGAACGCGAGCAGGACGGAGGTCAGCGGCCCGCGCAGGGCGACCGTGGCCTTCTCGTGGCCCCGGCGCCAGGTGACACCGTCCTCGGTGAGCACGATCAGCCTCCCCCACCCTTCGGGCGGGGGGACCCTCATCTCGCCTCGCTCGGCGTTCACCTCCGGCCCGGTGTCCGTGGCGTGCAGGTGGATGCTGCGGCCCGGACCGCGCAGTTCCCTCGCCGCCTCGTCGTCGGGGTCCGTCCGCTGGACGTATTCCACGATCCGCAGCCACTCGTCGATCGCGTCGGCGGCGATGTCGGGCGCGACCTCGTAGGGCAGTCCGGCGGCGAGGGTGGCGTCCGCGCGGTGCACGGTGACCTCGTGCGTCATCCGGCGGGCCCAGAACCCGGCGTTGTGGATCCCCGCCCAGCCCCACACCTTCGCGTCCGGCCCGGCCTCCCGCAGCGCGGCGACGACCTGCTCGCCCGCCTCCCCCAGCCACGCGTCCAGCGCGGCGGCGTCCCCCCGGGCCTCGGGCCCCTCGCCACCCGGCACCTCCTCCTCGGGCACCTCCTCCCGGGCCCGGGTCCGCACCATGAGCTCCACCCAGCGCAGAGCGCCGCCAGTGTGCCGGACCAGCTCCTCCAGCGACCAGTCCGGGCAGGTCGGCACGGTGGCGGACAGGTCGGCCCCGGAGGTCACCACCGACCTCAACAGGCCGACCTGGTGGGCGATTTCGGCGCAGTAACGCTCGTGCGCGAGGAGTGTCATGCCCGCACCGTAAGCGGCCGGCGATCAGTCGAGCACGGCGATTTCCGCCGCGTCGAACTCCACTCCGACCTCGTCCCCGACCGCGGGCGCCGCCCGCAGCGCGCAGGCCGCCTCCAGGCGCGGGGCAGCCTCGGGCTGGAGCCGGACGGCGACATGGGTGCCCTTGAAGGTACGGGCGGTCACCGTGCAGCGCAGACCCTCACCGGCGGGCACCAGGCGTACGCCGGCGGGCCGCACCAAGAGGGTCCGCGTGCCCTGCGGTGCGCCCTCCGGCACCGGCACCTTGCCCCACGGCGTGTCAGCGGCCTCCGCACCCACCGTCGCCTCGACCACGTTCTCGAAACCGAGGAAGCGGGCCACGAACGCGTCAGCCGGCCGTTGCCACACCTCGAGCGGCGTACCGGACTGGGCGATCCGCCCGTCCCGCATCACCACGACCCGGTCGGCCAGCGCGAAGGCCTCCCCCTGGTCGTGCGTCACGGCGAGCACGGTCGTGCCCAACCGGCCGAACAACTCGCGCAGTTCCGCGACCAGCCGCTCCCTCAGCGACCGGTCGAGCTGCCCCAGCGGCTCGTCCAGCATCAGCAGCCTGGGGCTCGGCGCCAGGGCCCGGGCCAGCGCCACCCGCTGCTGCTCCCCGCCGGACAGCGCGGCGACGGCCCGGCGGTCCGCGCCCGGCAGGCCGACGAGGTCCAGCAACTCCCGCACCCGCTCTGCCTGTTGCCACTTCGACGCCCCGTGCATCCGCAGCCCGAAGGCGACGTTGCCGCCCACGTCCCGCTGCGGGAACAACTGGTGGTCCTGGAACATCAGCCCGACCCCGCGCCGGTGCGCGGGCACGCCCGCCTGGTCGCGCCCGTCGAGCGCCACCCGCCCGGAGTCGAGCGGCTGCAGTCCGGCCACGGCCCGCAGCAGCGTCGACTTGCCGCTGCCGCTGGGCCCGAGCACACACACGATCTCGTGCTCGGCCACCTCCAGATCGACAGCGTCCAGCACGGCCCGCCCGCCGAAACGGACCGTCGCGCCCTCCAGCGCCAGCAGCATCAGAACTCCCCTGTCCGGTCGGCGGTCCTGAGCCTCTCCAGCACCAGCAGGGCCACGGCGCACACCACCATCAGAATCGTCGAAAGGGCCATCGCCTGGCCATAGTTGAGGTCCCCGGGCCGACCCAGCAGCCGCGCCACGGCCACCGGCAGCGTCGGGTTGTCGGGCCGCGCGATGAACACGGTCGCCCCGAACTCCCCGAGCGACACCGCGAAAGCGAACCCGGCCGCGATCAGCAGCGCCCGCCGCACCATCGGCAGGTCCACCTCCCGCCACACCCGCCAGGGCGAGGCCCCCAGCACCGAGGCCGCCTCCCGCAGCCGCACGTCCACCGCCCGCAGCACCGGCAGCATGGTCCGCACGACGAACGGCACCCCGACCAGCGCCTGCGCGAGCGGCACCAGGATCCATGAGGACCTCAGGTCCAGCGGCGGCTCGTCGAGGGCGATCAGGAACCCGAAGCCGACGGTCACGGCGGACACCCCGAGCGGCAGCATCAGCAACGCGTCGAAGCCGCGCACGAACCGCCCGGCGTCCCGGCGGGTGAGCGCGACGGCGGCGAGACCGCCGATCACCACGGCGATCACGGTGGCGGCGACGGCGTACTCCAGGGAGTTGCCGATCGCCTCGATCGGCGGCACCAGGAACACCCCGCCGTCGGCCCTGGTCAGCGCCCGGTAGTAGCCGAACCCGGGCGCGTCCAGCGACCGCTGCACGAGCACGGCGAGCGGCAGCAGAAGCAGTACGACGACGGTCACGAGCACCCCGCCGAGCAGCGCCCACTGCCCGGCGCCGCGCGGCCGGCGGGAGGTCACCGACGCGTCCACCAGCCGCAGCGCGGTCTCCCGCCGCCGTACGGTCCAGGCGTGCAGGGCGAGGATCGCGCCCACGGCGACGAACTGGATCAGCGTCAGCACGGCCGCCGTGGACAGGTCGAAGATCTCCGAGGTCTGCCGGTAGATCTCCACTTCCAGGGTGGAGAAGGTGGGCCCGCCGAGGATCTGGACGACACCGAAGGAGGTGAAGGTGAACAGGAAGACCATGAGCGCGGCGGCGGCCACGGCCGGGGCGAGGGCCGGCAGGGTCACCTGCCGCCAGGCCTTCAGCCGGGACGCCCCGAGCATCCGCGCGGCCTCCTCCTGCCGCGGATCCAGCTGCGCCCAGAGCCCGCCCACGGTCCGTACGACGACCGCGTAGTTGAAGAAGACGTGCGCGAGCAGGATCGCCCACACGGTGGTGTCGAGCCGTACGCCCCACAGCTCGTCGAGCAGCCCGCCCCGCCCGACCAGCGCCAGGAACGCCGTACCGACGACGACCGTGGGCAGCACGAACGGGACGGTCACGACAGCCCGCAGCACCTGCTTGCCCCGGAAGTCGAAGCGCGCGAAGACGTACGCGCCGGGGAGCGCGATCAGCAGGGTGAGCGCGGTGGAGACGAACGCCTGCCAGGTGGTGAACCACAGGACGTGCCGCACGTCGGACTGCGCCAGCACCTCCCCGATCCGCCCGAACCCCCAGACCCCCTCGACCTTCAGGCCGCGCGCGACGATCGCGGCGACCGGGTAGGCGAAGAACGCGGCGAAGAACGCGACGGGCAGGGCGATGAGCCCGAACCGCGCCGCCGCGCCCCGCTTCCGGCCGGCTACTTGAGTACGAGTGAGGTCCACGACTTGACCCACTGATCACGGTTCTCGGCGATCTTCGCCGGGTCCAGGGTCTCGGGATCCTTCGCCTGCGGCCCGAACTTCTCGAACTCCGGCGGTACCTGGGCGCCCTCGCGCACCGGGTACACGAACATGTTGAGCGGCATGTCCTCCTGGAACCGCTCGGAGACCAGGAAGTCGAGCAGCGCCTTGCCGCCCTTGGTGTTCTTGGCGTTGCTCAGCAGCCCGGCGTACTCGACCTGCCGGAAGCAGGTGCCCTCGGCGACCCCGGTCGGGGCGCTGCTCGGCTTGGGCTCGGCGTAGAGAACCTCAGCGGGCGGCGAGGACGCGTACGACACGACGAGCGGCCGATCGCCCTTGGCCTTCTTCCCGCCGGCCGAGCCGGAGAACTCCTGGTTGTAGGCCTGCTCCCAGCCGTCGACGACCTTCACGCCATTGGCCTTGAGCTTCTTCCAGTACCCCTCCCACCCGTCGTCGCCGTACTTCGCGGCGGTGCCGAGCAGGAACCCGAGGCCGGGCGAGGAGGCGGAGGCGTTCTCGGTCACGAGCAGGTTCTTGTACTGCGGCTTGACGAGATCGTCGAAGCTCTTCGGCGGTTCCAGCTTGTGATCGGCGAAGTACTTCTTGTCGTAGTTGACGCAGATGTCGCCGGTGTCGACGGGCGTGACCCGGTGCTCGCCCTGGTCGGCCCGGTACTCGGCCTTGATCTGCTCCGAGCCCTTCGCCTCGTACGGCTGGAACAGCCCGTTGTCGAGTGCTCGCGAGAGCAGGGTGTTGTCGACGCCGAAGAAGACGTCGCCCTGCGGGTTGTCCTTGGTCAGGATCGCCTTGTTCACGGCCTGCCCGGCGTCGCCGTCCTCCAGGACATTGACCTTGTAGCCGGACTGCTTCTCGAAGGCGGCGATGACCCCCTTGGACGCGGCCCACGAGTCATGGCTGACGAGGGTCACGGTCTTGGCGTCACCGGACCCCTGGCCGCCACCGGACGACCCGCACGCGGCCAGCCCGCTGACCATCCCGAGCCCGACGACCACGGCCGTCAGCCGCTTCTTGTTGTTGCTCACTGGATTCCTCCTGGATGACCAGGAGAAGACGCGGCCCCGCCCGGGACTTCCGTGGCCCCGGGCAGGGCGCAACAGCTCGAGTGATGACCGATCTCCCTACCCAGAATGACCTGGGCCAGGTTCGGAGGGTCTGCGGCCGTGTGCCGCACTCTCAGCGCTGTGGCGCTCCCCTGTCGGAATATGAAGGTGTTGGTACGACGGTCAGACTACCGTTCGGTGGCCGCGAGCTGACCACACGCCCCGTCGATCTCCTGTCCACGGGTGTCCCGGACCGTCACCGGCACACCATGGGCCGCGATGGCCTCCACGAACGCCTTCTCGTCCTCGGGCCGCGAGGCGGTCCACTTCGACCCGGGCGTCGGGTTCAGCGGAATCAGATTCACATGCACCGGCTTGCCCTTGAGCAGCCGCCCGAGCCGGTCACCGCGCCAGGCCTGGTCGTTGATGTCCCGGATCAGGGCGTACTCGATGGACAGCCGCCGCCCGGACTTGGCGCTGTACTCGAACCCGGCGTCCAGCACCTCCCGCACCTTCCACCGCGTGTTCACGGGGACGAGGGTGTCGCGCAGCTCGTCGTCGGGAGCGTGCAGCGAGATGGCCAGCCGGCACTTGAAGCCCTCGTCGGCGAACCGGTGGATCGCCGGCACGAGACCGACCGTCGAGACGGTGATCCCGCGCTGCGAGAGCCCCACGCCGTCGGGCTCGGGGTCGGTGAGCCGCCGGATGGACCCGATGACCCGGTTGTAGTTGGCGAGCGGCTCACCCATGCCCATGAACACGATGTTGCTGAGCCGCGCGGGCCCACCGGGAACCTCCCCGTCCCTGAGCGCCCGCATACCGTCGACGATCTGGTGCACGATCTCGGCGGTGGACAGATTCCGGTCCAGACCCGCCTGCCCGGTCGCGCAGAACGGGCAGTTCATCCCGCACCCCGCCTGCGAGCTGATGCACATGGTCACCCGGTCCGGGTACCGCATCAGCACGGACTCCACGAGCGTCCCGTCGAACAGCCGCCACAGCGTCTTGCGCGTAGTGCCCTGGTCGGTCGAAAGATGCCGCACTACGCTCATCAGCTCGGGCAGCAACGCCTCCCGCAGCTTCCCCCGGGCACCGGCCGGAATGTCGGTCCACTGCTCCGGCTCGTGCGCGTACCGCGCGAAGTAGTGCTGCGAGAGCTGCTTGGCACGAAACGGCTTCTCCCCGACAGCCGCGACGGCCTCCTTGCGCTCGGCAGGAGTGAGATCAGCGAGATGCCGCGGCGGCTTCTTGGCTCCGCGGGGGGCGACGAAAGTGAGTTCTCCGGGCTTAGGCATGGCTCAACCAGTGTCGCAGATCGTCAGCGGTGGCCCGTGCCCCGCCCGCGGCACCCGGAGAGAGGCGTTCTAGTCGCCCGTGTGCTCCAGCCGGTTCTTGAGGAGTTGCTCGTTGCGCGGGAGTTCCTTGCGAACCTGGGGGCGGACGACGAGCGGTACCAGGACCTTGCCGACGCCGTGGCCCTCGACGTCGACGTCGATCGTCACGTGGGAGCGCTTCCCCTCGTCGAACGACTCGACCTCGCCGTGCACCCGTGGTCGGACGGGTCCGTCGACACCGCGCATGCCCCAGCTGTGCGGTGGGTCGTACTCCGTGACCTCCATGGTCATCGGCATCACACGGCGACCGATGTGCCGGGTGACCCGGACCCGGGAGCCGATACCGAAGGGCCCCTCGTCGAGGCGTTCCGCGGACACGGCGCTCAGCTGCCACTCCGGCATGCGCGGGGTGTCCATGACGTAGTCGTAGACCTCCTCAGGACGGCGGTCGACGTCGATGCTCTCTCGGATGATGGCCATGATGGCCTCCTTTGGGAGGTACATCTAAATCGTCCCACTTCGCCCCCTTGGACGTCTCCCCGAGACGGCGACGAGCCCCCGCCCTGACGGACGGGGGCTCGCTGACGAAGTCGGTCGGCTCAGCCGGACCCCACGAACAGCACGAGCAGCAGCCACACCACCGGAGCCGTGGGCAGCAGGGAGTCCAAGCGGTCCATGATGCCGCCGTGACCGGGCAGCAGCGTGCCCATGTCCTTGATGCCGAGGTCCCGCTTGATCATGGACTCGCCGAGGTCGCCGAGCGTGGCGGTGACAGCGACCGCGAGGCCGAGCACCAGGCCCTGCCACCAGGCGCCGTCGTCGATGAGGAACTCCATGCACAGCGCCCCCGCGACCATGGCGAAGGCGACCGCGCCGAGCAGGCCCTCGCGGGTCTTGCCGGGGCTGATGCGCGGGGCGAGCTTGGTCCGGCCGAAGCGCCAGCCGACGGCGTAGGCACCGGTGTCGCTGACGACCGTGAGCAGCAGGAAGGTGAGCACCCGCTGCGGCCCGTCGTCCGCGGTGAGCATCATCGCGACGAAGGTCGCCAGGAACGGCACGTAGAACGCCGCGAAGACGCCCGCGGTGACATCCCTGAGGTAGCCCTCGGGCGGTTCCGTCATGCGCCAGACGAGCACGGCCAGCGTGGTGAGCGCCATGGCGACCCAGGCGCCCTCGGCGCCCCGGACGTACCCGGAGACGACCATCGCGGCACCGCCGAGCGCGAGCGGAACGAGCGGCGCCCGGATGCCCTTGCGTTCGTCCAGCCGCTTGGTCAGCTCCCACAGACCCACCACGACGGCGACCGCGACGACGCCGACGAACACGGCCTTGACGACGAACAGCGACGCGACGATCACCGCGCCGAGTCCGACCCCGACCCCTATGGCGGCACTCAGGTCGCGGCCCGCGCTCTTCTTCGGCGGCTTGGGGGCCGGCTGCGAGGCGTCGGGCATGGGTTCCGGATTCGTCTCGTTTCGGACCGAGGGGCCGCTCAGCCGAGCAGCCCTCCGGCCGTCATCCTGGTTTTCGCCGTGGTCGGCTACGTCAGGCACGATGGGCATGGGGCGAGTCTGAGGCGCTTCATACGCATCGTATGCGGGACCCGCCGGAGCGGCCCCCTGGACGTGCCCATGGCCAGGGCTCTGGACGTGGCCCGGGCTCTGTACGTGCCCGTGGCCATGCCCTTGGTCGGTGGGCCCCCAGTACCCGGCCTGTGGCGGCGCCCCCCAGGAAGAGTCGTTCATCAGACCTCGAGCAGCTCCGCTTCCTTGTGCTTCAGGAGCTCGTCCACCTGCGCGACGTACTTCGCGGTGGTGTCGTCGAGCTCCTTCTCCGCACGGCGGCCCTCGTCCTCGCCGACCTCGCCGTCCTTGATCAGCTTGTCGATGGCCTCCTTGGCCTTGCGGCGCACGGAGCGAATCGAGATCTTCGCGTCCTCGCCCTTGCCCTTGGCGACCTTGATGTACTCGCGGCGGCGCTCCTCGGTCAGCTCGGGGAACACCACCCGGATGATGTTGCCGTCGTTGCTCGGGTTGACGCCCAGGTCGGAGTCACGGATCGCCTGCTCGATGTTGCGCAGGGCCGTCTTGTCGAACGGGGTCACTACCGCCATGCGCGGCTCCGGCACGGAGAACGAAGCCAGCTGGTTGATCGGCGTCGGCGCGCCGTAGTAGTCGGCCACGATCTTGTTGAACATCGCCGGGTGCGCACGGCCGGTGCGGATCGCGGCGAAGTCCTCCTTGGCGACCACGACGGCCTTCTCCATCTTCTCCTCGGCCTCGAGGAGGGTCTCTTCGATCACCACTTGCTCCTGCGTGTCTTGAAGTAGGCCCGGCTGCGGTTCCATGTGGGGCGGCGGCCGGCTGCGTCGCGTCTTCTTCCTGCACGGTTCCCGACCGGCAGGACATTGTCCATCCCCCGGCCCGCCTCCGTCCCGTCCGTCCCCCGGACGGGGTGGTGCGGGTCGGTGCTCAGTCCCGGTCGGCCGCGTCCCCGACGAGCGTGCCGATCTTCTCACCCTTGACGGCGCGTCCGATGTTGCCCTCCGCCAGCAGCTCGAAGACCACGATCGGGAGCTTGTTGTCGCGGCACAGCGTGACGGCCGTGGCGTCGGCGACCTTGAGGTCGCGTGTGATGACCTCGCCGTAGCCGAGGTGGTCGAACTTGACCGCGTCCGGGTTGGTCTTCGGGTCGGAGTCGTAGACCCCGTCCACGCCGTTCTTGCCCATCAGCAGCGCCTCGGCGTCGATCTCCAGGGCGCGCTGTGCGGCGGTGGTGTCGGTGGAGAAGTACGGCATGCCCATACCGGCGCCGAAGATCACCACGCGGCCCTTCTCCAGGTGCCGTACGGCGCGCAGCGGGATGTACGGCTCGGCGACCTGACCCATGGTGATGGCGGTCTGCACGCGCGTCTCCACTCCGACCTTCTCCAGGAAGTCCTGGAGGGCGAGGCAGTTCATGACGGTGCCGAGCATGCCCATGTAGTCGGAGCGGGCACGGTCCATGCCGCGCTGCTGGAGTTCGGCACCGCGGAAGAAGTTGCCGCCGCCGATGACGACCGCGACCTGCGCGCCGTCACGCACGACGGCCGCGATCTCGCGCGCGATCTTGTGCACCACGTCGGGGTCGACGCCCAGGCCCCCGCCACCGGAGAAGGCCTCTCCGGACAGCTTCAGCAGAAACCGGCCGCGCACTTTGCCGTCGTCGCTCTTCTGGGGCTTGGTGGTCATGGGGGATTCCGCCTCTTTCACGTGTTGCGCATACCAAGAAGGCCATTGCCGGTGGGGCGTGTTTCGCATCCCATACGGCAATGGCCTCCTTGTCAGATCTGCTGTCGTCCGCCACCCATGTGACGGCGTACACGGACGACTGCTGCCGACCTTATCGGGGTCGGGCGTCGATCGCGGTACGGACTCAGATGCCGACCTTGATGCGCGAGAAGCGCTTCAGGGTGACACCGGCCTCGTCCAGTACCTTCTGGACGGACTTCTTGTTGTCCAGCGCGTAGGGCTGGCCGAGCAGCGTGGCGTCCTTGAAGAAGCCGTTGAGGCGACCCTCGACGATCTTCGGCAGGGCGGCCTCGGGCTTGCCCTCGGCGCGGGTGGTCTCCTCGGCGACGCGGCGCTCGGACTCGACGACCTCGGCCGGCACGTCCTCCTTGGAGAGGTACTTCGGCGCGAACGCGGCGATGTGCTGGGCGACGCCCTTGGCGATCTCGGCGTTCGGCTTGTCCAGCTCGACGAGGACACCGATCTGCGGGGGCAGGTCGGGCATCGTGCGGTGCATGTACGCCGTCACGTAGCCGTCGGCGAACTGCGCGAAGCGGTCCAGGACGATCTTCTCGCCCAGGTTGGCGTTGGCTTCGTCGACGAACGCCTGGACGGTCTTGCCGGCCTCGATCTCGGAGGCGAGCAGGGCCTCGAGGTCGGCCGGGGAGGTCTTGGCGACGTGCTCGGCGATGGTGGTGGCCACGGCCTGGAACTTGTCACCCTTGGCGACGAAGTCCGTCTCGCACTTCAGCTCGACGATGACACCGGAGGAGTTGTCGTCGGCGATGATCGAGACCACGGCACCGTTCTCGGCGGAACGGCCTTCGCGCTTGGCGACGCCCTTCTGGCCCTTGATGCGGAGCGCCTCGACGGCCTTCTCGACGTTGCCCTCGGCCTCGTCCAGCGCCTTCTTGCAGTCCATCATGCCGGCGCCCGTGAGCTCACGGAGCTTCTTGACGTCGGCGGCGGTGTAGTTCGCCATGAGTCTGTGAATCTTTCTCGAAGTCTGGAAGATCGAAGATCTGCGGATGCGCCCCCCATGGAGCCGGAGGGCGCTGTCTTTCCGCTGACCTACGGGTGAACGGCGGGAGCGGACTTCACCGCGCCGAAGGCGCTATTGGTTGCGGTCTCGCTCCCGCCGTCACCTCGGACTGACGGGTCAGGCCTGCTCGGCCTCGGCGGCCTTCTCGCCCTCGGCCGGCTTCTCGGCCTCGGCGGCCGGAGCAGCGTCGGCGGCCGGAGCGGCCTCGGCCTCGGCGGCCGGAGCAGCCTCGGCAGCCGGAGCGGCCTCAGCGGCGGGGGCGGCCTCGTCGGCCTTCTTCTCGCCCTCGAGCAGGTCGCGCTCCCACTCGGCCAGCGGCTCGCCCGCGGCCTTCTCGCCCTTGTCGCCGGTGGCGACGCCGGAGCGGGCGATGAGGCCCTCGGCGACGGCGTCGGCGATGACGCGGGTGAGCAGGGTGACGGAGCGGATCGCGTCGTCGTTGCCCGGGATCTTGTAGTCGACCTCGTCGGGGTCGCAGTTGGTGTCGAGGATCGCGACGACCGGGATGTTCAGCTTCCGGGCCTCACCAACGGCGATGTGCTCCTTCTTGGTGTCCACGATCCAGACGGCGCTGGGCACCTTCTGCATCTCGCGGATACCACCGAGGGTCTTCTCCAGCTTGGCCTTCTCGCGCGAGAGCACGAGAAGCTCCTTCTTGGTCAGACCGGACGCGGCGACGTCCTCGAAGTCGATCTGCTCGAGCTCCTTGAGGCGCTGCAGACGCTTGTAGACGGTCGAGAAGTTGGTGAGCATGCCGCCCAGCCAGCGCTGGTTGACGAAGGGCATGCCGACGCGGGTGGCCTGCTCGGCGATGGCCTCCTGCGCCTGCTTCTTCGTGCCGACGAACATGACCGTGCCGCCGTGGGCGACGGTCTCCTTGACGAACTCGAAGGCGCGGTCGATGTACGACAGCGACTGGAGCAGGTCGATGATGTAGATGCCGTTGCGCTCCGTGAAGATGAAGCGCTTCATCTTCGGGTTCCAACGACGGGTCTGGTGACCGAAGTGGACGCCGCTCTCCAGCAGCTCCCGCATCGTGACGACGGCCATGGCCGTATCTCCTTGAATTTCTCGGTTGTGCCGCGGATGCCGGACGGCTTCCGCTCCTGACGCCCACTGCGCGCCGTTCCACGAGGGACCGAGGGGCGCTGATACAGCCCGTTGCCGGGGTGCGTATCGGGGCGTGCGAAGTCGACCCGGTGACCCGGGTCGCCACCAGAAGTGTACGGGACCCGCAGGGTGCCGGGTGACGCCGTTGTCCACAACCGGGCCGTGGTCCACAGCCACGCACGGTGATCGCGGTGGTGCGGGACGCTCTGCGCATGCGAGCGAAGCGATGTGTGCGTGTGTGTACGCGGCTGATCCTGCTGCTGGTTCTGACGCTGGCCGTCCTGCTGTCCCCGCCGCCACGGCTGTTCGCGGCCCCGCCCGGCCCGGACACCGGCGTGCCGGCGGTGGGACGCGCCTGGCCTGTCGGATTACGCCCGCACGTCCTGCGCGGCTGGGAGCCCCCGGCGACGGCGTACGGCCCGGGCCACCGGGGCGTGGATCTGGCGGTGGCCCCGGGAGCGCCGGTACGGGCGGTGGCCGGGGGCCGGGTGGCCTTCGCGGGCCGGGTGGCCGGCAAGGGGGTCGTGTCCGTGGAACTCACGGGAACCGGCGATCCACCCCTGCGCACGACATACGAACCAGTGACGGCGACGGTGGAGGAGAGCGAGGAGGTGGAACCGGGCGAGGTGATCGGCACGGTGGACACGACGGGCTCCCACTGCACGGCCACCTGCGTGCACTGGGGCCTGCGCAGGGGCGAGACCTACCTGAACCCGCTGCTCCTGCTCCCACCCTGGCTCCTGCACAGGGGCCCGTCGAGGCTGTTGCCCGTGTACTGAGCCACTGAGCCTGCGGGCAGTCGCGCCTCCCCCGTGCCCTGAGGGCCTGGGAGGTGCCCCCATGGGCGGCACGGGTGGGCGGTGGCGGTGTCCCCCCGCTCGAGCGAAGCCGAGAGTGCGGGAGGCACCCCGCTACGCCGGGCCGCGCACCCACCCGGCCTCAGCACCCACGCTCCTCAGCCCAGCACACCCCGCAGCGCCATACCCACCGCCGCATCCGCGATGGCGTCCGGCTCCTCCGCGGCCCCCAGTTCGATCCGCCGTACGGCCGCGTCGACAACCCCCTGCAACAGCATCGCCGCGAGCCGAGGCTGCGCATGCCCCATCTCGGCCAGCGCCTCCACGATCATCGCGACCAGCCCGCCGTGCGCCGCCCGGATCTTCTCCCGGGCCCCCGCGTCGAGCTCGCTCGCGGAGATCGCGACCACGGCACGGTGCCGCCGGTCGCCGACCAGCTCCAACTGCTGGCGTACATACGCCTCGACCTTGGCCTCGGCCGTATCGGCCCGCTCCATCGCCGCCGACACGTCCGCCGCCCAGACGGGGAAGTCGACCTCGCACAGCTCCTCGACCACGGCCGCCCGTGACCGGAAGTACTCGTAGACGGACGATCGCGCGAGGCCCGTCCGCTCGGCGAGGGCCGGGAAGGTCAGCGCTTCCGTACCGCCCTCGGACAACAAGGAACGAGCCGCGTCCAGCAGGGCGGCTCGCTGCATCGACCGGTGCTCGGCCACGGAGGCCGCTCGAATCCTTGGCACGTCAACACTCTACGGACGCGTCGCGCCCGGCGGGAGTGGCTCACCCCGACCGATCGGTATCCGCCCAGGTCAGCGGCCGAAGCTCGCCAGTTTCGCTCTGAGCTGCAGCACCGACTTGGTGTGGATCTGGCTGACACGGCTCTCGGTCACGCCCAGCACGTTCCCGATCTCGGCCAGGGTGAGCCCCTCGTAGTAGTACAGCGTGACCACGGTCTTCTCCCGCTCGGGCAGCGTGTTGATCGCCCGCGCCAGGAACCTCCGAAGCTCCCGGTCCTCAGCGACCTCCACGGGGTTGTCGGCGGCGGTGTCCTCCAGCGTGTCCATCACGCTCAGCCCGTCGCCGCCCTCGCCGCCGCCGTGCAGCAGCTCCTCCAGGGCCACCACGTTGGCCAGCGACAACTGGCTGAACACCGCGTGGAGTTCCTCCACCGCGATGCCCAGCTCGCCGGCCACCTCACCCTCCGTCGGCGTCCGCCGCAGCCGAGCCTCCAGCGTGGCGTACGCCCGCTCCACGTTGCGGGCCTTCTGCCGCACCGAGCGGGGGATCCAGTCGAGCGCACGCAGCTCGTCGATCATCGCGCCCCGGATCCGGGTGATCGCGTACGTCTCGAACTTGATCTCCCGGTCGATGTCGAACTTCTCGATCGCGTCGATCAGCCCGAACACGCCGGACGAGACGAAGTCCGCCTGCTCCACGTTGGACGGCAGGCCCACGCTGACCCGTCCCGCGACGTACTTCACGAGCGGCGAGTAGTGCAGGATCAGCTGCTCCCGCAGCCGCTCGTCCCCCGTCGCCTTGTACGACCGCCACAGCTCGTCGAGCGTCGAGGGAGCGGGCGGCCGTACGCTGCCACCGTCACGGGCGGCTGGGGGGATCGCCGCCCGGTCGGACCCGGAGGTGTGCTGGGGCATTCGTCGCCTTGTGCCGTTCTGCTGCGGAGTGGTGCTGCCGGGGTGAGCTGTCTGTCTGATGTCGAGTTGCCTGTCCGTATCGGAATCCTCGTGAGCGTAGCGTGACTGTGGTGTCGCGGTGTGCGAAGAACAGAGGCCAAGGCGGACACGGATGCGTTCCGGAGGCGTCCCGGAGGATCGCCGCGGTCGCTCAGCGTGATCACAGGAAGACCCCAACTGGGCGCATTTCCAAGGGATGTCGAGGTTCCCCCGGACGGCCGAACACGTGCGGTCAGCATGGTTCGGGATCACCGCGGACCGACATCACCGCCTGGCGTGTCAACTTCCAGCCATCGCCGTGTCGTTCGACGTAACCGAGTGCCCTGAGTTCGTACAGTCTCGCGACTGCGTCCTCCTGCGCGGTCTGTGCCCGGCGCGCGATCTCGTCCGGCCGGGCGGCCCGGCCACCCGGCAGGGCGGCGAGCACCTGCCGGGTGGCGGGTTCCAGCAGATCCCGGGGCAGGACGGGGCCACGCCGGACGGGAGCCAGCTGTCCCATGTCGCCCACCAGCTCGACGACGTCCGCGGCGTCGGTGACCAGGACCGCCTCGCCGCGCAGCAGTTCGTGCACTCCGGCGGAGAGTCCGCTGGTGGCCGGGCCCGGTACTCCCATCGTGTGACGGCCGAGGCGCTGCGCCGCCCGCGCCGTGACCAGAGAGCCGCTGCGGTGGGCGGCCTCGACGACCACGGTGCCGCGGGTGAGGGCCGCGATCACCCGGTTCCGCAGGATGAACCGGCTCGGTGTCGGATGATCCCCGGGCGGCAACTCGCCGACGACCAGGCCCTGTTCGGCGATTCTGCCGATCAGCTGGGTGTGTCCGCGAGGGTAGGGGCGGTCGACGCCGCAGGCGAGGACCGCGACGGTGGCGCCGCCCGCGCCCAGGGCCCCGCGGTGGGCGGCGCCGTCGACTCCGTAGGCGCCGCCGGACACCACGACCCAGCCCTGCTCGGCCAGGCCGGCGGCGAGGGTGGCCGCCATGTGCGCCCCGTACTCGGTGCAGGCCCGGGCGCCGACGAGGGCCACGGACTTCAGCGCCCACATCCGCAGGCCGGCCGGGCCCCGCACCCACAGCCCGAGGGGCCGGGAATCCCCGAGATCGTCGAGCTGCCCGGGCCACTCCGGGTGCCCGGGGCACACGAACCGCACACCGGCCTCCCGGGCGACGGCGAGGTCCTCGCGGGGCCGTGCCGTCCCGGCCCTGGCGAGCATGCCGGTCCACCGCTTGTGGCTGACCCCGGGAAGGGGCCGCGCGCCCTCCCTCAGCCGCCGAACCACTTCCCCGGCGCCGAACTCCCGCACCCACCGTCCACCGGCCTCGTCACCGGGCTCGAGGACCCGGGTGAGGAAGACCCGGGCGAGCAGTTCGCCGTCCGGTTCGCCGACGCCGCTCACGTCAGTGCTCCGATGGCCATCGGGACGCCTCGCGGCACACCGGTGCGCAGCTGGAGCGCGAGGGCGACGTCCGTGGCATCGGGCCGGTCGTGGCCGACGAGGTCGGCGACGGTCCAGGCCACCCGCAGGACGCGGTCCAGTCCGCGGGCGGTCAGGACGCCCCGCTCCAGGTTCCGCTCGGCCTCCTCCATCGCGCCGGGCAGCGCGTACCAGCGGCTGCGCAGCTCGCGGCCGGGTGCCTCGCTGTTGGTGCGCCAGGGAGTCCCGGCGAATCGCTGCGCCGCCCGCTCCCTGGCCGCGCGCACCCGGTCGGCGACCGTCACCGTGGACTCGCCCCGGGAGCCCACGGCTGTCAGCTCGGTGCGGGTGACGCGATCCACCTCGACGCGAAGGTCCACCCGGTCGAGCAGTGGGCCGGAGAGCCTCGCCTGGTAGCGGCGGATCGCCGAGGGCGGGCATTCGCACAGGTCGTCCCGCTGCGAGAACCGGCCGCACGGGCAGGGGTTGGCCGCGAGCACCATGAGGAACTTCGCCGGGAAGCGCACGACTCCCGCGCTGCGCGCGATCACGACATGCCCGGCCTCCAGCGGCTGGCGCAGGGCGTCCAGGGCCCGAGTGCTGAATTCGGGTGTTTCATCCAGGAACAACACCCCGCGGTGGGACAGCGACACCGCGCCGGGCCGCGCGATGCCCGGGCCGCCGCCGACGAGTGCCTGCATCGTGGCCGAGTGGTGCGGGGCGCAGTAGGGGGCGACGTCGATCAACGGCTTGCCCGGGGGCAGCAGGCCCGCCACGGAGTGGACCGCGGTGACCTCCAGCGACTCCTGCCGGCCGAGCAGGGGCAGGATGGCCGGCAGCCGCTCGGCGAGCATCGTCTTGCCCGCGCCGGGAGGCCCTTCGAGGAAGAGGTGGTGCCCGCCCGCCGCGGCCACCTCCACCGCCGTGCGCGCCGATGTCTGCCCGACGACGTCCGCGAGGTCGTGACCGTGGTCGTGCTGGGCCGCGCCGACGCTGTGCATGCCCGTGGCCGCGCCCGTACCGGGCACGCGCAGCCCGGCGAGGAGCGGGTCCGGGCGGCCCTGCTCGTCCGGCTCCTCGTCGGGCACGGGTTCGTCGGCCAGGATGGCGATCAGCTGCCGCAGGCTCCTGACGCCGAGCACCGACACACCGGGCACCAGGGACGCCTCGGCGGCGGCGCACTCCGGCACCACCACCTGTTCATACCCCGCGTCCGCCGCCGCCAGCACCGCGGGCAGCACCCCGCGGACCGGCCGCACCCGCCCGTCGAGACCCAGTTCCCCGATCATCACGATGTCGGCGAGGACCCTCGGGTCGATGCGCTCCGCCGCGCCGAGGACGGCTGCCGCGATGGCCATGTCGAAGCCGCTGCCGGACTTCGGGACGGAGGCCGGGCTCAGGCCGACCGTGAGCTTCTTCTGCGGCCAGGCCGTGCCCGAGTTGACGACCGCGGCACGCACCCGGTCCCGGCTCTCCGTCAGGCTCTTGTCGGGGAGCCCCACCAGCGTGAACGCCGCGACCCCCGGTTCGAGATCGGCCTGGACCTCGACGACCACACCCTCGACGCCCACCAGCGCCACCGAACACGTACGGGCGAATCCCATCAGGCCACCCCCCGCACATGCTCGACCACGGCCGCGCCACGGTTCGGCAGCAGTACGCCGACCACGTCGATGCGGACCCCGCCGGGCGGTGCGCCCCCATGGCTCTGGATCCACCGCTGGGCGAGATCTCTCAGTCGCTCCGCCTTCTGCGGGGTCACGGCCGCCATCGGATGCTCGAAGGGGCCCTCCCTGCGGGTCTTCACCTCGCAGACGACCAGGACGTCACCGTCTCTGGCCACGATGTCGATCTCACCCGTCCGGCCGGAGCGCCAGTTGCGCTCCACGACCGTCAGACCGGCCTCGGCCAGCCGCCGCGCGGCCAGGCTCTCGCCGTACTTGCCCATGGCGCTGCGCGCCCGATGTGCGTTCATGTCGGCACCTCCGGCGCCAACGATCACGCACCCGCCTCCACGAAGTGGATCTTGGTGGATGGCTCAGCGGTTGTGGACAACTCCGTCACCCGCACGAGGAACGTCAGCCGCTCGGCAGCTCGAGATCGCTCTTGTTCAGCTCCTCGATGTTCACGTCCTTGAACGTGAGTACCCGAACCTGCTTCACGAACCGCGCCGGCCGGTACATGTCCCACACCCAGGCGTCCGCCATGGACACCTCGAAGAACACCTCACCCTGGACCGAGTGCACCTGCATCTCGTAGTCGTTGGTCAGGTAGAAGCGCCGCTCGGTCTCGATCACGTATTTGAACAGACCGACGACATCGCGGTACTCCCGGTAGAGCTTCAGCTCCATCTCGGTCTCGTACTTCTCGAGGTCCTCGGCGCTCATGGCATGTTCCCCTTCAGCCGTGCGATCCCACCATTGTGCGCCAGTCCTGTGAGCCCCTAGACGATTTCCGGGTCAAGGATCACGGGCCTGGCCGGGGGACCTTCGTCGAGCAGCGTACGCAGCAGCCCGGCGAGTCTGGTCGGATACACCGTCTCATGTGCCCGGGTCAGTTCCGGACACGTCCACCAGCGCGCTCCGGCGACACTGCGCCGCTCCAGCTCGGTCAGCCCGGCGGCGGCGATCTCCGTACGGTCCGTACGAGCCAGGTAGTACCACTCGTCCTGGTTCCAGCGGCGGCCCGCGAACGGGAACGAGCACTTCCGCCGCCACAGCACCGGGCCGAGCTCGACCTCGGTGATGCCCGTCTCCTCGGCGAGTTCCCGCAGGGCGGCCTGTTCACGGGTCTCGTCGCCCTCCACTCCGCCACCGGGGGTGAACCACCAGTCGTCGGCCGGATCGTCCGGCTCGTGCCCGTGCAGCAGCAGGATGCGGTCCTGCGGGTCGAGCAGCACCACCCGGGCGACCTTGCGCAGCCCGCCCTCGTAGGAGTCCTGGCCCGCTCCCACGGCCTCAGCGGACACCCGTGGGCTCCGCACCGCCCCGCCGGGCACGGGCCGCACCCGCCCGCTTGGCGATCGGTCCGTATGCGCCCCCGCCCAGGACGAGCACGGCGCCGGCGATCACCGCGGCGGTGATCGTCCGCAACGGTCCGGGCGAGGAGAGGCTGCCGAGCGCCTCGAAGCCGGTCGGGCTCTCCAGCATGCCCTTCATGGGGTACACGACGGAGTCGACGCGGGCGTCGACGGCGGAGCGCGCCACCGTGCCACTGGCGGCGTCGGTCAGGTGGGCGGTGGAGTCCACGGAGCTGCCGCGCTCGTCGCCGAGCAGGAACAGCCGCCCCTTGGGGACGGTCACGGTGGGGAAGTTGCTGATCTCGGCCGGCGTGCCCTTGGGCAGGTAGGGCTCGTCGATCTCCTTGCCGTTGACCTTGAGCCTGCCGTCCTGGCAGCAGGAGACCGTGTCGCCGCCGATGGCGACCACGCGTTTGACCATCGGCGCGTTGGCCCAGGTCGTGTCCTTGAAGACGACGACATCGCCGCGGCGCACCTCATCGCCGTCGACGCGCTGAGCGAGGATCCGGTCGCCCGCGTCGATCGTCGGCGTCATCGAACCGGTGGGCACGGTGTACGGCCGGTAGACCACGGCTCCCCAGGCGAACCCGCCGAGGAAAAGCACGAGGCCCAGTGCGACGGCCAGCCCGGACAACCGCTGTCCGGTCCGGCTGCCCACCGGGCCCGTACCTGTGCCACCGCTGCGCGGGGCCGTGTGCGTCATGCTCTCGCCACCCATGGGTCCGCACCCTACCCGGGGGTACCAGCCGGGGTCAGCCCGCGGTCGGAATCACCGCTTCCGGCGCCACCACAGCACCACGGGCACCGCGCCGACGAGCGCCAGCCCCTGCGGCGCCACCGTCAGGGCGGCCGCGGCCGGCAGGGCGTTCAGACCGGACTGGTCGAAGGTGTCCGGCACCGGCAGGTTGTCCCAGCGGTTGATCGGCCAGGCGATGACGACGGCCCGTCCGACGACCTCCTTCACCGGGACCATGCCCTTGTGCCGGTCCGCCTGGTTGTAGCGGGAGTCCCTGGAGTTCTGCCGGTGGTCGCCCATGACCCAGATGTAGCCCTCGGGGACCTTCACCTTGAACTGGCCGCCCTGGTCGTCGACGCTGCACGGCGTGTTGCCCGGGTAGACGTACGCCCCCTCGTTCAGCGCCTGGCCGTTGACCGTCAGCGGGCCCGTGCCCTTGCACTCGATCGTGTCGCCGCCGACGCCGACGACGCGCTTGATGAGGTCCTTCTCCTCGGCGGACGGCATGAGGCCGATCCAGCTGAGGAAGGTCTGCAGGGCGTTCGGATCCGTGGTCGGCTCCCCCGCCAGCCAGTTGTCGGGGTCGTGGAAGACCACGACCTCGCCGCGCTCGGGCTCGGAGCCGAACCAGGGGGTGAGCTTGTCGACCAGGACACGGTCGCCCTGCTGGAGCGTGTTCTGCATCGAGTCGGACGGAATGGAGAACGCCTGCACCAGGAAGGTCTTGATCAGCAGCGCCAGCACCAGCGCGATGCCGATCAGGATGGGCAGCTCCTTCCAGAAGGAGCGTGCCTTCTTCGGCGTCCGGTTCGTACCGCCCGGCCCCTGGCCATCGGCTGTGCTGTGCGTGCCTGTCACCCTGTCGCCCTCGGCTGCCCCGGAGTCATTCCCGGAGGTCACGGCGCTGTCCGTGGCCGGGACGGCGGATTCCGCGGGGCGCCCGCGATGCTCCTCGCCGTCGTGTCCGGACCGTGCGCCGACCGCCACATCCCCCACGCCAACTCCTCACTCTGTGCCGCCGCCTGCCCCATACACGGCGCAGGCCCACCACTCCCATAACGAGCGGGAGTTCCGCAGGGGTCGGGAGCTGGATCGTTCCGTTCGAATCGTCGGAGGCAACCCTATGCGACAGCGGGGCGGCAGCGGTCGACCCGGTGGCCGAGTCGGACACGGAGGCGTACGTGGTCGGTTCCTCCAGCATGTTCCAGTGGCCGAAGGGCCAGGCGATGACCATGGCGCGGCCCACGACCTCGTCCTCGGAGACCGTGCCTCCGTAGTCGGTGTCCTGGTGGGCGCGGGAGTCCGCGGAGTTGTTCCGGTGGTCGCCCATCACCCAGTACCGCCCTTGGGGAACCGTGACCTCGAACGGCGTGTCGGACGGGGCGTTGCCGGGGTACAGGTAGTCCTCGTTCAGCGGGATGCCGTTGACGGTCACGCGCCCCTGGGTGTCGCAGCACTTGACCTTGTCGCCGCCGACGCCGACGACCCGCTTGATGAGGTCCTTCTCGTCCTCGGAGGGCAGCAGGCCGATGAAGGTGAGCCCTTCCTTGACCTGCTTGATGACGACGGGGTCTTCCTTCGGGGTGGCGGTCTGGTCGTCCTGGAGCCAGCCGCCGGGGTCCTTGAAGACGACGACGTCCCCGCGCTGCGGCTCGGAGCCGAACCACGGGGTGAGCTTGTCGACCAGGACGCGGTCGCCGATCTGGATCGTCTGCTCCATGGAGCCCGACGGGATGACGAAGGCCTGGACGAGGAAGGTCTTCAGCACGAGGGCTATGAGGACGGCGACGCCGACGAGGAGCGGTATCTCCTTGACGGCGCCGCGCCTGCGCCGCCGCTTGACCTTGCGCTGGAGCTTGCGCCGCTCGGCGCGGGTACGTCCGCCGGACGGGCTCGCGGCGCGCCGGGCGCCGGTGGGCAGCAGGTTTTCCGCGGCGGTCGTGGCGACGCCGCGCGGCTTGCCGCGGTTACCCATGGGCGCCCGCCCCGTCCGCGGCGGGAGCGGGCACGCGCGCGTAGGCGTCCGGACGCTGCAGCCGGGTGGCGTGGCCGAAGGGCCAGACGATCCAGTCGGCGCGGCCGATCACGTCGCCGACCGGGATCATGCCGCCGCCCGGGGAGCCTAGGTGGTCGCGGGAGTCGCTGGAGTCGCCGCGGTGGTCGCCGAGCACGAACAGGGTGCCGTCGGGCACCACTACGTCGAAGGGAACCTCGGAGGGGCTGTCCCCGGGGTACAGGAAGCCCGACTCGTCGACCGGCCGGCCGTTCACCTGGATCCTCCCCTGCTTGTCGCAGCAGACCACGCGGTCCGCTCCCACACCGACAACGCGCTTGATGTAGTCCGCGTGCCCGAAGTACCCCGTCCCGTCGAACACGACGATGTCTCCCCGCTGCGGCTGGGCACCGAAACGGTACGCCAACTTATTTACGAGAACCCGGTCCCCGATCCTCAATCCCCGCTCCATGGATCCGCTGGGGATCTGGAACGGCCGCAGCACGAACGTACTGAGCAGCAGCAGGAAAAGCAGGCAGGTCAACAAGGTCAGAGTGACCCGGCCGCCCGGCACCCATGCGCTGACACGCGACACCAACGCGAAACGCGACCGTTCCTCCGGCCCTCCTGGGTCCGAGGTCTCCTCGGAGTCGGAAGGGCGGGAGGAGCGGTCGCGCTCCGTCGGCTGTGCTTCGGCGTCCATCGGAGCCAGATGCTATCCGGCTCCGACGCGAACCCCGGAGAGCGCTCAGTTCTCGCGCTTCTCCTTGATCTTCGCGGCCTTGCCGCGCAGCTCGCGCAGGTAGTACAGCTTGGCGCGGCGGACGTCACCCTTGGTGACGAGCTCGATCTTCTCGACGATCGGGGTGTGCACCGGGAAGGTGCGCTCGACGCCGACGGAGAAGGAGACCTTGCGGACCGTGAAGGTCTCGCGCACGCCGGAACCCTGGCGGCGGATCACAACGCCCTTGAACTGCTGCACACGGGAGCGGTTGCCCTCGATGACGCGGACGTGCACGTTGACGGTGTCGCCCGGGCGGAAGGCGGGAACGTCGCTGCGCAGCGACGCGGAGTCGACGGTGTCGAGCAAGTGAGACATTTCGTCTGCTTTCTTCGCTGATGCCACAGGTCATCAACGGAAACTAGGTGTTTCGGATCAGGGCTGTACGCGTCGGAACGGGCGTCATCTCCCCCTGTGGCAGGGGCGCACGCCGGACGGACGCACAACAGCGAGCTATTCTTCCACGCCGTCGGTCCTGCGCCAAAATCGGCCGTACGGCTCCCCCTCGGGGTTTGGTGCCCAGCCCAGGATGGAGAGCATCTCGCGGTCCTTCTTGTCGAAGGCCTTGGGGTCGCACCGCTCGATGAGGTCGGGCCGGTGGGCGGTGGTGCGCTTCAGCGCCTCGTCCCGGCGCCAGCGCGCGATCTTGCCGTGGTGCCCGCTGAGCAGCACGTCGGGGATGTCCCGGCCGCGCCACTCGGGCGGCTTGGTGTAGACGGGCCCTTCCAGCAGGCTCGCCATGGCACCGGGGGCGAAGGAGTCGTCCCGGTGGGACTCGGCGTTGCCGAGGACACCCGGCAGCAGCCGCGCCACGGCCTCCGTGACGACGAGGACGGCCGCCTCGCCGCCGGCCAGGACGTAGTCGCCGATGGACACCTCGTAGACCGGCATCCGGGTCGCGTACTCGTCGACGACCCGCCGGTCGATGCCCTCGTAGCGGGCCGGCGTGAAGATCAGCCAGGGGCGCTCGGAGAGCTGGACGGCGAGTTCCTGGGTGAAGGGGCGCCCGCTGGGCGTGGGCACGATGAGGGCGGGCTCGCGGGAGCCGGCCTCGTAGCCGTCGGCCAGGACCGAGTCGAGCGCGTCCCCCCAGGGGTCGGTCTTCATGACCATGCCGGGGCCGCCGCCGTAGGGCGTGTCGTCGACGGTGTTGTGGCGGTCGTAGGTCCACGAACGCAGGTCGTGCACCTGGACGTCGAGC
This sequence comes from Streptomyces sp. NPDC008137, assembly GCF_042957035.1. NCBI lineage: Bacteria > Bacillati > Actinomycetota > Actinomycetes > Kitasatosporales > Streptomycetaceae > Streptomyces > Streptomyces sp. NPDC008137. Next base: position 208,922 of record NZ_JBIBHN010000007.1, on the reverse strand, counting down.
TGCCCACGCGCGCGTGCCTTGCCGACGAGGGAGACGTTCAGCGGTTCCAGGTACTCGGGGAAGATCGTGACGACGTCGAGGCGCATTACGACTCGTCCCGGCTGGAGGCGATCTCGGCGCGGTCGTCGATCAGGCCCGGCGGCGGGGTGATGACGGCCTTCTGCTCCTCGAGGTCGATCTCGGCGACGATCTCCTCGACGAAGGGGATCAGCACCTCGCTGCCGTCGGGGCGCTCCACGATGAACAGGTCCTGGGAGGGCAGGTGCGAGATCTCCGTGATCCGGCCGACCTCCGTGCCGTCCGCGGTCACCACGTCGAGGTCGATGAGCTGGTGGTCGTAGTACTCGTCCTCGCCCTCGGGCAGTTCCTCCGGGTCGATCTCGGCGATCAGGAGGGTGTTGCGCAGGGCTTCGGCGCCGGTGCGGTCGCTGACGCCCTCGAAGCGCAGGAGGAGACGGCCGCTGTGGACGCGGCCCGTCTCGATGGTGAGCGGTCCCGTGGCGGCGGGATCGGTGGCGAGTACGGCGCCGGGCGCGAGCCTGAGCTCCGGCTCGTCGGTACGGACCTCGACGGTGACCTCGCCCTTGATGCCATGGGCACGGCCGATCCGTGCGACTACCAGCTGCACGTGTCCATTCTCCTGTCACTCCTGTCATACGACTGCGGGCCGGGGACGGCCCTGTGGCCCTCCCCGGCCCGAGCCGGTGCTACTGCGAAAGCGTCAGCGGACGTGGTCCACGTCGACGAGGTCGACGCGGACACCGCGACCGCCGATGGCGCCCACGACGGTACGCAGGGCGCGTGCGGTGCGGCCGTTGCGGCCGATCACCTTGCCGAGGTCGTCCGGGTGGACCCGGACCTCGAGCACTTGCCCGCGGCGCAGGTTGCGTGAGGCGACCTGCACATCGTCAGGGTTGTCGACGATGCCCTTCACGAGGTGCTCGAGAGCCTCCTCGAGCATGCTCAGGCCTCGGTCGACGCGGACTCGGCGGCCGCCTCGTCCTTCTTCTCAGCCTTCTTCTTCTGGGTGATGGCCTCACCCTTGCCCTCGTCGTCGCCACCGAGGGCCTCGAACGACGGGCGGGCCGACTTCTCGGCGGCCTGCAGCAGCGGAGCCGGGGCGGGCTCGCCCTTGTACTTCTGCCAGTCGCCGGTCTTCTTGAGGATGGCGAGCACGGGCTCGGTCGGCTGCGCGCCGACACCCAGCCAGTACGCCACACGCTCGGCGTCGACCTCGATCACCGACGGGTTGTACGTCGGGTGGTACTTGCCGATCTCCTCGATCGCACGGCCGTCACGGCGGGTGCGGGAGTCGGCGACGACGATGCGGTAGTGAGGCGAACGGATCTTGCCCAGACGCTTCAGCTTGATCTTGACTGCCACGGGAGTGGATTCTCCTGGATTTGACGTGGTTGGGCACGGCGAGACTGCCGCGTGGGGTTGCGGTACCCGAGTGCCCGATGGACGCGTCAGCCGGAGGAGAGAGGGGTCCTGTGCGACTGTCGAGTACAGCTAGCCATTGTGCCACACCCTGCCGGGCGGCTCTGCCGGGGGTGCGCCGCTCCATGGACATGCCGGGCCGGCACCCGGCGCGGAGGTGAGGTGCGTCGGGTGCACACCCCGGCAGCGCGTCTCGACCGGCAGCCACGAGATGCCGGTGCCGACGTCAGCCCGCCACCGCTCCCGCCCCCACCACGTCCGGGATACGGAACGGCTTGCCGCAGCCGCCGCAGACGATCGGCGCCTGGGCGAGCACGGACGGCACCACGCGGACGTTGCGACCGCAGTCGCAGACCGCCTTGACGCGTACGCCGCCGCCGGAGGAGCCATGGCGCGCGGCCGGGCCCCGGAAGGTGCGGGAGGTGTCGGAGGAGGTCGCGGCCGTGTGGGCCTTCAGGGCTCGCTGGAGGCGCTCCATCGTCGGGCGGTAGCGGCGCTTCGCCTCGGGGGTGAGCGTGACCAGGGAGAAACCGCTGCTGGGATGCGGTTCCTCGGGGTGGTCCAGGCCCAGCTCCTCGGCGATCGCGAGGAATCTGCGGTTGTGGTAGCGGCCGGCACGGGAGGTGTCGCGGACGCCGCGCGAGGCGGCGATGCCATGGACTGCCTCATGGAGCAGTCGCTCGAAGGAGAGCTCGTGACCGCACGCGGACGACGACTCCCCGATCAGGGACTCTGGCGCGGCAAGGTCGGGCAACTCGGGGTGGTACCGCTGAATGTCGGCCCACGCCTGTGCCAGCTCTGCGGCGAGAACAGGTGGTGTCTGTGTCGTGCTCACGTAATGACAACGAGCCGGGGTGCCACAGTGTTCCGATTCCGGGCCATCCCAAATAATTTGCACGTACCCGTCAGTTGCCTCTGATGCGTCCTGACGAGGGCGCGTGCGCTGATCTGTGGAGAAGCCTCGCAGCTCACCACAAGGTGGTGCGTAGTTCCGCGTACGCCCCGGCATGTAGATCGTGTCCGCGCGCCGAGGAGCCAGAGGTCCGCACATACGCAAGAGGCGTTTCGGCCGCCTTGCGTCCCGCTCAGTAAGCGCGTGCCACGACGGCGACGTTACCGGGTGCGTCGTCGGCGTCCGGCACCGCCCCGTCCTCGGTGACCAGACACCGTACGGTCGCGGCGTGATCGGCGAGCTTGGACTCGCCCTCCTCGCCGAGCACGGCCCAGGGGATGCGCGCCCAGCCGCCGGCGGTGACCGCCTCGACGGCCTCCTCGAACGTGGAGACCTCGGTCGTACGGGACTCGCGGCGTTCGCGGGACTGCTTCAGCAGCAGCGCCTGGTCCTCCTCCAGGACCTTGGGCAGCAGCGACACCAGGGAGTCCAGGGACACCGGCTCCTTGCCGCCCGGGATGCGGCGCGCCAGCATCGCCGTGCCGTTCTCCAGGTCGCGCGGGCCGACCTCGATGCGCACCGGGACCCCCTTGAGCTCCCAGTCGACGGCGCGGCGGCCGAAGGGGATGTCGGTGCGGTCGTCGACCTGGACGCGGACACCGGCCGCCGTCAGCCGGTCGCCGAGTTCGCGGACCTTGGCCAGAACCGCGTCGTCGCCCTTGATCGCGAGCACCACGGCCTGGATCCGCGCGAGCCGCGGCGGGACGCGCAGGCCGTTGTCGTCGCCGTGCATCATCACCAGGGCACCGATCATGCGGGTGGTGGAGCCCCAGGAGGTCTGCCAGACCAGCTCCTGCCGGCCGTCCTTGGACAGGTACCGGGTGTTGAAGGCCTTCGCGAAGTTCTGGCCCAGTTCATGGCTGGTGGCCATCTGGAGGGCTTTGCCATCGCCCATCATGCCTTCGAGAGTGAGGGTGTTGACGGCGCCGGCGAACCGCTCCTTGACGGTCTTGCGGCCCGGGACCACGTCCATCGCGAGCACGTTCACCATGAAGTCCTCGTAGACCCGCCGGTGAATGCGGGCGGCGAAGTCGCGCGCCTCCTCGTACGTGGCGTGCGCGGTGTGGCCCTCCTGCCAGAGGAACTCGGAGGTGCGCAGGAAAAGGCGGGGCCGCAGTTCCCAGCGCACGACGTTCGCCCACTGGTTGATGAGCAGCGGCAGGTCGCGGTAGCTCTGCACCCACTTCGAGAAAGAGGCATTGATGATCATCTCGGAGGTGGGCCGGACCACGGCGGGCTCTTCGAGTTCCTTGCCGCCGCCGTGGGTGACGACGGCCAGTTCGGGCGCGAAGCCCTCGACGTGCTCCGCTTCCCGGGTCAGGTACGACTCGGGGATCAGCAGCGGGAAGTACGCGTTCTGGGTGCCCGTCTCCTTGATGCGGGCGTCCATCTCGGACTGCATCCGCTCCCACAGCCCGTATCCGTACGGTCGGATGACCATGGTGCCGCGCACCGGACCGTTGTCGGCGAGTTCCGCCTTGGTGATCAAGTCCTGGTACCAGCGCGGGAAATCGTCCGCCCGGGGGGTGAGAACGGGTGCCTTGGCCATGGCGAGATCGTACGGGCCCAAGTTGCCGGAATGTGAAATCTCGCCATAGGCACATGACAACTCACATGCCCGGGCGCATTCCACTGGACGACGGGTCGAGGGGGGAGTTTCCTGGCATACGGGGGTAGTGCGAGCGCACTGTCACGGGGGCCATGGAATCGGGCAAGAGGCAACTCTCGGCGGATTGGGGCGCTTACTTATGACACCTACGCTCGTGCGGCAGCACCTGCCTCACGCGGGGGCCGCACCCCGCGTGGACCTGCGTGCACGCGCGCGTGACTGGTCCGAGATCCAGGAGCGGATGCTCGTGCCGCTCTACGAGGCCGTCCACGAGCGACTGGACGTGGGTCCCGCCACGCGGCTGCTCGGCCTCGGCTGCGGTTCCGGGCTCGCCCTGCTGATGGCCGCCGCCCGGGGAGCGGCGATCACCGGTGTCGACTCCTCCCCCGAAAGAATGACCTTCGCGCGGGAGCGGCTGCGGCCCGAGGCATGGGGCACGCGCGCGCGTGCGGAGGCCCGGCTGGTCGAGGGCTCACCCCGGGACGCGGCGGTGCCGGGTGCTCCCGCTTACACCCTGGTGACCGCCTTCGAACCGATCGGGTGCCTGGCGGGCGACTCGGAGGGGATGAGCGGGCTGCTCGCGGAGGCGACGCCGCTCGCCGAGCGCGGTGCGGCCGTGGTGCTGGCCGGCTGGGGTCCGCCGGAGCGGTGCGCCACGACGTCCGTGCTGCGGGTGGCCACGAAGCTGGCCGAGCCGCTGCGCAGCACGGGCAGCTGGCGTCCCGCCCTCCGTGACGACCTGGAGGACGTCGCCCAGCGGGCCGGGCTCAAGCCGGACGGGTCCGGGCGGGTGGCGTGCCCCTTCGGCTACGCGGACGTGGACAGCGCGGTACGCGGGCTCAAGTCGACAGGGCTGTTCGACGCGGCGATGACCGCGACCGACCAGGCGCAGGTCGACAAGGAGCTGACCGAGGCGCTGCATCCGCACCAGCGGCAGGACGGGACCGTGTGGATGCCCAATGTGTTCCGGTATCTGATCGCCCGGGTTCCTTGAGTATCGAGCTTTGTCCGGTGCAGGTGTGAATGGCGTGAAGAAAGCACGGTGGGGTGCTTCTGGTGCCATCAAGTGGATCTTGACCGCTTAATCTGATCCACCGTTCGGGGGATCTACACATCTGCATACAGGAGCTGCTTTGCCGCACCACCAGACCGCGCTGCGTCTCGTCGCGCCCGTCGCCGTCCTCGCCCTGTCGCTCACCGCCTGCGGAGGCGGCGGCGACAACGCCGAAGCGAAGAGCCCGGCCACCGAGAAGGCCAAGGTCTTCCCGTCGCCGGAGCCGACGTCCGGCGGCGAGATGGATAGCGGCGAGAGCGCCACGGGCAAGGTCGACGAGGACCCGGGCAAGGTCACCTACGAGATCCTGGCGCAGAAGGTCGACGTGGGCACCGAGGCCGAGGCCGCCAAGGCCGTCTCGGAACCGGACAAGGTCAAGGGCAAGGTGCTGGTCACCGCGTACCTGAAGTACACGCACAAGAGCGGCCCCGCCCTCACCGACGGCTCCGACGTGCACGACAGCACCACGGTCTCCGCCGACGGGCAGCGCGGCAGCGTCCTCATCGGCGCGGCTGAGGACGCCCCGGGCTGCGAGGACCCGTACGACGTCGACAGCTGGAAGCAGGGCGAGAGCCACGTCTTCTGCGAGACCTACGTGATCCCGGCGAACGCCAAGAGCGTCGAGGTCAACTGGTCCGAGGAGGACGGCGAGCCGTTCGTCTGGAAGTTCCCCAGCGCCTGACCTGCCGACGAACGACCGAGGGCGCCCCCTTCCGTTCCGGAAGGGGGCGCCCTCGGTGTCGTGCGCTACGGGCCGTCAGCCCATGAACTTCTTGAACTCGTCGGGGAGCTCGAAGTCCTTGCCGCCCTGCTGCGGCAGCCCGAAGGCACCGCCGCCCTCGGCCGCGGCGGCCCGGCGGGCGGCCTCCTCCTGCTCCTGCTGCTTGCGCTTCATCGGGTTGCCGGAGCGCTGCTTGCCCTTGGCCTGCTTCTGCTTCTTCTTCGTCCGGCCGGGGCCGCCGCCCATGCCCGGCATGCCGGGCATCCCGGGCATCCCGCCGCCCTGAGCCATGCGGGACATCATCTTGCGGGCCTCGAAGAACCGCTCGACCAGGTTCTTCACCGCGCTGACGTCGACACCGGAGCCTCGCGCGATACGGGCGCGGCGCGAGCCGTTGATGATCGTCGGCTCCTGGCGCTCGGCCGGGGTCATCGACTTGATGATGGCGGCCGTGCGGTCGACGTCCCGCTCGTCCAGGTTCTGGATCTGGCCCTTCATCTGGCCCATGCCCGGGAGCATGCCGAGCAGCTTGGAGATGGAGCCCATCTTCCTGACCTGCTCCATCTGGGCCAGGAAGTCGTCCAGGGTGAAGTCCTGGCCCTTCTTGGACGCCAGCTTGGAGGCCATCTTCTCGGCCTCTTCCTGGCTGAACGTCTTCTCCGCCTGCTCGATCAGGGTGAGCAGGTCACCCATGTCGAGGATGCGGGAGGCCATCCGGTCAGGGTGGAAGGCGTCGAAGTCGTCGAGCTTCTCGCCGTTCGACGCGAACATGATCGGCTTGCCGGTGATCTGCCGGATCGACAGGGCCGCACCACCGCGGGCGTCGCCGTCGAGCTTGGAGAGCACCACACCGTCGAAGCCGACGCCGTCGCGGAAGGCCTCGGCGGTGTTGACCGCGTCCTGGCCGATCATCGCGTCGACGACGAACAGGATCTCGTCCGGGGAGACGGCGTCGCGGATGTCCGCGGCCTGCTGCATCATCTCCTGGTCGATGCCGAGGCGGCCGGCGGTGTCGACGATGACGATGTCATGGACCTTGGACTTCGCGTGCTCGATGGAGTCCTTGGCGACCTTGACCGGGTCACCGACGCCGTTGCCCGGCTCCGGGGCGTAGATGCCGACGCCCGCGCGCTGGGCGACGACGCTGAGCTGGTTCACGGCGTTCGGGCGCTGAAGGTCGCAGGCGACCAGCAGCGGCGAGTGGCCCTGCTCCTTCAGCCAGCGGCCGAGCTTGCCCGCGAGGGTGGTCTTACCGGCACCCTGCAGACCCGCCAGCATGATCACGGTGGGCGGCTGCTTGGCGAAGCGCAGGCGCCGGGTCTCGCCGCCGAGGATGGTGACGAGTTCCTCGTTGACGATCTTGAGGACCTGCTGGGCGGGGTTCAGCGCCTTGCTGACCTCGGCACCGAGGGCTCGCTCCTTGACGTTCTTGATGAACGCCCGGACGACCGGCAGCGCCACGTCCGCCTCGAGGAGGGCGATCCGGATGTCCCGGGCCGTGGCGTCGATGTCCGCTTCGCTGAGACGCCCCTTGCCGCGCAGGTTCTTGAAGGTCGCTGAGAGGCGATCGGAAAGAGTATCGAACACGGCGCTCGCGGTCCTCAGGGTTGGTGGCTACAGGGAATCGCCCTCCAGGGTATCCCGGCGTGACAAGTCGCCGGGTCGGCCTCACCCACGCAGTGTCTCCTCCAGCTTCCGCGCCACCGACACCGCCTCGTCCCCGGGCAGGGGCGCGCCCTCCGGGCCGGTCACATAGAAGGCGTCCACGGCGTTGGCGCCGAGCGTCGAGACATGCGCGCTGCGCACCCGTACGCTCGCGTCCTCCAGCGCGCGGCCGATGCGGAACAGCAGGCCGGGGGCGTCCTGGGAGCGCACCTCGATGACCGTGGCCAGCCGGGACGCGGCCGGGTGGACCGACACCCGGGGCGGCGGGGCGACCACGCCCCGGCGGCGCGGATAGGCCGCGTCCCGTTCGGCGAGGCGGCCGGCGATGTCCAGGGAGCCGTCCAGGGCCCGGACCAGGTCCGCGCGCAGCCGGGCGGCCTGCGGCAGGGAGCCGTACTCGGCGGCGACCCGCCAGTCCAGCAGCAGGACGGAGCCGTCGACGCCGTCCGGGAGGGTCAGGGAGCGGAGTTCAGCCGTGCGCACGGTCAGCCGGTGCATGGCGAGGACACCGGCCACGGCGGGCAGCACGCCCGGCTGGTCGGGGACGGCGATGAGAAGTTCCACACCCAGCGGCTCGGGGTCGCCGGACGGCTCCTGACCTGCGGGCGGCTCGGTCTGTGCCCGCAGGGCGAGGACCGGGCTGCCCGTCGCCGCCGCCTCCAGGGCGAGCCGCTCCTGCTCGGCGGTCGGCGCGCCCTCCTCCGGGTCGTCCGGGGCGTCCCCGGCGAGCACCGCCGAGACCCGCTTGACGAGGTCGGCGACGAGCGAGCCGCGCCAGGACGACCAGGCGGCCGGTCCGGTGGCCAGGGCGTCGGCCTCGGTGAGCGCGTGCAGCAGTTCCAGGGTGCCCTGGGAGCCGACGGCATCGGCGACGGAGCGCACGGTGGCCGGATCCTCCAGGTCACGCCGGGTGGCCGTCTCGACGAGGAGCAGGTGGTGCCGTACGAGGGTGGCGACGACCGTCACGTCGTGGCGGTCGAAGCCGATGCGGGCGGCCACGTCCTTGGCGATGATCTCGCCAGCCACGGAGTGGTCGCCGGGCCAGCCCTTCCCGATGTCGTGCAGCAGCGCGGCGACCAGCAGCAGGTCGGGGCGGCTGACCCGGCGGGTGAACTCGGAGGCCTGCACGGCGGTCTCGATGAGGTGCCGGTCGACGGTCCACAGGTGCACGGCGTTGCGCTGCGGGCGGCAGCGCACCCGCTCCCAGTCGGGCAGCAGCCGGGTGATCAGCCCCTCGGCCTCCAGCGCCTCCCAGACCTCGACGGTCGGGCGGCCGGAGCCGAGCAGGGTCACGAGCTGTTCGCGTGCCTCGGCGGGCCAGGGCGTGGGCACCGGGCGCGTCGCGGCGGCCATGCGCCGTACGGCGTGCAGGGAGAGCGGGAGTCCGGCCTGCGCGGCGGCAGCGGCGGCGCGCAGCGGCAGCACCGGGTCGCGCTCGGGGCGCGCGGCACGGGCGAGCACCACCTCGCCGTCCTGCTCCACCACGCCCTCGGCCAGCGGAGAGCGCTCGGCGGTCGGTTTCCCGCCGCCCAGCATGGCGCGCAGCCGGGGCCGCACGGCGCGCGACCGCAGCACGCGCCCCACCTCGCGCCAGGTGACATCGCTGGCGTACGAGACGAGCCGCGCCGCCTCGTACACCTGCCGCAGCAGTGTGTCGGCGTCGAGCAGCCCGAGCTCGGCGGCCACCTGGTCCTGCTCCTGGAGGGCGAGCCGGTCGGTGGCGCGGCCGGTGGCCAGGTGCAGGGCGTCCCGTACGTCGAGGAGCCGGCGCCGGGCGTCGGCGAGGCCCTCGCGCGGGGCGTCGGCGAGCCAGGAGGCGGCGACGGCGCGCAGGGCGGTGGCGTCGCGCAGCCCGCCCCGGGCCTCCTTCAGGTCGGGCTCCAGCAGGTACTGCAGCTCGCCCTGGCGCTCGGCGCGTTCGGCGCAGAGTTCCTGCAGTTCGGGGAGGCGTTTGGGCGCCTGGTTGCGCCAGTCGGCGAGCACGGCCGTGCGCAGTCCGGCGGTGAGGCCGAGGTCACCGGCGATGTGCCGGGCGTCCAGCAGGCCGAGCTGGACCTTGAGGTCCTCGCCGGCCGTCTTGCGGGCCTCGGCGGGCGTGCGGACGGAGTGGTCGAGGTCCAGACCCAGGTCCCAGACGGGGTACCAGAGCCGGTCGGCGAGGGCGGCGACCGCCTTGGTGTCGCCGCCGTCGTGCAGCAGGAGCAGGTCGAGGTCGCTGCGTGGCGAGAGCTCGCCGCGTCCGTAGCCGCCGACGGCGACCAGGGAGGCCCCGCGCAGTCCCTCCGCCCCCGCGGCGAACAGGCCGGTGAGCCACTCGTCCGTCAGTTCGGCCAGGGCCGCACGGCGCGGCGGCCCGGACCGCGTCTCCTCGGTGAGGAGACGCAGCCGGGCCGCCGCGTAGCCGCTGGGTCCCGAGTCCTCTGCTTCCTTCTGCACGTCCGTACCCGTCACCCGGCGACTCCTGTTCTGTTGCCTGCCTCAGCGAGGACCCTCAGAGCGCGTCAGGGCCGCGCTCGCCGGTCCGGACCCGTACGGCCGTCTCGACCGGGATGGACCAGACCTTGCCGTCACCGATCTTGCCGGTGCGGGCGGCCTTGACCACGACATCGACCAGCTGCTCGGCGTCGTCGTCCTCGACCAGGACCTCGATGCGGATCTTGGGGACCAGGTCGACGGTGTACTCGGCACCGCGGTAGACCTCGGTGTGGCCCCGCTGACGACCGTAGCCGCTGGCCTCGGTGACCGTCAGGCCGTGTACTCCGAAGGCCTGCAGGGCCTCCTTGATCTCGTCGAGCCGGTGCGGCTTCACGACGGCGGTGATGAGCTTCATGCGTCCACCTTCTTGCTCGCGGCTGCGGCGACCGGGGCCGTGACGGCCGTCTTGGCGGCACCGCCACCGGCGCCGCTGAAGTCGTATGCGGTCTCGGCGTGCTCGGCCTGGTCGATGCCGGCGACCTCCTCGTCCTCGGAGACCCGCATACCGATGGTCTTGTGGAGGACGAAGGCGAGGATCGCGGAGACGATCAGGGAGTAGGCGAGCACACCGCCGACACCGGCGAGCTGCTTCCACAGCTGGTCGAACTTGTGGTCGCCGTAGAACACGCCCGTCGCGTCGGACTGGCCCTTACCGCTGGCGAAGAAGCCGATCAGGATGGAGCCGGCGATACCGCCGACGAGGTGGACACCCACGACGTCGAGCGAGTCGTCGTAGCCGAACTTGTACTTCAGGCCCACGGCCATGGCGCACAGGACACCGGCGACGGCGCCGACGGCGATCGCACCCATCGGGGTGACCGAACCACCGGCCGGGGTGATGGCGACCAGACCCGCGACCGCGCCGGAGGCAGCGCCCAGCGTGGTGAACGCGCCGTGGCGGATCTTCTCGTAGGCGAGCCAGGCCAGCATGGCGGCGGCGGTGGCGACCTGCGTGTTGACGAACATCAGGGTGCCGACGCCGTCGTCGTTGCCGAGCCACGAGCCGGCGTTGAAGCCGAACCAGCCGAACCACAGCAGACCGGCGCCGAGCATGACCAGCGGGAGGCTGTGCGGGCGCATCGGGTCCTTCTTGAAGCCGACGCGCTTGCCGATGACGAGGATCACGCCGAGCGCCGCGGCACCCGCGTTGATGTGGACCGCCGTACCACCGGCGAAGTCGATCACGCCCATGTCGAAGGCCCAGCCGCCCTCGCCCCAGACCCAGTGGGCGACGGGGAAGTAGACGATCGTGGCCCACAGCGCGATGAACAGCGCCCAGGCGGAGAACTTCACGCGGTCCGCGAGAGCACCGCTGATCAGGGCGGGCGTGATGATCGCGAACATCAGCTGGAAGACCATGAAGGCCAGGAGCGGGATGTTGTACGTGCCCCACAGCTCGCCCTTGTCGACCCCGGTGAGGCCGACCCAGTCCGAGTTCCAGCCGATGAGGCTGCCGGAGTCGGTGCCGAACGCCATGGAGAAGCCGTACAGCACCCACAGGATGGTGACGATCCCGAGGCTGATGAAGCTCATCATCAGCATGTTCAGGGTGCTCTTGACGCGGACCATGCCTCCGTAGAAGAAGGCCAGACCGGGGGTCATGAGCATCACCAGGGCGGAACAGATGAGCATGAACCCTGTGTTGGCGGCAGACAGCTTGGGCGCCTCTGCGGCAAGGGTGATGGCTGGTGCCATCGGCGTCTCCTCGTCGTTGGTACGGCCCCGTGCGGGCGAAGCCTCGAGCGGATTGAGGGGCGGGCCGGTTATGCGCCACGAGATTGGCGCAGCGCGGTTTCGGTGGAAGCCCCTCGTTGTTTCGCCGCCGTGACGAAGGCGCGTGCTGTGTTACGCGTCGATGAACTGCCGGATCGCGGGCGCGCCGATCGTTATCTTGGCGCAACCTTCGGCTCCCGCGGCCGTGGGAACGGAAGGCCGGCCGCGGCCGGCCTTCCGATGACCTGGCATGGGGGAGCCGAGTCGGGCAGTTCGGGAGGGCCGGCCGCGGCCGGGGTTCAGGGGGTTCGGAGGGTGGCGGTCAGACCGCCTCCGCGGCCTCGGGCAGCTCGGCGGCGAGCCGCTCGGTGAGATCGACGACCTCGCCGAGGTCGCCGAAGTCCCGCGCGGCCGTGTCGACCGTCTTTCGGATACGAGTGTTGACCCGCTCGGAGCGGACCTTCTTGGCCACGTGCATGGCCTGGGTGGCGAAGACCGTGCTCTGTTCGGCCTCGCGCCGGAGGAGGTGCACGGTGGCCATGCCGATCAGGTTGAGCGCGTACGACCGCTGGTGCTCGCCGTCCTCGGCGAACAGCCGCACGGCCCGCTCCATCAAGGGCTCGGCCAGTGAGGCGTAGGTCGGGCTGCGGCCGGCGACATAGGCCAGGTCGCGGTAAGAGTGGGAGTTCTCGCCGTACAGCTCGGCCTCGGAGAAGAAGCGGATCCAGTCGGGGTCCGGCTCGTCCCAGTCGCCGGCGTCGGCGAAGGTGTCCTCGGCCATCCGGACCGCCCGCTTGCACTTGCCGGGCTGTCCCATGTTGGCGTAGGCGCGGGCCTCCATCGCATACAGCATCGACTGGGTGCGCGGGCTCGCGCAGTCCCGGCTGCCGTACTGCGCGAGGTGGATCAGCTCCAGAGCGTCGTCGGGCCGCCCGAGGTGAATCATCTGCCGGCTCATGCTGGACAGCACGTAGGAGCCGAGGGGCCGGTCACCGGCCTCCTTCGCGGCGTGCAGCGCGAGGACGAAGTACTTCTGCGCGGTCGGCTGCAGCCCGATGTCGTACGACATCCAGCCGGCCAGCTCGGCGAGTTCGGCGGCGACCTTGAACAGCCGCCGGGTGGTGGCCTCGGGCTGGGGCTCCTGGAGCAGGTCCGTCACCTCGTGCAGCTGGCCGACGACCGCCTTGCGGCGCAGACCGCCGCCGCACTGGGCGTCCCACTGCCGGAACATCACGGTCGTGGACTCCAGGAGGTCCAGCTCCGGCTTGGAGAGCCGGCCCCGGGCGCGCCCTGCCGAGCCGGGCTCGGGCTCCGACCGCTGGGCCGGGGGCGAGGGGACGAGCCAGCGCTGCATGGGCTCGATGAGGGCCGGGCCCGCAGACAGGACCAGCGAGCTCCCGAGGAAGCCGCGCCGCGCCAGCATCAGGTCGCTGCGCGAGAACTCGCTGAGCAGGGCCACGGTCTGCGGGCCCGTCCAGGGAAGGTCGACACCGGTCGCGGAAGGTGACTGGCGCGCGGCGCGCAGCCCCAGGTCCTCGACGGAGACGACCACACCGAAACGCTCCGAGAACAGCTCGGACAGGATCCTGGGAATCGGCTCGCGGGGGTTCTCGCCGTCGAGCCAGCGGCGCACGCGCGAGGTGTCCGTGGAGATGTGGTTGGCGCCCAGCTGGCGTGCCCGGCGGTTGACCTGGCGGGCGAGCTCGCCCTTGGACCAGCCGCTGCGGACGAACCAGGAGGTGAGCAGCTCGTTCGGGCGCTTGTCAGCGTGCGTCGCGCCCGCAGCGTTCGTTCCGCTTCCGCCGTTGCCGCTCACTGGAACGCCCCCATCCCTGAGACCACTTGTCGCCGTGTGCGCCAAGCCCTATCAGCATGCCGGTTCGTACGGCCGTCCGTCCGGCCCTTGTCACCCATCGAACGGAAGAGCGACTTACCTCCGGCATACCCACGAGTGCATATGCCCCCAGGACTCGTGCACACAAAGTAATCCTACGATCACCCGTCCAGCCACGGCTCACACGGAAACGCCACCATTCGCCACCCCTTCGAATGAACTCACGTACGGCTCCTCGCGATTCACTTGACACAGCACAACCAGGAGCGGGTGCAGCGATGCACTGAGGGGCGCGTGTCGTCGAGCACGCAACCCTGGGCACTTCCGGGCGCCGAGTGAACGGGACGACGCCCGGGAAGGCGGAAACAGAGAGTCACGCAGAGCGACCACTGCGTAACCACCGGTGCGTCGGACCCGTTGGAGGGGGCATGGTCTTCACGATCGGCATCAGCCGGGGCATGCGCGACATCCGGTCCGGTTCGCGCCGCCGCGGCCGCACGTCGGACGGCACCGCCGTGGCCGAGTACACCGGGCTGTGGGGCTGGGACGTGGTGCCGGGCGCACGGGCCTCCGCGGGCGCCTGTTCCTGCGGCCGCCGCGACTGCCCGGCGCCGGGTGCGCATCCGCTGGACTTCGCGCCGGTGATCCCCGCCGGGGCGACGCTGGACGACGTGACCGACTCCTGGGGCGAGTTCCCCGGGGCCTCGGTGATGCTGCCGGTCGGCAGGGCGTTCGACGTCATCGAGGTGGCCGAACCCGCCGGCTGCCGTGCGCTGGCCCGGCTGGAGCGCATGGGTCTGCCCGTCGGCCCGGTCGCGGCGACCCCGGACGGCCGCGCCCACTTCTTCGTCGCCCCCGGCGCCGCCGCCGATCTGTCCGGCCTTCTCTACCGCATGGGCTGGGACGACCCGGCCTCCCTCGATCTGCGGGGCCTGGGTCCCGGCACGCACATCACGGCGCCGCCCTCCGACCGCGGCGGTCTCGGCCCGGTGCGCTGGCTGCGCTCCCCCGCCCTGGACTCGGCGTCCAGGGCACCGGAGGCCCGCCTGGTGCTGGGCACGCTGGCGTATGTGGCGCATCGGTCACGGGCCTAGCCACAACACAGGAGTACACAGCGAAGCGCCCGACCCGACGGTGTCTCGGGTCGGGCGCTTCGCTGTGTCCACCCGGTTCTCCGGAGGTGCTCCACTCGGCTGGTCCGGAGCTCACTCCCCGATAAGGGCGTCAACGAACGCCTCCGGCTCGAACGGAGCCAGGTCGTCCGCGCCCTCGCCGAGCCCGACGAGCTTGACCGGAACGCCCAGCTCGCGCTGGACCGCGACCACGATGCCGCCCTTGGCCGTGCCGTCCAGCTTGGTGAGCACGATGCCGGTGATGTCGACGACCTCGGCGAACACCCGGGCCTGGACCAGGCCGTTCTGACCGGTGGTGGCGTCGAGCACGAGCAGTACCTCGTCCACCGGGGCGTGCTTCTCCACGACCCGCTTGACCTTGCCGAGCTCGTCCATGAGGCCGGTCTTGGTGTGGAGGCGGCCGGCGGTGTCGATGAGCACGACGTTCGCGCCCGTCTCCTTGCCCTCCTTGACCGCGTCGAAGGCGACGGAGGCCGGGTCGCCCGCCTCCGGTCCGCGCACGGTGTGGGCGCCGACGCGCTCGCCCCAGGTCTGGAGCTGGTCGGCGGCGGCGGCCCGGAAGGTGTCGGCGGCGCCCAGGACCACGCTCTGGCCGTCCGCGACCAGGACGCGGGCGAGCTTGCCGGTGGTGGTGGTCTTGCCGGTGCCGTTGACCCCGACGACCATCACGATGCCCGGCTTGCGGTCCTCCGGCTCGGTCTTGACCACACGGTCCATGTCGCGGCCGACCAGTGTGAGCAGTTCCTCGCGCAGCAGGGTGCGCAGCTCGACGGGGGTGCGGGTGCCGAGCACCTTGACGCGCTCACGCAGCCGCTCGACCAGTTCCTGGGTGGGCTGCACGCCGACGTCGGCGGTGAGCAGCGTGTCCTCGATCTCCTCCCAGGTGTCCTCGTCGAGGTGCTCGCGCGACAGCAGCGTGAGCAGCCCCTGGCCGAGGGCGTTCTGCGAGCGGGAGAGACGGGCCCGCAGCCGGACCAGGCGACCCGCGGTGGGCTCCGGGATCTCGATCTCGGGAGCCTCGGCGGGCGGCTCCTCGACGGCGACGGGAGCCGAGCCGTCCGGGAGATCCACCTCCTCTATGGTTCGCCGCGGTTCCTCCCGCGGCGTCTCGGCCTCGTCGCCGACGTGCGGCTCGGCCGGTGGGGCGGTGATGTCGGGCGCTGCGGGCGGGGGCGGCGGCGGCTGCTTCTTGCGCCGGCTGCCGACGATGAGCCCGCCGAGCGCGACGAACACGACCACGGCGATGACTACAGCAAGGATGACGATTTCCATAACAAGCCCAGTATGGCGTGACCACCCGCCCGGCTGTTCGTTGTCCACGCGGGGCCGCGAAAGCCCCACCGGGCTGGTTCCAACCCGGCTGGTGTTGATCGCAGTCAGACTCGGCCGCTCGCCGAGCGACCGAGCGGCGTGAGCCAGGAATCCCCCTCCAGGGGAGGGTTCAAAACGCGTCCAGTATCAGCTCGGACACGCGGGGTGTGCTGAGCAGCGCCCCCAGGGTGTGTCACGACCCATGCGGTGTGTCGTAACACACCCTTATCGTTTCCGGGAAAGCACCTATAGCAACCTGACGACACGTCAGCTACTGTCTCCCGACCCAACGCCGGTGGAGGGAGACGTCCCCATGCCCGTCTCGGTCGCACGTTTCAACCTCGTCGCTCCGGGGGCCTCCCCCGCCGAGCTCGGCGCCCGGTACCGGGCGGCCCTGGAGATGGCCTCGTACGCCGACGACCGAGGCGTCACCACCGTGCAGACGGAGGAGCACCACGGCGCCGGCAACAACTGGCTGCCGTCGCCGTTCGCCTTCGCGGGGGCCGTCTTCGGCGCGACCCGGCGTGTCGCGGTCACCGTCTCGGCGATCATCGGCCCGCTGCACGACCCGCTGCGGCTGGCCGAGGAGATCGCCGTACTGGACCTGCTGAGCGGCGGCCGGCTGGTGACGGTCGCCGGGATCGGGTACCGGCCCGAGGAGTACGACCTGTTCGGCGTGGACTTCGCCCGGCGCGGCCGGCTCCAGGACGAGCTGCTGGAGACGTTGCTGAAGGCGTGGACGGGCGAGCCCTTCGCCTACCGGGGCCGCACGGTCCGCATCACCCCGCGCCCGTACACCGACCCGCATCCGCTGCTCCTGGTCGGCGGTTCCTCCCAGGCCGCCGCCCGCCGGGCCGCCCGGCTCGGCCTGCCCTTCTTCCCCAGCGCGCACCTGCCGGAGCTGGAGGCGTACTACAAGGACCGGCTCGCCGAGTACCGCACCGAGGGCTGGGTCATGATGCCCGCCGCCGAGACGCCGCTGCTGCACCTGGCCGAGGACCCGGACCGGGCCTGGGCGGAGTACGGCGAGCACTTCCTGCACGAGGCGCGGACGTACGCCGCCTGGCAGTCGAGCGGGGTGCGCTCCGCGGTGAAGTCGGCCGCGACGACCGTCGGGGAACTGCGCGCCGAGGGCGTGTACCGCATCCTCACGCCCGAGGCGTGCGCGGATCTGGGCCTGGACTCCTATGTACTGCATCCGCTGGCGGGCGGGATGCCGGTGGAGGAGGGGTGGCGGAGCCTGCAGCTGTTCTGCGAGCGGGTCCTGCCGAGGCTGACCGCGTGAGACGACAGACCGCCGCCCCGGCTCGGGCAGTGGCCGAACCGGGGCGGCGGCGGGTTACGGGGAGAGGGGCAGCGGGGACTTTGGCCCTTCTCCCCGAGTGCGGGGGCGGGCTCAGCCCATCTCCTCCAGGGCCTTGCCCTTCGTTTCGCTGACGAACTTCAGGATGAACGGGATGGAGAGCGCGGCGAAGGCCGTGTAGATCACGTACGTCACGGAGAGGTTCCACTCGGCCAGCGACGGGAAGCTCGCGGTGATGGCCCAGTTGGCGATCCACTGCGCGGCGGCGGCCACGCCCAGGGCGGCGGCGCGGATCCGGTTGGGGAACATCTCACCGAGCATGACCCAGACGACCACACCCCAGGACAGGGCGAAGAAGAGGACGAAGACGTGCGCGGCGATCAGGGCGATCCAGCCCTGCGCGGCCGGCAGCGTGCCGTCGACCAGGGGGTGGGAGAACGCCCAGGCCTCCAGTGCCAGGCCGACGACCATGCCGACCGAGCCGATGATCGCGAGGGGCTTGCGGCCGATGCGGTCGACGAAGATCATCGCGATGACGGTGCCGACGATGTTGATGATCGACGTGGTGAAGGAGTAGAAGAACGAGTCCGCCGGGTCGACGCCGACCGACTGCCACAGCGTCGAGGAGTAGTAGAACGCGACGTTGATGCCGACGAACTGCTGGAAGACCGACAGGCCGATACCGATCCAGACGATCGGCTTGAAGAAGAAGCTCCCGCCGAGCAGGTCCTTGAAGCTGGACTTGTGCTCGCTGGTCATGGCGTGCTCGATCTCGGCGACGCGGGCGTCCAGGTCGATGTCCTTGCCCTCGACCTGGGTGAGGATCTCGCGGGCGCGCTCGTGCTTGCCGACGGAGATCAGGAAGCGCGGGGACTCGGGGATCGCGAAGGAGAGCAGGCCGTACAGGACGGCCGGGACGACCATGACGCCGAGCATGACCTGCCAGGCCTCCAGGCCCATCAGCTTGCCGCGCTGGTCGCCGTCGGCGGCGTTCAGCAGAGCCCAGTTGACCAGCTGCGACACGGCGATGCCGATGACGATGGCGGCCTGCTGGAAGGAGCCGAGCCGACCGCGGTAGGCGGGCGGGGCGACCTCGGCGATGTAGGCCGGGCCGATCACGGAGGCCATGCCGATGGCGAAGCCGCCGACGACGCGCCAGAAGGCGAGGTCCCACAGGGCGAAGGGCAGCGCGGAGCCGACGGCGCTGACCGTGAAGAGGACCGCGGCGATCTGCATGCACCGGATGCGGCCGATGCGGTCGGCTATCCGGCCGGCGGTCGCGGCGCCGATGGCGCAGCCGATGAGGGCGACGGCGATGACCTGGGCGAGGGCTGCGGAGCCGATGTCGTAGCGGCCGCGGATGGCCTCGACGGCGCCGTTGATCACGGAACTGTCGTAGCCGAAGAGGAAACCGCCCATCGCGGCCGCCGCCGCGATGAAGATGACGTGCCCGAGATGTTCGGGGTGAGCCGTCCTGGCTCCGGACTTGGGTGCCTGCGCTGTGCTGGTCACGTGAACTCCTCAGGCCACCGGCAACGCTGCCGGAGGGGATCAGCCCTTCGAGGTGCCACCTGAAGGTACCTGAAGGTAAAAGGAACGTTGCCGAGACTATGCCTTCAAGTTTCGAAGTCAATAGGTCAGGAGACGTGAATCTGCGTTAGGGGTGTGGGGGTCATGTGTTCAAGAATTGAAGTCATCGAGCGTCGCAGGTGAGGCAGGTGTATACAGCATCCACCTAGCGCAGGCGCTGGCTGATGACCTTCGACACACCGTCGCCCTGCATGGAGACGCCGTACAGCGCGTCGGCGACCTCCATCGTGCGCTTCTGATGGGTGATCACGATCAGCTGCGAGGCCTCCTGCAGCTCCTGCATGATCCGGATGAGCCGCTGCAGATTGGTGTCGTCGAGGGCGGCCTCGACCTCGTCCATGACGTAGAACGGACTGGGCCGCGCCTTGAAGATCGACACGAGCAGCGCCACGGCGGTCAGCGACCGCTCCCCGCCCGAGAGCAGCGACAGCCGCTTGACCTTCTTGCCCGGCGGCCGGGCCTCGACGTCCACGCCCGTGGTGAGCATGTTGTCGGGGTCGGTCAGGATCAGCCGCCCGTCCCCACCGGGGAACAGCCGGCTGAAGACGCCCTCGAACTCCCGGGCCGTGTCCCGGTAGGCCTCGGTGAAGACCTGCTCGACGCGCTCGTCGACCTCCTTCACCACCTGGAGGAGGTCCGCCCGCGTCTTCTTCAGGTCCTCGAGCTGCTCGCTGAGGAACTGGTGGCGTTCCTCAAGTGCCGCGAACTCCTCCAGGGCGAGCGGGTTCACCTTGCCGAGTTGCTGGTAGGCGCGCTCGGCCGACTTCAGCCGCTTCTCCTGCTCGGAACGGACGAACGGCCTCGGCCGGTTGCGCGGGTGCTCCGGGTCCTCCGGCAGCTCCTCGCCCTCGGCGGGGGGCGAGGGCGGCACGAGCTGGTGCGGTCCGTACTCCGCCACCAGTCCGGCCGGTTCGACACCCAGCTCCTCCAGCGCCTTCGTCTCCAGCTGCTCGATCCGCAGCCGCTTCTCGGCGCCGAGTACCTCGCCTCGGTGGACCGAATCCGTCAACTTGTCGAGTTCGGCCTTGAGATCGCGACCCTCGGTGCGGGCGCGGGCGAGTTCCTGCTCGCGGCGGGCCTTGGCGGCCTCGGCGGCGACGCGCTCCTCGTCGGCGCGGGCCAGGGAGACCTCGACGTGCGCGAGCAGCTGCCGTGCGCCCGAGCCGACGGCCTCGGCGACGGCCGCCTCGTGCCGCAGGCGGGCCCGCCGCTGCTCCGCACGCGCGCGTGCCTCGCGTTCCGCGCGGGCGGCCCGGTCCAGCGAGTCGGCCCGTCCGGCCAGGCCCTTGACCCGTTCCTCGTGCGTACGGGCCTGAAGGCGGGCCTCCATCTCGGTCTGGCGGGCGTTGGCACCGTCGGCGGCGAGCCGGTCCCGTACGGAGGTGTCGGGCTCCTCCTCGATCGGCATCTCCTCCGCGACGGCGAGCCGCTCGGCGAGCTCCTCGACCTCGGCGAGGGCCTTGTCGAGGGCCTCCTGCGCGCGGGCGGCGGCGGCCGTGGACCGCTCGGCCTCCCCCGCCGCGCCCCGGGCCTGCCCTGCGAGCCGGCCGAGCTGCTGGGCGACGGACGACTTCTCCCGGTCTGCGGCCCGGCGCCGCTCCCCCACGTCCTCGACGAGCGCGGCGCACTCCTTGCGCCGTTCGACGGCCTCGTGCTGGACCTCGGTCAGCTCCTCGCAGCGGACGGCCAGCTCTTCCAGCTCTGCGGCGGCCTCGTCGACGGAGGCCTGTACTTCCAGGAGGCTGGGGGCGCCTGCCGATCCGCCGTGGGCGATGTGGGCGCCGAGGAGGTCGCCCTCGGCGGTGACGGCGGTGAGGTCGGGGTGGGTGTAGACGAGGTCCTCGGCGTCTTCGAGGGTGTCGACCACGACCATTCCTCGCAGGAGGCGGCGTACGGCGGGCATCAGCTCGGCGGGGCCGCGGACCAGGTCGGCAGCGAGATCTCGGCTTGCGTCTGCGGGTACGTCGTGGTTGTTCGCGCAGTTCCCCGCGCCCCCGAGGACGGGAGCTCCTGCCAGGAGCAGAGTCGCTCTGCCTCCGTCCTGTTTGCGCAGGAGTCTGATGGCGTCGGCCGCCGAGGCCGGGGTCGTGACGGCGATGGCGTCCGCAGCCGCTCCGAAGGCCGCTGCCAGGGCGACTTCGTAGCCGGGGGTCACCGTCAGGAGTTCCGCCGCCGGGCCGAGCAGGCCGGAGAGGCGGTCCTTCGCCGCGAGCAGTATTCCGGTGCCGTCCTTGCGGCGCAGGCCCAGGGCCAGGGCCTCGTGGCGGGCCTGGGTCGCGGCGCGCTTCCGTTCGGCCGCCGTGGCGGCCTCGCGGGCTGCCGTGAGGGCGGACTCGGCGTCGGCGAGCCGCTGCTTGGCGGCCTCGTGCTGTTCGGCGAGTTGGGCGTCGCCCGCGTCGAGGCCGTCGACCTCGGCCTTGAGCGCCTCGTATTCCTCCTGGGCGGCGACTGCTCGCTCTTGGGCCTCGTCGCGGGCGGCGGCCAGGCGTTCGATCTCGGCCTGGGCGGAGGCCGCGCGCGAGCGGGCCGCGTTGACCTGGCCGTTCAGCCGAGCCAGGCCCTCGCGCCGGTCGGCGATGGCGCGGGCGACGTCCTTCAGGCGCCGCTCCTCCTCGATGAGTGCGCGCTCCAGCTCGGCGCGGTGGGCGACCGTGTCCTCCAGGGCCCGTTCGGCCGCCTCCAGGGCCGCTTCCAGCTCGGCCTCCTGCTCACGGATGCGGGCGGCCTCGCGCTCCATGTCCTCGGGGTCGCGGCCGCGTCGCTCCTCGGGGGGCGCGGAGGTGGCGCTCTTCACGCGGGCGTCGGCCAGCGAGATCGTGCCGCGCACCCGCTCGGCGAGCTGGGAGAGCTCGTACCAGGTCTGCTGGGCGCGCTGGAGGCGCGGCGTGAGCTGCCGTACCTCGTCCTCCAGGAGTGCCTCGCGCTGGAGCGCCTTCTTCAGCTGCTGCTCGGCGGCTTCCTTGCGCTCCTTCAGCGCGGCCTCGTCGGCGACCTCGGCGTTGAGGGCTTCCTTCAGTCGTACGAGGTCGTCGGCCAGCAGCCGCAGGCGGGCGTCGCGCAGGTCGGCCTGGATGACGGCGGCCCGGCGGGCGACGGCGGCCTGGCGGCCGAGGGGCTTGAGCTGGCGGCGCAGCTCGTCGGTGAGGTCCTGGACGCGCGCGAGGTTGGCCTGCATCGCGTCCAGCTTGCGCAGCGCCTTCTCCTTGCGCTTGCGGTGCTTGAGGACGCCGGCGGCCTCCTCGATGAAGGCGCGACGGCCCATGGGGTCGGCGTGCAGTACACCGTCGAGCTGGCCCTGCCCGACGATCACGTGCATCTCGCGGCCGATGCCGGAGTCGGAGAGGAGCTCCTGGATGTCGAGGAGGCGGCAGGTGTCGCCGTTGATCTGGTACTCGCTGCCGCCGTTGCGGAACATGATCCGCGTGATGGTGACCTCGGCGTACTCGATGGGCAGGGCCCCGTCGGAGTTGTCGATGGTCAGCGACACCTCGACGCGGCCCAGTGGGGGGCGGCCGGTGGTGCCGGCGAAGATGACGTCCTCCATCTTGCCGCCACGCAGCGACTTGGCGCCCTGCTCGCCCATGACCCAGCTGAGCGCGTCCACGACGTTGGACTTGCCCGAGCCGTTCGGTCCTACGACGCACGTGATCCCCGGCTCGAACCGGAGGGTGGTGGCCGAGGCGAACGACTTGAACCCGCGGAGGGTCAGGGCCTTGAGGTGCACGCCGCCGGACTCTACCGCCCGGGTTCGTCTCACTCCATGAACCCACGGTTTCGCCGCTGAACGCGCAGGGCACACCACACGTTAAAGACGGTGAAAGGATGCGGGGGAAAGAAAGAAGGGACGCCGACGGCGTCCCTTGCACTTCTGACAACTCAGCGGTTATGACGGGCGGCCCAACCACTGCTGTGCTGTTGTGGAGCGGTGCAGTGATCAGGTGAGCGCAGGCTCCGCCTGGTGTGCGTCAACGCTCTCCATGATCCTGTCGTGAGAAGCGGCAGCCGTCAGCGCCTCGTTCTCGGCCTGGATCCGTCCGAGCTCGGATTCCAGGTCCTGGACGCGCTGCTGGAGCCGTCGCATCTCGGCGAGGAGTCGAGGGTCGGAGCCGCCGACGTAACCGAGAAGCGCCTTTGCCATGATGGATGGTCCTCCACAATACGTGACCGACCGATGCGGTGTGGGTCGTGAGGGATTCGCACCCGCGATGCTTGGCAGGGCCTGGAGTTGTACCGCCGTTCAGCCATGCCAAACAGCTAAGGTGCGCGGGGCTTTCAGCGTCTCACCAAAAAGTTTGACGGTCAACACGATCACGCCCCGTATTGGGGGCCGACCGGGCGCGCGCGGCCGGATACGGCGGCACAGCGGCTTCTGCGGGGCCCTCGGGGCGTGGCGATCATCCTTGCGTGCCGAGCTTGCCAAGGCAAGCGATTCTTGGCAATCACCAGCCGGTTTCCGTCCGGGGCGGCCTTCCACGGCCTGCCGTCGGGCGGCCCTGCGGGCGGTCCGGCGGTGCGGGATCAGCGGATGGCGAAGCCGTCGTAGCCGCCGCGAGGTGTGTCCCAGATCTCGGTGACGCCGTCCACACGGCCGGGCGTGTCGTCGCCCTCGAGCCACTCCAGCAAGCCTTCACAGCCTTCTCGCGCGCCCTCCGCGACCACTTGGACCCGGCCGTCGCCCAAATTGAGAGCAAAACCACTCAGGCCGCCGATCTCCAGCGCCTTGGCCCGCGTGAACCAGCGGAAACCCACACCTTGGACGCGTCCCCGCACCCAGGCGACCAGTCGCACATCCTCGCTCATGACTGCAACCTAACCGCCCAAACTCCCTCGGGCGCACTTCCTTCACTTGCGCCATGCGGTACCGTCCCCACCCAACGAATCTCATATGAAACTCACACCATCGAGTGAGTTTGGTGTTGATCTCGAGGACGAGTCGACCGCCAGGACGAGGAAGGCCAGAACATGGGACGCCACCGTCGCTCCGACGCCGGCCGCGCCGCCACGGGCAGCGCCACGGGGATCACGCAGGCCGACGGCACCGCGGAGGGCCACGATCCGCTGCGCGGCACGGATGACGGCCCGACCATGGGCATCGCGCCCTATCTGAACCCGGAGGCCTACGCCGACACCTACGCCCGGAGCGAGGCCTACCTGTTCGAGACGGAGGCCACCGCGGCGGGTGACGGGTATGTGCCCATCCCCCGCCAGCGGACCGCCGAGACGGCCGTCTTCGCGAGCGACGGCTTCACCCCCGAGGGCGGCTCCCCGCGGGCGGGCTCGCACCGCCGCCGGAAGAAGGCCGCACGGCCGATGCGCACGGGCCTGCTCGGCGTGTCCGCGGCGGTCGCCATCGGTACGGTCGCGCTGGCCACCGGCGCGGTTCCCGGCCTCGAGAACTACAAGCTCGGCGGAGACGGTGGCGCCGACAAGGTGCAGGCCGCCGACACGCCGACCAACACCCCGAGCGGGCAGGGCGGCACCTCCGGCAGCACCGACAGCCGCGGGGGCACGCCCACGAGCCGGGACGCCGAGCGCTCCCTGTCGCCGTCGCCGTCCGCCTCGAAGTCGTCGGCCGCGCCGACGAAGACGCCCGAGAAGCCGGAGAAGACGCAGGAGAAGACGCCGGAGCAGAAGAAGCCGGCGGCGACCCCCAGCAAGAAGCCGGAGAACACGCCCTCCCGCACGGCCACGCAGGCGCCCGAGAAGCCCAGCGCCCCCGCCGCCCTCTCCGAGGAGTCGGCCGCCGCGGCCCAGGTGCTCAAGCTGGTGAACGAGGAGCGGGCCAAGGTGGGCTGCAGCGCGCTCGCCGCGAACAGCGCGCTGACCGAGCTGGCGCAGAACTACAGCGAGGACATGCGTGCCCGAGGCTTCTTCGACCACACCGACCCCGACGGCAAGACGCCGTGGGACCGGGCCGAGGCCGCCGGGATAGCCAACCTCGGCGGGGAGAACATAGCGCGCGGCCAGGCGGACGCCGCGGCCGTGATGGACGCCTGGATGAACAGTCCCGGCCACCGCGCCAACATCCTGAACTGCGACTTCAAGACGCTGGGCGTCGGTGTCGAGATGGGGTCGGGCGGCCCGTGGTGGACCCAGAACTTCGGCTACTAGACCCTCAGGCCGCACTAACCAGGAGTTAGCGCAACCTGTTGGCCAGCGCTGTGCTGGCGTATTCTTGGAGGATGACCACCACCCAGGAGCTCACGGAGGGGCTGGGCGACCTCCCGTACAGCGTGTTCGCCAAGGCCTGCCCTTCACGTGGCACGCTGGAGCACGCCACGGGCCGCTGGGGCGGGCTCGCGCTGGGCGCTCTGTACGAGGGCTCGCTGCGCTTCAACGAGCTGCGCCGCCGGGTCGACGGTGTGAGCGAGAAGATGCTGTCCCAGACACTGCACGCGCTGGAGCGCGACGGCCTGGTCCACCGCGAGGCCCAGCCGACCAACCCGCCCCGGGTGGACTACGAACTGACGCCGCTGGGACGCGGGGTGGCCGAGCGGCTGCTCGCCCTGATCCACTTCGTGGAGGGCAGCATGGACGACGTGCTGGCCGCGCGCGAGCGGTACGACTCCGCTAGGGCGTGATCCGCGGCGGCCGCTGGCACTTCGGGCAGTAGTAGCTCGACCGGTTCATCCAGGGGCGTCGGCGCATCGGTGTGCCGCAGCGCCGGCACGGCAGGCCCTCCCGGCCGTACGCGTCGAGGGACCGGTCGAAGTAGCCAGACTCGCCGTTGACGTTGACGTAGAGGCTGTCGAAGCTGGTGCCGCCCACCGCGAGGGCGGAGTTCATCACGTCCCTGACATGACCCAGGAGCAGCAGTGTGCGCGGGCGCGTGAAGGTCGCGGTCGGGCGTTCGTAGTGGATACGGGCGCGCCACAAAGCCTCGTCCGCGTAGATGTTGCCGACGCCGCTGATCAGCGACTGGTCGAGCAGGGCCCGTTTGATCGTGGACCGTTTGCGGCGTAGCGCCTGGTGGAAGGCTTCGTCGTCGAAGAGTTCGTCGAGCGGGTCGCGGGCGATGTGCGCGATGACGTCGGGCAGGCCGTCGGGGGTGTTGTCGTGCAGCGACAGACCGCCGAAGGTGCGCTGGTCGACGAAGCGGAGTTCGGTGTCCAGGGCGTCCGTGAAGCGGGCGCGGATACGCAGGTGCTTCTCGTCGGGAGCCGTGTGCGGCTGCACCAGCAGCTGGCCGCTCATGCCGAGGTGGGCCAGGATCGACTGGTCCGTGTCCTCCAGGGGCAGCCACA
Organism: Streptomyces sp. NPDC008137; assembly: GCF_042957035.1. Taxonomy (NCBI): domain Bacteria; kingdom Bacillati; phylum Actinomycetota; class Actinomycetes; order Kitasatosporales; family Streptomycetaceae; genus Streptomyces; species Streptomyces sp. NPDC008137. The sequence goes on along the minus strand of NZ_JBIBHN010000007.1, from coordinate 182,878 downwards.
GGTACTTGCCCCGGCGGCTGGGCGTGCCGATGCGATGGCCTTTCAGGCGGTCCGCGAAGTCGCCGCCGCCCGCGAGGTGGCGGCGGACCGCGCGCGGGTGCAGTACCTCGACCTCGGCGACGGTCCGGTGGGCGACCCACCGCTCCAGGCCGCGCCGGACGACCTCGACCTCGGGCAACTCGGGCATGGGCTCCCCCGCTGTACGAGCCGAGCGCCCGCCCCCAGGCAGGGGCGGGCGCTCGGGTGCGCTGTTTCTGTTCGGTCAGGCGGACGCCGGCTCGGGACCGGCGCTCTCGTCGGCGGCCTGTTTCGCGGCCGCCTCCTTGGCGCGCTCGTCCGCCGCGGCCCGGATGGACCGCCAGGCGGACTCGGCGGCCTGCTGCTCCGCCTCCTTCTTGCTGCGGCCGGTGCCGGTGCCGTACGAGACGCCTCCGACGCGGGCGGCAGCAGTGAAGGTCTTCTCGTGGTCGGGGCCGGTCTCCGTGACCAGGTACTCGGGCACGCCGAGCCCCTCGGTCGCGGTGAGCTCCTGGAGACTGGTCTTCCAGTCCAGGCCGGCTCCGAGGTTCGAGGACTTCTCGATCAGGGGGTCGAACAGGCGGTGCACGAGCTCCGCCGCGGACTCCAGTCCCTGGTCGAGGTAGACCGCACCGATCACCGCTTCGAGGGTGTCGGCGAGGATGGACGCCTTGTCCCGGCCGCCCGTGCCCTCTTCACCGCGGCCGAGCCGGATGAAGGAGCCGAGGTCGAGCCCACGGCCCACCTCCGCCAGCGCACGCGAGTTGACCACCGCGGCCCGCAGCTTGGCCAGCTGGCCTTCGGGCAGGTCGGGGTGGGTTCGGTACAGCGTGTCCGTGACCACGAGACCCAGGACGGAGTCCCCGAGGAACTCCAGGCGCTCGTTGGTCGGCAGACCGCCGTTCTCGTACGCGTAGGAACGGTGGGTCAGCGCACGCACCAGAAGGGCGGACTCGAGCTTGTACCCGAGCCGCCCTTCCAACAGCGTGTGGGACGAGGCCTGGTTGTCCGCAGAGTTTTTCTTCGGCGTGGACACAGTGCCTCTCACCAGCCGCTCAGACCTCGAGGACCTGGCGCTTGTTGTAGGTGCCGCAAGACGGGCACGCGATGTGCTGCTGCTTGGGCTCGTGGCAGCGCTCGCACGCAACCAGGGTGGGGACCGCAGCCTTCCACTGCGACCGGCGGTGGCGCGTGTTGCTGCGCGACATCTTCCGCTTCGGAACAGCCACGGCTACTTCTCCTGCTTCTCGTCGACGCCAGGTTCGGCGCCGCTCATCTCGTCCTTCTCGCCGTCCTTCATGGTGCCGGCGAGTCCCTGCAAAGCCGCCCAACGGATGTCGACGGCGTCGTGGTGGTGGTCCGGGTCGTCCGCCAGTCGCGCGCCGCACTCGGCACACAGACCAGGGCAGTCTTCCTGGCACACCGGCTGCATCGGCAGTGCGAGCACCACCGCATCACGCAGCACGGGCTCGAGGTCGAACAAGCCGTCCTCGAGGAAGAGCCTGTCCTCGTCGTCCTCGGCGTCGTCGCCCGGTTCCGCGATCACGCGGCCCCGGTCGTCGGCGTCAGGGTACGAGAACATCTCCTGGAATTCCGCTTCGACGTCGAGCTGAAGCGGCTCCAGACACCTTACGCACTCCCCCTTGGCCCCGGCACGGGCGGTGCCTGTGACAAGCACCCCTTCCATGACCGACTCCAGACGGAGTTCGAGCTCCACCGGGGCGCCTTCCGGCACTCCGATGACTCCCCCGATACCGAGGTCCTGGGGAGCGTCGACCGTGCGGGTCAGGCGCTGTAGCGCACCGGGCCGCCGGCCCAGCTCGTGCGTGTCGAACACGAGGGGGTTGCGGTGGTCGAGGCGGGCGTTCAGAGCCATTCCTGCTTTCGATCTTTCGAGCTGAGAGGTTGCCGCCCTTGAGCGTTCCGGGCAGCGTTGATCGCGGACGTACGCGCGACCGAAGAGCCAGGATACTGGACCTTTCGCTGTCGGCCCAATCCGGTGCTCAGCCGTTGCCGCGGCCCTGTTCGTAGGCCCTCAGCTGCTCGGCACTGATCATGCCGGTGTCGAAAAGGCTGGTCTCGTCGAGGGCGTATCCCTGCTGGGCTTGTTGGGCCTGCTGGGCCTGCTGCACCTGGTTCGGGTCGTACGCGGCCTGCTGGGCGTCGTAACCCTGGTAGGAGTAGGGATCGGCGTGCTGGTAGCCGTACGGGTCCTGCTGAGCCGCGTAGGCCTGCTGCGGGTAGCCGCCGCCGTAGGGGTCGGGCTGCTGCTGGTAGCCATAGGCCGGCTGCGGCTGTGCGTAGTCCTGCTGCTGCGCGGGCTGCTCGGCCGGGGGCTTCTGGTCCGCGAGGGCGGCCAGGTCGGCGAGGTAGTCGGCGTCGCTGGAGTGCTGGACCGTGCTGAGATCGTCGGCGAGGGCGCCGAGGTCGTCGCTGGCGATACGGCCGTGCAGCTTCTGCCGGCCGCGGCCGACGGCCTCCAGGGTCTTGGCGAGGACCGCCTCGAAGGAGCCCAGCTTGGCGTGGACGTACTCGTCGGCGGTACGGCGCAGGGTCTCCGGGTCCTGGCTGCGCTCGGGGGCGTCCTCGTCCTCGTAGCCCTGCTCGTCGACGCCGGGGCCGGTACCGAGGAGCTTCTCGCGGCCGCGGCCGACGGAGCCGAGGGTCTTGGTGAGGACGACCTCGAAGTTGGCGAGCTTGGAGTCGACGTACTCGTCGGCCTCGGCGCGGACCTCCTCGGCCTCCTGGCGGGCCTCGGCGAGGATCCGGTCGGCCTCGGCCTGGGAACGGCGGGCGACCTCGGTGTCGGAGATCAGCGAACCGCGCTCGGCGTGTGCCTGCCCGATGATGCGCTCGGCCTCCTGGCGGGCGTGCTCGACCATCTGCTCGCGGCCGCCGATCAGCTCCTGGGCCTGGGCGAGCGAGTCGGGCAGCGCCGCGCGCACCTCTTCCAGCAGCGCGAGCAGTTCGGCGCGGTTGACCACGCACGAGGCCGACATGGGCATGGACCGGGCGCCGGAGACCGCGGAGACGATCTCGTCGAGCTTCTTCTGCACGTCCACGGTGTGCTCGCCACTCTCTACGGATGCGTTGGAGACGGACGGGACGACTGTAGTCCCCTCAGTGGCCCCATCAGTCCTTGCGCAGGCGCTCGTTGAGGACTTCGAGGACCTCCGGCGGGACCAGGTGGGAGACGTCCCCGCCCCAGGTCGCGACTTCCTTGACCAGGGAGGACGACAGGAAGCTGTAGGTGGGGTTGGTGGGGATGAAGAGGGTCTCCACGCCCGAGAGGCCGTTGTTCATCTGGGCCATCTGCAGCTCGTAGTCGAAGTCGCTGACCGCGCGCAGGCCCTTGACGATGGCGGGGATGTCGCGCTGCTTGCAGAAGTCGACGAGCAGGCCGTGGAAGGCCTCGACCCGGACGTTGCCGTACTCGGCGGTGACCCGGCGGATCAGGTCGATCCGCTCCTCGATCTCGAACAGGCCCTTCTTGGCCTGGTTGATCATCACCGCGACATAGACCTCGTCGTACAGCCTGGAGGCGCGGGAGATGATGTCGAGGTGTCCGTTGGTGATCGGGTCGAACGACCCGGGACAGACGGCGCGGCGCACTTGTGTTCCCTCGCTCTCCGGTCCGGTCATCGTGCGTCTTCGCACGTTGAGGCGGCGCGACCGTACCAAAACGTTCCCTCGCCGTAGCGGCGGGCCCGCAGGGCTTCGAAACCCTCGGGCCACCGGAATTCACCGCCTCTGGTGCTGCGCTCCACGGTGACGAGGGCTTCTTCGGCGAGCCAGCCCTCCGTGCGGAGTGTGAGCAGGATCTCGCGAAGATCGTCGTCCGTGACGGCGTACGGGGGGTCGAGGAAGACGAGGTCGTAGGGGTCGCCGGGGTGTGATGCTCGGATGATCTGTTCCGCTTTGCCCGATCTGACTTCGGCGCCGGGGAGGCCGAGGGACTTCACGTTCTCGCGGACCGTGCGGGTCGCTCGCGCGTCGGCCTCTACGAGGAGGGTGTGGGAGGCGCCTCGGGACAGGGCCTCCAGGCCTACCGCTCCGGAGCCGGCATAGAGGTCGAGGACGCGTTCGCCTTCCAGGGGGCCGCCGAGGAGAGACTGCCAGGTGGAGAAGAGGCCCTCTCGGGCGCGGTCCGATGTGGGGCGGGTTCCGGTGCCTGGCGGGACGGCCAGGCGGCGTCCGCCGGCCCGGCCGGCGATCACGCGGGTCATCTGTGGTCCTTGGTCGTGGGCGGCTTCGGGTATCAGTGTGGCTGGTCGCGCCCGCGCGGCGGTAGCCGCAAATGGATACAGCCCCGCGCCCCCAAGAGAGTCGCTCGTCCTCAGCCCTTGTCCAGGTACTGCTCCCTCTCCTCGTCCAGGAGGGCGTCCAATGCCGTCCGGAGGGCGGGGAGGTGGGTCAGGTCCGGGTCGGCCGCCACCACCGCTGTCGCTTCCTCCCTGGCCTCCGCGATGATCTCCTCGTCCTCGATGACGGCGAGCATCCGGAGGCTGGTGCGGGCGCCCGACTGGGCCTGGCCGAGGACGTCGCCCTCGCGGCGTTGTTCCAGGTCGATGCGGGAGAGCTCGAAGCCGTCGAGGGTTGCGGCGACGGCGTTCAGGCGCTGGCGGGCCGCGCTCGCCTCGGGCATCTCGCTGACCAGGAGGCACAAGCCGGGCGCCGAGCCACGGCCGACGCGGCCGCGCAGCTGGTGGAGCTGGGAGACGCCGAAGCGGTCGGCGTCCATGATCACCATCACGGTGGCGTTGGGGACGTTGACGCCGACCTCGATGACCGTCGTGGCGACCAGGACGTCGGTCTCGCCGGCGGCGAAGCGGCGCATGACCGCGTCCTTGTCGTCGGGCTGCATACGGCCGTGCAGGACCTCGACCCTCAGGTCTTGGAGGGGGCCCTTCGCGAGCTGGTCGGCGACTTCCAGTACGGCGAGGGGCGGGCGCTTCTCGGCGGCGTCCTCCGGGGACTCGGGGGATTTCTTCTTGCCGGACTTCTTGGGGTCGTCCTCCTCGTCGCCGATGCGCGGGCAGACGACGTAGGCCTGATGGCCGTTGCCCACTTCCTCGCGGACCCGTTCCCACGCGCGGGCCAGGAAGTGGGGCTTGTCGGCGGCCGGGACGACATGGCTGGCGATCGGTGAGCGGCCGGCCGGGAGCTGGTCGAGGACGGAGGTCTCCAGGTCGCCGAAGACCGTCATGGCCACCGTGCGCGGGATGGGCGTGGCGGTCATGACCAGGAGGTGCGGGGGCTGTTTGCCCTTGCCGCGCAGGGCGTCGCGCTGCTCGACGCCGAAGCGGTGCTGTTCGTCGACCACGACCAGGCCCAGGTCGTGGAACCGCACCTTGTCCTCGATCAGCGCGTGCGTGCCGATGACGACGCCGGCCTCGCCGGTGGTGAGGTCGAGCAGGGCGTGGCGGCGGGCGGCCGCGCCCATGGACCCGGTGAGCAGCACCACCTTGGTGGCCTGCTCGGCCCCGCCCAGCATGCCGCCCTCGGCCAGTTCGCCCATCATCTCGGTGATGGAGCGGTGGTGCTGCTGGGCGAGCACCTCGGTGGGCGCGAGCATGGCGGCCTGGCCGCCGGCGTCGACCACGGCGAGCATGGCGCGCAGCGCGACCATCGTCTTCCCCGAACCGACCTCCCCCTGGAGCAGCCGGTGCATCGGATGGTCGGTGGCCAGGTCGTCGAAGATCTCCCTGGAGACGCGCTGCTGGCCGTCGGTGAGCGTGAAGGGGAGGCGGGCGTCGAAGGAGGCGAGGAGGCCGTCGGGGGTGGGCTCGCGGGGCACGGCCGGGAGTTGGGCGTCCGCGTGGCGGCGGCGGGCGAGGGCGACCTGGAGGACGAAGGCCTCGTCCCACTTGAGGCGGGCGCGGGCGTCCTCGATATCCGCCTTGGTGTGCGGGCGGTGGATCTTCAGCAGGGCCTCGGGGAGGGGGACCAGGCCGCGGCCCTGGCGCAGGGAGCCCGGGAGCGGGTCGTCGGCCTCCTGGGCCGTGGGCAGGACCGTCTGGAGGGCCTTGCCGATCTTCCAGGACTCCAGCTTGGCGGTGGCGGGGTAGATCGGGATCAGGGCGCCGGCCCAGGTCTCGACGGATTCATCCGGATCGCCGCGCAGCAACTCGTATGCCGGGTGGGCGAGTTGGAGGCGGCGGTTGAAGACGGAGACCTTGCCCGCGAACATCGCGCGCGTGCCCGGCAGGAGCTCTTTGTGGGGCTTGTGAACACCGGCGCCGAAGAAGACCAGTTGGAGGCGGCCGCTGCCGTCCGTGATGGTGACCTCCAGGCGCTGGCCCTTGCCGCGCGGGGCCTTGGCGGAGGCGAAGGTGTGCAGGCGGGCGTCGGCCACCTGGGCGACCACCGTGACGTGCTCGTCCATGGGGAGGTCGGCGAGGTGGGTGAGCTGGCCGCGCTCCTCGTATCTGCGCGGGTAGTGGTGGAGCAGGTCGCCGACGGTGAGCAGGCCGAGGTGCTCGGCCATCACCTTCGCGGTGGCGGGGCCGAGCACCGACTTCAGCGGTTGTCGCAGGGGTTCTTCCAGTGCGGGCACGAGATCCATTGCACACCACGCCACTGACAATGCCGTAGAGGCGGTGGCGCACGTTGCCGTATACGTCCCGGAAATCGCTGGTCAGACGGCTGGTTCGGGCCATAGGATGACGCGCTCCCGGCCCTTCTTCGCGGTCACCGCCCCACCGGGACCGCCCGACCCCGCGCCGTCGCGAGTCCTCCCACCGGCGCCGTGATGATGGATTCCGAGACCTCACAGGCTTCCCAGGCACCCCGTTCGCCCCAGTCACCTCATACGTTTCAGGTCGACCTGCGTGGTCTGGTGGACCTGCTCTCCCACCATCTCTACTCCAGTCCCAAGGTGTATCTGCGCGAGCTGCTGCAGAACGCGGTGGACGCCATCACCGCCAGACGCGCCGCGGAGCCCGACGCCCCGGCCCGGGTGCGGTTGACCGCGCGGGGCGGCACGCTGCGGGTCGAGGACACCGGCGTGGGGCTCACCGAGGCGGATGTGCACAGTCTGCTCGCCACGATCGGGCGCAGCTCGAAGCGTGCCGAGGGTCTTCAGGAGGCCCGCTCCGATTTCCTCGGGCAGTTCGGCATCGGGCTGCTGGCCTGTTTCGTCGTGGCCGAGCGGATCCGGGTGGTCAGCCGCAGCGCCCGTACGCCCGGGGCGCCGCCCGTGGAGTGGACGGCGCGGGACGACGGTTCGTACACCGTGCGGACGCTGCCGGACGCCGAGCGGCCCGAACCGGGCACGACCGTGCATCTGGTGGCCCGGGCGGGGGCGGCGGAGTGGCTCACGCCCGAGCGGGTCGCGGCCCTGGCACGGGACTTCGGATCGCTGCTGCCGTACGACGTCCGGGTGGGCGACGAGGCGGTCACCGACCTGCCGGCGCCGTGGGACCGTTCGTATCCGAGTCCGGCCACCCGCCGTGTCGCCCTCGCCCGGCACTGCCACGACCTGTTCGGCTTCACCCCGCTGGACACGATCGACCTGGCCGTGCCGCTGGCCGGCATCCGCGGGGTGGCGTATGTGCTGCCGTCGGCGGTCAGCCCGGCCCAGCGCGCGGGTCATCGTGTGCATCTCAAGGGCATGCTGCTGACCGAGCGGGCCGAGCAGCTGCTGCCCGACTGGGCGTTCTTCGTGCGCTGTGTGCTCGACACGGACAGCCTGCGGCCGACGGCCTCGCGCGAGTCGCTGTACGAGGACGAGACGCTGGCCGCCGTACGGGAGGCGCTGGGCGAGCGGATCCGCGGGTGGCTGACGGGCCTGGCGGCCGGTGACCCGGAACGGCTGGCCGCGTTCCTCTCGGTGCACCACCTGGGTGTGAAGTCGCTGGCCCGGCACGACCGCGAGATGCTGCGCACGATGCTGCCGTGGCTGCCCTTCGAGACGACCGACGGGCGGCTGTCCCTGGAGGAGTTCGCGCAGCGGCACCCGGTGGTGCACTTCACGCGGACCGTCGAGGAGTACCGGCAGGTCGCGCCGATCGCGTCCGCGCAGGGCATCGGCGTGATCAACGGCGGTTACACGTACGACAGCGAGCTGGTGGAGGCGTTGCCGTCGGTTCGGCCGGGGACCGTGGTCGCCGAGCTGGACTCGGACACGGTGACCGCCCACCTGGACGCCGTCGACCCGGCCGAGGAGCTGGCCCTCTCGGACTTCCTGGCGGCGGCGCGGGCCCGGCTCGACCAGCTGGGCTGCGATGTGGTGCTGCGGGCCTTCCACCCGCTCTCGGTGCCCGCGCTGCACCTCGACGACCGGGACGCCCGGCACGAACAGGCCCGGGCCGATGCCGAGGCGCAGGCCGACGACCTGTGGGCGGGCATCCTCGGCTCCCTGCGCGGCAGTGCTCCACGCGCGCGCCTGGTGCTCAACCACCTCAATCCGCTGGTCCGGCGGATCAGCTCGCTGCACGACCCGGAGCTGATCGGCACGGCGACGGAGTCGCTGTACGGGCAGGCCCTGCTGATGGCGCAGCGGCCGCTGAGGCCGGCCGACTCGGCGCTGCTCAACCGCGCGTTCATCGGTCTCCTGGAGTGGGCCACGCACAGCGAGGACGGTCAGGCATGAGTGAGATCACCGACTTCGACGCGCTGCGCCGGGCGATGGCGGAGAACTCCGACGAGCCGGAGGGGCCCGCCCGCAACGCGCGCGCGGAGGAGCTGCTGACGGCGGCCGAGAAGCTGAACATCCCGCTCGCCGTGATCGAGGCGCTCGGGCACCAGCTGAAGGTCTACAACTACAGCTCCGAGAAGGGGAAGATGTTCGTTCCCTTCGCGCGTCTGCTGCGCCTGTGGGACGAACACCCCGAGGACTTCGACGAGTACGAGACCCACTCGCTGCACTGGGTCTTCAAGTGGGTGTCGTCCGGCATGCTCGACCAGCCGCACATCCCGCTCGCGTCGATCGAGAAGTGGCTCGGCGAGATGGAGCACCGCTACCGGCTCGCCGGGTACTCCGAGCGGGCCGTGCGCAGCGCCGAGCACAGCGTGGCCGCCCATGTCGGGGACGTCGCGCGGGCCGAGCGGGCGTACGCCGCGTGGCTGGCCGCCGACCGGGACGGCATGGCCGACTGCCACGCGTGCGAGCTGCACGGGCAGGGCTGGTGGCAGGCGGAGCTGGGCCGGGACGCGCAGGCCGTGGAGCTGTGGCGGCCGGTGCTGGAGGGCGAGTACGCCTGCGCCCACGAGCCGCACACGGCCCTCGCCTCCTCCCTGGTGCCGCTGCTGCGGCTGGGCCGCCTCGACGAGGCACGCGCGCACCATCTCCGGGGCTTCCGGCTCGTACGGGCCATGGAGAGCATGCGCGGCGCGTACGCCGACCACGTGGAGTTCTGCGCCCTGACCGGCAACGAGGCGCGCGGCCTGGAACTGCTCGCGGAGCGGCCCGCGTACTTCACGGACGACGGGCAGCCGCAGAGCAAGCTGGACTTCATGAGCGTGGTGGCCCTGCTCATGGACCGCCTGACCGGCCTCGGTCTCGGCGACCGTCAGGTGCCGGGCCCGGCCGGCCGGGAGTGGACCGCCCGGGAACTGGCCGCGCACGCGCGTGCGGAGGCCCTCGCGCTGGCGGCACGCTTCGACGAGCGCAACGGCACGGGCCACGTCAGCGAGCGGGCACGCGCGCGTATGGCGCGGCAACCCCTGGTGGAGCGGCTGCCGCTGGGGGTGCGGTCGGTGCGGACGGCCCCTGCGTCCGCTCCCCCGGCCGTGACGACCGCTGCCACGGGGCAGCCGGATCTGTCCGCCCTGCTGGCCGAGGCACGGCGGCTGTCGGACAGCCTGCGGCCGAACGCCGTGGAGGCGTGGGCGGCGGTCGCCGGGGCCGCGGAGGGCGTCGAGCTGGACGCGCGCGACCGGGCCGAGATCGCGGACCACGAGGCGATGGGCCTCGGCCCTGAGGGTGCCGCGCTCTTCGAGCGGGCCGCCGGGCTGTACGCGGAGGCGGGCGACCCGGGCGAGGCCCTGGCCGCACGCGCGCGTGCGGCGTATGTACGCGCTCTCGGGGGCGACGTGGCCGAGGCGGTCGCGGCCGTCGCCGGCCCGTACGACGAGATCCTCGCGCTGTACGCCGCCGGCGGCACGGGCCTGCGCCAGACGGCGTCCGTCGTGATGGGACGGGCCCGGATCCTGATGCGGCGGGCGCACGAGGCCGAGGGCTCCGGGACGGAGGCGGTGCTCGCCGAGGCCGAAGCCGCCGTCCGCGAGCTCCTGGCGCTGGTCGACGGTCGGACCGGTGAGGACGTACGGCTGGCCGCGCGGGCCGCCGAGGCGCAGGCGATGCTCGCCGAGCTGGCTGGGCTGGCCGGGGATCTGAGGTCGGCCGCGGAGCTGTTCGCGCGGGGCGCCGCGGCGTTCGTCGCGGCCGGGCTGCCCTGGTACGCGGTGGAGTACGAGGCCCGGCTGGCCTCCCTGGCCCACCACCTCGACGACATGGCGGAGGCGGAACGGGCGCTGCGGGCGGCCCTGGAGCACGGCGGGGCCCAGCTGGAGGCGCCGGGGAGGGCCCAGCTGCACCTCCAGCTCGCCGAGGTGACCGGCGGCCGGGGCGAGGCCGTGGAGGCCGCGGAGCACGCCCTGCAGGCCGCGCACTGGGCCGACGAGGCGGGCGAGAGCGCGACGCTGGGTGCCTGGGCACGGCAGCAGCTCGGCGGGTTCCTGCTGCGGCAGGAGCGGTGGGCCGAGGCCGCCGAGGTGCTGGAGTCGGCGCTGCCCGATCTGACCGCCGAGACGCACGGCGACGGGGCGGTCGTGCAGACGCGATGGTGGCTCGGCGACTGCCTGAGCGAACTCGGCGAGCACCGCGCGGCGGCCGAACAGCGCCTGCGGGCGGCCGAGATCGCCCGGCACTGGCCCGAGCAGCACGACCACGCCACCCTCGCCCACCTGGCCGGTGAGTCGCTCGCGCAGGCCGGGCTGGCCGCCGAGGCGGACCGGGCCTACACGCGGGCGGGCGACCTGTGGCGCGAACTCGGCAACACCCACGGGCTGGTCCGCTCCCTGCGCGCCCGCGCCTGGCTGGCATTGCGGGCGCCGGACGGGCCGGAGGAGGCTCGCGGCCTGATGGCGAGCGCGGTCCGGGAGTGCGAGGCGGCCCGGGACACGGCCGCCGACGAGGAGTCCCGGCTCCTGCTCGCAGCCGAACTCGGCCACACCCACCGGCAGTTCGGCGACCTGCTGGCCCGCTCCGTCACCGAAGGTGCCGAAGGCGTCGAAGACGCCTCTACCCGGGCTGTGTTCGAGGACGCGCTGTCCCAAGTGATCCGGTCGGTCGAAGTATTCACGGCCCTCGGGGACAGCGCCCTGCACAGCCGCACCGGCGCCGAGCTGGCCGCGGGCTGGCTGGAGGCCGACCTGGGCCGCCCCGCCGAGGCGGTGGCACGCGCGCGTGCGGTGCTGGCGGCCTACGAGGGACACGACGACTCCGACGACACGGGAGGCGTCGAGGGCCAGGAGGTACGGGCGCGGCGGGCGGAGGCCGGGCACATGCTCCAGGCCGTGGCGGAGCGGGGGTGAGTCCCGGGCCTGCGCCACGCAGAGCCTGGCCCACCGCACGCCGGTCCTGTCCTACTCCACGCCGATGAGGAGCAGGGCTCCTTGCCGTCCGCCCCGGTAGACGACCGTGTCGACGGCGAGGTACCCCTCGCGGACCCTGCTCTCCAGGTGCTCGGCGATCGCCTCGGGGGCGTCGTCGCCGAGCACCAGGGTGACCATCTCGCCCCCGGCCGCGAGCATCCGGTCCAGGACGGTCCCGGCGATGGTCGCGATGTCCCTGCCGATCACGGCCACGTCGCCGTCGATCAGGCCGAGGACGTCGCCGGCCTGGCAGATGCCGGCCATCGTCCAGGACTGGCGCTCGGCGACGGTGACCTCGGCGTAGCGGGTCGCGCCGGCCGCCGAGGTCATCGACACCACGTCCTCGTCGAAGCGGCGCTCCGGCTCGTGCACGGCCAGCGCGGCGATGCCCTGGACCGCGGAGCGGGTCGGGATGAGGGCCACGCGGATGCCCTCCGTACGGGCCTGCTCGGCCGCCGCCGCGGCGGTGTGACGCAGCTCGGCGTCGTTGGGCAGCAGCACGACCTCGCGCGCGTGGGCCCGCCTTACGGCCTGTACGAGCTCGCCGCTCGCGGGCGGCTCCCCGGGGCGTGCGAGCACGGTGGTCGCGCCGGCTTCGGCGTACAGCCCGGCCAGGCCCTCGCCGGGCACGACGGCCACGACGGCGCGCTGGGCGGGCTCCCGGGGCGGTCGCTCGGCGCCGGTGGTGTGCACGTCGCCCGCGCCGAAGTGCGTGATGCGGATCCGGTAGGGCCGGCCCGCCTCGATGCCGGCCTCGACGGCGGCGCCCGCGTCGTCGACATGGACATGGACGTTCCACAGCCCTTCGCCGCCGACCACGACGAGGGAGTCCCCGAGGGCGTCGAGCCGCTCCCGCAACCGCGCCACGGCAGCGTCCTCGGCCTCCAGGAGGTAGATCACCTCGAAGGCGGGGCCGTCCTGGTGCGCCGCGGCGGTGCTGTCGGCGCACTCGCCCTGCGCGGGCCCCGGGCCGAGGGGCAGGCCCACCGGCTCCTCAGCGACCACTCCCCCGGACGCCCTGGCCCCCGGCACGCTCACCGCGCCCGCGGCCACCGCCCGGGGCGTCTCCCCCGTGAACGTCTCCACCAGCGCCCCGAGCACCGCCACCAGCCCTCGCCCCCCGGCGTCGACCACCCCGGCGCGTCGCAGGACGGGCAGCTGGCCCGGGGTCGCGGCGAGGGCCGTGCGCGCTCCCTCGTAGGCCGCCCGGGCCACCTTCCCGCAGTCGCCCTCGGCACCGTCGGCGGCGTCGGCGGCGGCCGAGGCGACCGTGAGGACGGTGCCCTCGACGGGGTGGGCCACGGCCCGGCGGGCGGAGTCGGCCGCGTGCCGCAGGGCGAGCCGCAGCCCCTGGCCGTCGGCGTGGGCGGCCTCGTCGTCGGCCAGCACCTGGGCCATGCCGCGCAGCAGCTGGGCGAGGATCGTCCCGGAGTTCCCGCGGGCCCCGATGAGCGCCCCGTGTGCCATCGCCCGGGCGGCATCGGCGAAGGTCGGCCCCCCGGGACCCGAGCCCGCCGCATGGCCCGCGAACACCGCCTCGACCGCCGCGACCGCGGACTCGACGGTCAGGTACAGGTTCGTGCCGGTGTCCCCGTCCGCCACGGGGTAGACATTGATCGCGTCGATCTCCTCACGCGCCCGCCCCAGGGTCTCGAGAGCGAGACCGCACCAGGTGCGCACCGCGAGAGCATCGAACAATGTCTGCGGCACCTGCGCCACCGCGCCTCCCTCAGCTGCTGGACGTGGCACGCAGCGTAGTCTCCGGGACGGTCCGAACCGGAAGCGGGCCAGGTGAGACCAATGCCCGACCATGGTAGTTTCGTCGTCCTGGGGCAGTCGTTGTATGCTGCTCCGGTTGCCCGATCCGCATCGGGCCATTCCCCTGGCAAGCCACTCAGATCCTTGATCCTGATCCCGGCATGCCGGGATCAACCGTAAGTGCATCTGAAGTCTTTGGAGTGACCCGTGGCTGCCAACTGCGACGTCTGCGGCAAGGGGCCGGGCTTCGGCAACAACATCTCGCACTCCCACCGCCGTACGCCCCGTCGCTGGAACCCGAACATCCAGCGTGTGCGTACCGTGGTGGGCGGGACGCCGAAGCGCGTGAACGCTTGCACCTCGTGCATCAAGGCCGGCAAGGTCTCGCGCTGACGCTCAGCTAGCGCGCGGCCACTGCTGGTTCGCTTACAGAGCCGGTCCACCTCAGGTGGACCGGCTCTTTGCCGTGTCCGGGTGTCCGAGAACGGCCGGATACTCAGGAGCCGGCCCGGAACCGCCAGCCGTGGTCCACCGGCCCGATGCCCCCGCCGAGCGCGAAGCCGGCCGCCACGGCCCCGGTGACGTACTCCTTGGCCGCCGTCACCGCCTCCGGCACGGAGCGCCCCTTCGCGAGCTCAGAGGCGATCGCGGAGGCCAGCGTGCAGCCCGTACCGTGTGTGTGCCGGTTGTCATGGCGCGGCGCCCGCAGCCAGTGCTCCTCGGAGCCGTCGGTGAGCAGATCGACGGCGTCCCCGGGCAGATGCCCGCCCTTGATCAGGACCCAGCGCGGCCCGTACGCGAGCACGGCCGCCGCTGCCCGCCGCAGTTCCTCCTCCGACTCGACGCGCACCCCGGTCAGCTGAGCCACCTCGTCGAGGTTCGGGGTGGCGACCGTCGCCACCGGCAGCAGCTTCGTACGGACGGAGTCCAGCGCCGAGGCGGCGAGCAGGGGGTCGCCGTGCTTGGAGACGCCCACCGGGTCGACGACCGCGGGGGCGTCCGTCCCCGCGAGCAAGTCCGCGACCGCCTCCACGAGTTCCGCGGAGGCCAGCATGCCGGTCTTGACCGCGTGGACGCCGATGTCGTCGACGACACTGCGGTACTGGGCCCGCACGGCCTCCACGGGCAGTTCCCAAGCCCCCTGCACGCCGAGGGAGTTCTGCGCGGTCACCGCCGTGACGACGCTCATGCCGTGCACACCGAGCGCGAGCATCGTCTTCAGGTCGGCCTGGATGCCCGCGCCTCCGCCGGAGTCGGAGCCCGCCACCGTGAGGACGTTGGGAATGGCGTCGGGGATCATGACTCTATGTCTCCGAAGTGGTCCCAGCCGCCCTTGCTGGTCCACGGCGCCCCGTCGACCGTGACCTGGGGCAGCGCCGAGGGGTTGAGGACCTCGCCGATGACCTTCCAGCGGGCGGGCAGCTTCGTGTCCGAGGGGAACGTCGCCACGATCGCGTGGTCCTCTCCCCCGGTCAGCACCCACTGCATGGGGTCGACGCCGACGGCCTGACCGATGTCGTTCATCTGGGTCGGGATGTCGATCGCCCCGGAGCGGATGTCGATCCGCACCTTGCTGGCCTCGGCGATGTGGCCGAGGTCGGCGATCAGCCCGTCGCTCACATCGCACATCGCGGTCGCCCCGAGCCCGGCGGCGGCCGGACCCGCGTGATACGGCGGCTCGGGACGCCGATGGGCCTCCACGAACGCGCGTGGCGAGCGGAACCCCCGCGCCAGCACCGCGTACCCGGCCGCCGACCAGCCCAGCCAGCCGGTCACCGCGACGAGGTCGCCGGGCTGCGCGCCCGCCCGCGTCACCGGCTCCTGGTTGCGCAGATCGCCCAGCGCCGTGATCGACACCATGATCGAGTCCCCGCGTACGACGTCACCGCCGACCACGGCGGCGCCCGCCACCTGGCACTCGTCGCGCAGGCCGTCCATCAGCTCGCTCGGCCAGGTCACCGGCAGCTCGGCCGGGACGACCAGACCGAGCAGCAGCGCGGTCGGTACGGCGCCCATGGCGGCGATGTCGGCGAGGTTCTGCGCGGCGGCCTTGCGGCCCACGTCGTAGGCCGTCGACCAGTCCCGGCGGAAGTGCCGGCCCTCCACCAGGATGTCCGTACTGGCCACGACCCTGCGGTCGGGCGCGGCCACCACGGCGGCGTCGTCGCCGGGGCCGACCCGGACCGCCGGGGTGGTGGTCAGACGGGAGGTGAGCTCCCTGATGAGCCCGAACTCACCGAGCTCACCAACAGTGCCCTTCATTGCCCTTCTCCCCTTCTGTCCCTGTCCATGCGCGGTCGCGAGGCGACTCGGGCCTCGCTACGGTCGAGGTGACCGTCATGTTCTGCCGGACCCGCGCCCCGGCGCGCAAGACCCGGGCCCCGCGGGTCTCCCCGTGGTGAGCGGCGACGCGATACCGTGGCGTTCCTTTTCCCCACATGATCCTCGTGGCCGCCCTGGAGGTTCCGTGGTACAGGCGTACATCCTGATCCAGACGGAGGTCGGCAAGGCGTCGACCGTCGCCGAGACGATCAGCAAGATCCCTGGGGTCGTCCAGGCCGAGGACGTGACAGGACCGTACGACGTCATCGTGCGGGCCCAGGCCGACACCGTCGACGATCTCGGTCGCCTGGTGGTCGCCAGAGTCCAGCAGGTGGACGGCATCACCCGCACCCTGACCTGCCCGGTCGTCCATATCTAGCCCCCGTCTACCCTGTGCCGGTGAACTCTTTCCGTCACCGGCACCGTTCTGTCTTCCGCGTGTTCCGCCTGCCCGCTCTCGCGCTGTTGATCACTGTCGCGGGCTGCTCCTCAGCAGACGACAGCGCGTCGGCGGCGGTTCCCAGTCCGGGCGCCAAGACCACGGAACTGTGCCGGAACCTGGACAAGGTACTGCCCGCGAAGGTGGACGGTGAGCGCCGCGAGGATCCCGAGCCCGCGTCGGCGCTGACGGCGGGCTGGGGCAGCCCGGCGATCATACTGCGCTGCGGTGTTCCGCAGCCGCCGAAGATGGTCGATCCGAAGGTGGCGGACGGACGTGATCCGGACGCGGTCGCCGGAGGTGTGAACGGGGTGGACTGGCTGATGGAGGAGCGGGGCGACGGGGAGCACGTCTTCACCACCGCCAACCGGGAGGCGTACGTGGAAGTGCGCGTGCCCGAGGGGCCGGACACCTCCGGGGTGCTGATCGATCTGGCCTCCGCCGTGAAGGAGGCGATCCCCGAGGGGATCGCCTCCTGACACCTCCCGGCGCTTCCCGCGGCCCGCGGTCGATTCAGCGCAGGCCGGTCGAACGGCGCAGTGCCGCCTGCACCAGGCGGTCCACCAGCTCCGGGTAGGACACCCCGCTCGCCTGCCACATCTGCGGGTACATCGAGATGGGCGTGAAGCCGGGCATCGTGTTGATCTCGTTGATCACGAACTCGCCGTCCTCGGTGAGGAAGAAGTCCGCGCGGACCAGGCCCTCGCAGGACGCCGCATCGAAGGCGCCGACTGCCAGGCGCTGGACCTCGGCCGTCTCCTCGGGCGTCAGGGGCGCGGGCACGATCCCCGGCGTCGAGTCGATGTACTTGGCCTCGAAGTCGTAGTACGCGTGCGCCTCGGGAGTGGGGATCTCGGCGGGGGCGGAGGCCCGGGGGCCGTCCTCGAACTCCAGGACGCCGCACTCGATCTCGCGGCCCCGCAGCGCGGCCTCGACCAGGATCTTCGGGTCGTGCCGCTGGGCCTCGGCGATCGCCTCGTCGAGTCCGGAGAGGTCGTCGACCTTGGTGATGCCGATCGACGAACCAGCGCGCGCGGGCTTCACGAACAGCGGCCAGCCGTGCTCGCCGGCGAAGTCGACGATCTTCTTGCGGGCGGCGGTCTCGTCCCGCTCCCACTCACGCGGGCGGACCACCACGTACGGGCCGACCTTGAGCCCGAAGGAGGTGAACACCCGCTTCATGTACTCCTTGTCCTGGCCCACGGCCGAGGCGAGCACACCCGAACCCACGTACGGGACGCCGGAGAGCTCCAAGAGGCCCTGGAGGGTGCCGTCCTCGCCGTAGGGGCCGTGCAGCACCGGGAAGACCACGTCGACCTCGCCGAGCGCCTTGGGAACCGATCCCGGCTCGCTGTAGACGACTTCGCGGTTGGCGGGGTCGACCGGGAGGATCACTCCGCCCTCGTCGGACTCGGCGAGCGCGTCGACGCTCGGCGGGCGCCGGTCGACGATCGCCATCCGCTCCGGTTCGTCCGCCGTGAGCGCCCAACGGCCGTCCTGGGTGATGCCGATCGGCAGGACGTCGTACTTGGTCCGGTCGATGGCCTTGAGGACGGCGCCGGCGGTGACCACGGAGATCCCGTGTTCGGAGCTGCGCCCGCCGAACACGACGGCCACACGCGGCTTGCGAGGCGGCTGCTCGGGGCTCTGGGGGAGGTTCTCGGTGCTCATATCGGCTTGAGAGTACCCGTTGGTAGGACAGGGATACAGCGCCCCCGGCGTCGCGTCGCTCAGCGTCGTTCGGGCTTCGCGCTGCGCGACATCAGCTCCTTGAGGGCCACGACCGGAGGCTTGCCCTCGTGCACGATTTCCACGACCGTCTCGGCGATCGGCATGTCGACTCCGTGCCGCCGGGCCAGATCCAGCACCGACTGGCAGGACTTGACGCCCTCGGCGGTCTGCTTGGTGACCGCGATGGTCTCCTGGAGGGTCATGCCCTTGCCGAGGTTGGTGCCGAACGTGTGGTTGCGGGACAGCGGCGAGGAGCAGGTGGCCACCAGGTCGCCCAGGCCCGCGAGTCCGGAGAAGGTCAGCGGGTCGGCGCCCAGGGCCATGCCGAGCCGGGTCGTCTCGGCGAGACCGCGGGTGATGAGCGAGCCCTTGGCGTTGTCGCCCAGACCCATGCCGTCCGCGATGCCGACGGCCAGGCCGATGACGTTCTTCACCGCGCCGCCGAGTTCACAGCCGACGACGTCGGTGTTGGTGTACGGGCGGAAGTACGGCGTGTGGCAGGCGGCCTGGAGCCGCTGGGCGACGGCCTCGTCGGTACAGGCCACCACGGCGGCGGCCGGCATCCGCGCGGCGATCTCCCGGGCCAGGTTGGGCCCGGTGACCACGGCGATGCGCTCCGGACCGACCTTGGCGACGTCGTCGATGACCTCGCTCATCCGCATCGCGGAGCCGAGTTCGACGCCCTTCATCAGCGACACGAGAACCGTGTTCGGGGCGAGCAGCGGGCTCCACTCTGCGAGGTTGCCGCGCAGGGTCTGCGAGGGGACCGAGAGGACCGTGAAGTCGGCGTCCGCGGCGGCTTCCGCGGGGTCCGTGGTGGCCCGTACGTTCTCCGGCAGCTCGACGCCCGGGAAGTAGTCGGGATTGGTCCGGGTGGAGTTGATCGCTTCCACGAGCTCCGGGCGGCGCCCCCACAGGGTGACCTCGCACCCCGCGTCGGCGAGCACCATGCCGAACGCCGTACCCCACGAACCGGCGCTCAGGACCGCCGCCTTGACCGGCTTGCTCACTTGCCCAGCCCCTCTTCCTGCGCCGGCTGCACCGACTGCACCGATTCCTGCCCGCCCCGCTGCGTCTGCGCCTGGGTGCGGCGCCGCTGCTCGATCCGCTCCCGGCGCGGATCGTAGGGCATGTCGGGCGCCTTCTCCCCGCGGATCTCCTCCAGCTGACAGGTGACGGCGGCCATGATGACCTCGGTGGCTTCCTTCAGGAGATCCGCTGTCATCTCACGGTCGTAGAACCGCGTGAGGTCCACGGGCGGCCCGGCGAGCACCCGGTGCGTCTTGCGCGGCAGGAGGTGCGGCTTCTTCGCGTACGGCGGCAGCAGCTCGTTGCAGCCCCACTGGGCGACGGGGATCACCGGGCACTTGGTCTCCAGGGCGACGCGCGCCGCCCCGGTCTTGCCGGTCATGGGCCAGCCCTCCGGGTCGCGGGTGAGTGTGCCCTCGGGATAGAAGGCGACGCATTCACCGCGGTTCACGGCGTCGATCGCGGCCCGGAAAGCGCTGAGCGCGTCCGTGCTCTCGCGGTAGACGGGGATCTGCCCGGTACCTCGCATCGCGGCCCCGACGAATCCGCTCTTGAAAAGCCCGCTCTTCGCGAGGAATCGCGGGACGCGCCCGGTGTTGTACTGAAAGTGCGCGTAAGCGAAGGGATCGACGTGCGAATTGTGGTTCACCGCGGTGATAAATCCACCATCAGCCGGAATGTGCTCGATTCCGCGCCAGTCCCGCCTGAGCAGAACCACCAGCGGCGGTTTGCAGATCACCGCAGCGAAGCGGTACCAGAAGCCGATTCTGCGGCGGGGCACGCGGACACCTTCCTCTAGGGCCTGAAGCGGGGGCCACCGGGGGGCCGCACAAGTGTCGCCCCAGGCCGCCGGTCTGTCGAGAACACCGTACGCCCCGACCCGCCCGCCGCCCGATGCCCCGGGTGACAATGACCGCGACAAGAGAGGGACGGAACACCTGTGCAGTGGACGTTGGTCGTACCCCTGAAACCCCTGGCCCAGGCCAAGAGCAGGCTTGCGGACACCGCGGACGACGGGCTGCGGCCGGGCCTGGCGCTCGCCTTCGCCCAGGACACCGTGGCGGCGGCGCTGGCCTGTCCCGCGGTACGGGATGTGGCAGTCGTCACGGACGACGCCCGGGCGGGCCGTGAGCTGGCCGTACTCGGCGCGGCGATCATCCCCGACGAGCCGGGAAGCGGCCTCAACGCCGCTCTCGCACACGGGGCGGGGATCATACGGTCCACTCGCCCCGGAAGTCCGGTGGCCGCGCTCAACGCCGATCTGCCCGCACTGCGCCCACCGGAATTGACCCGGGTACTCGACGCGGCCGCTGAATTCCCGCGTGCATTTCTCCCGGACGCCGCCGCAATCGGAACGACCCTGCTGGCCGCCGCCCCGGGCCATGAATTGCTCCCGGCCTTCGGCACCGATTCCCGGGCCCGGCACCGCACGTCCGGGGCCATGGAACTGAGCCTCGCCGGGGTGGATTCCGTACGCCAGGACGTGGACACCGGCGACGACCTGCGCAACGCGCTGGCCCTGGGGGTCGGTCCTCATACGGCCGCGGCCGCCGCGCGGTTGCTGATCCCCGGGCAGTAGGCTGCGGCCATGCAGGCGACCGCGTACACGTACGACCCCGAAAGCCGCAGCGGGCAGGTGCTCCTGGACGACGGCACCCCGGTGCCCTTCGACGCGCCGGCGTTCGACGCGGGGGGTCTCAGGCTGCTGCGTCCGGGGCAGCGCGTGCGTATCGAGGTGGAAGGCGCGCAGGGCGACCTCAGGATCACTCTCGTGACACTGCAGACCCTCTGACCACTGCTTGAACGACTGACCTCTGCTTGAACGATCTCTGCCTGAACACGCCGCGGGCCGGACTCCATGCGGGAGTCCGGCCCGTCGCGTGTGTGACCCGGCGCCCTTACTTCTTGCGGGCGGTGGTCTTCTTGGCGGTGGTCTTGCGCGCCGTCGACTTCTTGGCGGGCGCCTTCTTGGCCGTGGCCTTCTTCGCCGGGGCCTTCTTGGCGGTGGTCTTCTTCGCGGCGGTGCTCTTGGCGGTCGCCGTGGTCTTCTTGGCGGGCGCCTTCTTCGCCGTCGTCTTCTTCGCGGCCGCCGTCTTCGTGGTCGCCTTCTTCGCCGTCGTCTTCTTGGCGGTGGTCTTCTTGGCGGCGGCCTTCTTCGCGGTCGCCTTCTTCGCGGCGGCCTTCTTGACCGTCGCGCCGGCACCGCCGGTCAGGCTGCCCTTCGGGGCCTTCTTGACCGAGACCTCGCCACCGCGCGGCAGCTTCTTCGAGCCGCTGACCAGGTCCTTGAAGCCCTGACCCGCGCGGAAGCGCGGAACGGAGGTCTTCTTGACCCGAACCCGCTCGCCCGTCTGGGGGTTACGGGCGTACCGGGCCGGACGGTCGACCTTCTCGAACGAACCGAAGCCGGTGACGGAAACCCGCTCACCCGAGACGACCGCGCGGACGATGGCGTCCAGTACGTGGTCGACAGCGTCGGCGGCCTGCTGGCGGCCGCCCATCTTGTCGGCAATCGCTTCTACGAGCTGCGCCTTGTTCACGTCTTCCCCTTCGGAGACATCGCCAGAACGAAAGTGTTCAAGCTTTTTCGCACGTTAGGCAGATATATACCGCAAATCAAACACGAAACGGGCTTCTCACCCTTGTGCCGCAACGAACTCGGCGGTGTCGTCCGGTTCAGCGTTCCTCGTCGGGGAGATGTCCCTCGTCGAGGTCCGCGGTGAACCGTTCCAGCCGCCTTGCCGCGTCGGCGAGATCGTGCTTGGCCGCGGCCGTAATGACCAGCAGCTTCCGGGTCAGCGCCATCCGTACGCCCTCCGGGACTTGCAGTGCGCGCACTCTTGCGTGCGCTTCCTTGAGTTGGCCCGCGACTGCCGCATAGAGCTCGAGTTGGCCGTCGTGTTCCATGCACAGATTGTGCCATCTGGGGCGAGTTGTCGCCTGCGCAGGGGACAACTGCCGCCGCAAACGGCCTTCCGGGCACGCGCGGAAGTCGCGGCTGTACACCTCGCGTACCCCGGCAACCACCGGCATAACGCGGGAAGTTGAGCGTCACCTTCCGGGCGGACAGGGCCGTTCGGGTGCAGACACGGCTGTACCCCCGATCGGGCTGATCGGGGGTACAGAGGGGGTGTTGCGGTGGCCGAAAGTCGCCTTGTTCAGAGGCTCCGGATCGTGCTTCGGATCAGAGCTGGATCGTCTGCGGCTTGAAGGCGGGACGCTTCGCCTCGTACGCGGCGATGTCCTCCTCGTTCCGGAGGGTGATCGAGATGTCGTCGAGGCCGTTCAGCAGCCGCCAGCGGGAGTTCTCGTCCAGCTCGAAGTCGGCGGTGATGCCCTCGGCGCGCACCTCGCGGCTCTCCAGGTCGACGGTGATCTCGGCCTGCGGGTCCTTCTCGGCGAGCTCCCACAGCGCGTCCACGATCTTCTGCTCCAGAACGACCGTGAGCAGGCCGTTCTTGAGCGAGTTGCCGCGGAAGATATCGGCGAAGCGGGAGGAGATCACGGCCTTGAAGCCGTAGTTCTGCAGTGCCCAGACGGCGTGCTCACGGGAGGAGCCGGTGCCGAAGTCGGGGCCGGCGACCAGGACGGTCGCGCCCTGCCGCTCGGGCTGGTTGAGCACGAACGTCTCGTCCTTGCGCCAGGCCTCGAACAGCCCGTCCTCGAACCCGTCGCGCGTGACCTTCTTGAGCCAGTGGGCGGGGATGATCTGGTCGGTGTCGACGTTGCTGCGGCGCAGCGGGACGGCCCGGCCGGTGTGGGTGGTGAAGGCTTCCATGGTTCTCAGACTCCAGCGGGCGTACGGTCGTCGGCGGCGGACAGGTCGGCCGGGGAGGCCAGGTGGCCCAGGACGGCGGTCGCGGCCGCGACCTGGGGCGACACCAGGTGCGTACGGCCGCCCTTGCCCTGCCGGCCCTCGAAGTTGCGGTTGGAGGTGGACGCGGAGCGCTCCCCCGGGGCCAGCTGGTCGGGGTTCATGCCCAGACACATCGAGCAGCCCGCGTGCCGCCATTCGGCGCCGGCGTCCTTGAAGACGACGTCCAGACCCTCGGAAACGGCCTGCAGACCGACCCGCGCGGAGCCCGGGACGACCAGCATCCGTACGCCGTCGGCGACTTTGCGGTCCTTGACGATCTCGGCCGCGGCCCGCAGGTCCTCGATACGGCCGTTGGTGCAGGAGCCTACGAAGACGGTGTCCACCTTGATGGAGCGCAGCGGCTGCCCGGCCTCCAACCCCATGTACTCCAGGGCCTTTTCGGCGGCGAAGCGCTCCGATGCGTCTTCGTACGAAGCAGGGTCGGGGACGGACGCCGAAAGGGGTGCGCCCTGGCCGGGGTTGGTGCCCCAGGTGACGAACGGCGCCAGCTGGGTGGCGTCGATGACGACCTCGGCGTCGAACTCGGCGTCCTCGTCCGTCCTGAGCGTCTTCCAGTACGCGACGGCCGCGTCCCAGTCGGCGCCCTCGGGGGCGTGCGGGCGGCCCTGGAGGTACGCGAAGGTGGTCTCGTCCGGGGCGATCATGCCCGCGCGGGCACCGGCCTCGATCGACATGTTGCAGATGGTCATGCGGGCTTCCATCGACAGCTTCTCGATGGCCTCGCCGCGGTACTCCAGGACGTAGCCCTGGCCGCCGCCGGTGCCGATCTTCGCGATGATCGCCAGGATCAGGTCCTTGGCGGTGACGCCGTCGGGCAGTTCGCCGTTGACCGTGATCGCCATGGTCTTGGGGCGGGACATCGGCAGCGTCTGGGTGGCCAGCACGTGCTCCACCTGGGAGGTGCCGATGCCGAACGCCAGCGCGCCGAAGGCGCCGTGCGTGGAGGTGTGCGAGTCGCCGCAGACGACCGTGGTGCCGGGCTGGGTCAGGCCCAGCTGCGGGCCGACGACGTGCACGACGCCCTGCTCGACGTCGCCCAGCGGGTGCAGCCGCACGCCGAAGTCGGCGGCGTTCTTGCGCAGCGTCTCCAGCTGGACCCGGGAGACCGGGTCGGCGATGGGCTTGTCGATGTCGAGGGTGGGGGTGTTGTGGTCCTCGGTGGCGATGGTGAGGTCGAGGCGCCGGACCTTGCGGCCGCTCTTGCGGAGGCCGTCGAAGGCCTGCGGGCTGGTCACCTCGTGCAGCAGGTGCAGATCGATGAAGAGAAGGTCGGGCTCGCCCTCCGCGCGCCGGACGACATGGTCGTCCCAGACTTTCTCCGCGAGTGTCCTACCCATCGCTGTTCCCTCCGGCCGACGACGATCCGCCGGCCCAACTAGAGATCTTGAGGAGGCGGGCCCCTGCCCCGATTCCGGGCATCCGCCGCCAGGCCCGTACGTCACGGGCCGTTGTGACTTCGTGTCTTCAAGAGTGGCGGGTTCCACGGAAAATTGAACTTGCGTTTCACAGAGTGAGACGCGAGTATCGTTTCATGGACAACAGTAGCGGCGTCGGCGTTCTGGACAAGGCGGCCCTCGTCCTGAGCGCTCTGGAGTCCGGTCCGGCCACCCTCGCGGGCCTGGTCGGTGCCACCGGACTGGCACGACCCACGGCCCACCGCCTGGCCGTGGCCCTGGAACACCACCGCATGGTGGCGCGTGACATGCAGGGCCGTTTCATTCTCGGCCCTCGCCTGGCAGAACTCGCCGCGGCCGCGGGTGAGGACCGTCTCCTCGCCACCGCAGGCCCGGTGCTCACCCACGTCCGTGACATCACGGGCGAGAGCGCGCAGCTCTACCGCCGCCAAGGCGACATGCGGATCTGCGTCGCCGCGGCGGAGCGTCTGTCCGGCCTTCGGGACACGGTCCCGGTCGGCTCGACGCTCACGATGAAGGCCGGCTCCTCGGCACAGATCCTGCTGGCCTGGGAGGAGCCGGAGCGGCTGCACCGCGGACTGCAGGGCGCCCGCTTCACGGCGACGGCCCTGTCGGGCGTACGGCGCCGGGGCTGGGCCCAGTCGATCGGTGAGCGCGAGCCGGGTGTGGCGTCGGTCTCCGCTCCGGTGCGGGGGCCGTCGAACCGGGTGGTGGCGGCCGTGTCGGTGTCGGGGCCGATCGAGCGGTTGACGCGTCACCCGGGGCGGATGCATGCGCAGGCTGTGATCGATGCGGCGGGGCGCCTCTCCGAGGCGCTGCGACGGACCGGCTGAACCGACGAGGCGTTCCTCGGGGAAGGCCGGCCTCAACGCCGCGGCAGGCTTTCCCCCCGACCAGGCGCCGTAGCAGGTGCGGATTGGCTGTCGAGTGCCGGTCCGCCGTGGCTGATCGCGCAGTTCCCCGCGCCCCCAAGAAGGTTCGTACGAAGAAGGCCCCCCACCGAAGTGGAGGGCCTTTCTCTGATGTACCCCCGACCGGATTCGAACCGGCGCTACCGCCTTGAGAGGGCGGCGTGCTAGGCCGCTACACAACGGGGGCGTGGAGCCTGCGTTTCCGCAGGTCCGAGCTGGTCTACCTGGACTCGAACCAAGACTAACTGAACCAGAATCAGTCGTGCTGCCAATTACACCATAGACCAATGTGGTTTAGACCAGTCAGTACCCCCGACCGGATTCGAACCGGCGCTACCGCCTTGAGAGGGCGGCGTGCTAGGCCGCTACACAACGGGGGCCCTAGCGGTTCCCGAGATGATCGTCGATCTTCCGGAACCTTGTACCCCCGACCGGATTCGAACCGGCGCTACCGCCTTGAGAGGGCGGCGTGCTAGGCCGCTACACAACGGGGGCCTTGCAGATGAGCTCTGCGAGCTGGCCTACCTGGACTCGAACCAAGACTAACTGAACCAGAATCAGTCGTGCTGCCAATTACACCATAGGCCACTGGAACGCAAGCCCCTGAGGGGGTTCTTGTTCTAGTTGTGCGCCTGGGGTTCCTGCCTTCCGGCCCGGCCCCGCGGCGCAGGAAGAACATTACCTGAAGGTGGACGGGGCTCCAAAACGACTATCCGTGCCGAGCAGGGAAGGCAGTTCGGCGAGGGAGGCGATGCGGTGCGGACCGACGGGCGGCTCGATCGTGGCGTACCTGCTGCCGCGGTCGATCCACACCGACAACAGCCCGGCCTGCGCCGCACCGCGGCCGTCGATCTCCGGGTGGTCGCCGACGTACGCGACTTGGTGCGGGGCGAGGTCGAGGGCGTCGCAGGCGGCATGGAAGGCGCGGGCCTCCGGCTTGGACATGCCGAGCTCGGCGGCGCACAGGATGGCCTCGAACCGGTCGTGCACCCCGAGCACGCGCAGCTTGCGATCCTGGACGTGAAGGCTGGAGTTGGAGAGCACCGCGTGCCGGTGGCTGACCGCGAGCGCGTCCAGGACCGGCAGGACGTCCGGGAAGAGGGCCCAGGCGGTCTCGTAGTGCGAGATGTACCGCTGGAACCAGGCGTCGGCGTCGGCGTCGCTCAATTCCTCGCCCACGAAGACGCGCACCCGGTCCCGGCGCTGCTCTTCGAAGGAGACCTCGCCGACGGCGAACCTCGCCCACTGGACGTCGGTGATCTCTCGCCAGCGCGCGAGGGCCTGCTGGACGCTGTCGTACGCGTCCAGCAGGCCCTCGGTCATCAGGTGCAGCCGCATTCCGGCCCGGTCGGCGCCCGTGTAGTCGAAAAGAGTGTCGTCGACGTCCCAGATCACGGCACGAATGCTCATGACCCGACGGTAGCCTGCGGCACGTGGTTCCGTCCGTCGGGCGCACAGCAGACTAGTTGCCGGCGCAGGCCATGACCCAGGGGCCGTAGGAGCCGCTGACGTAGGCGCCGTTGTCCACGTGACCGACGCGGTAGTAGAAGCAGGCGTTCTCGTTCATGTCGGTGTCGTAGACGTACGCGTTGTTCAGGTCGTAGCCGGTGTAGCCGCCGGTGTAGTCCACGTGGATCTTGGTGTGGCTGGTGGACGGAGTGCCGGTCGTGGGGCTCGTGTACTGCAGACGCACACCCTTGCCGTCGGAGCAGACGTCGAGGAACTTGAAGGTGTCGCCGTTGCCGTAGAAGTACACGGCCCCGCAGCTGTTGCTGGACGAGGCCGTGTGCGTGGCGGCGTGGGACGCGGTGGCCGTCCCCAGGGTGAGGGCCGAGGCCGCGAGGGCTGCGATCGCGAAACGGCGGGCGTGGGGCATGTGACTCCTTGCGGTGGGCGTAGGACTCCGCGTCACCTGACGGAAGGCGCGCGTGGATACGTCGAGTTGGAACTATGCACGACCGATGATCTTCGTACAAGAGTTCGGTAGAAGTTCGCGATCATGCGGCCGACGCCCTCCACCGGCCCCGAGGCACACAGCGGTGAGGGGCGGCAGCCGTCGCTGCCGCCCCTCACCGACGTCAAGGACTAGGCCGCCAGCTTCGCCAGCGCCGCGTCGATCCGGGCCAGGGTCTGCTCCTTGCCCAGGACCTCCAGGGACTCGAAGAGCGGCAGGCCGACCGTGCGGCCGGTGACGGCGACACGGACGGGGGCCTGGGCCTTGCCGAGCTTGAGGCCGTGGGCCTCACCGGCGGCCAGGACGGCCTCCTTCAGCGACTCGGCGGAGGTCCAGTCGGCGGCCCCCAGCTTCTCGCGGGCGGTGCGCAGGAGGGCGTCCGAGCCCTCCTTCATGGCCTTGGCCCAGCTCGCCTCGTCCTCGGCCGGCTCCGGCAGGAACAGGAAGTCGACGTTGTCGGTGATCTCGGAGAGCACCTTGAGGCGGGTCTGCGCGTGCGGCGCGATGGCCTGCCACTTCGCCTCGTCGAAGGCCTCCGGGGCCCAGGGGGCGAACGGGGCCTGGAGCCAGGGGCGGCAGCGCTCGGTGAAGTCCTTCACGTCCAGCAGGCGGATGTGGTCGCTGTTGATGGCCTCGCACTTCTTCAGGTCGAAGCGGGCCGGGTTGGGGTTCACGTCGGAGATCTCGAACGCCGCGATCATCTCGTCGATCGAGAAGACGTCCTGGTCGGCCGAGAGGGACCAGCCGAGCAGGGAGAGGTAGTTGAGCAGGCCCTCCGGGAGGAAGCCGCGCTCCCGGTAGAGGTTGAGGGACGACTGCGGGTCGCGCTTGGAGAGCTTCTTGTTGCCCTCGCCCATGACGTAGGGCAGGTGGCCGAAGGAGGGGATCTCCTTGGCGATGCCCAGCTCGGTCAGCGCCTTGTACAGGGCGATCTGGCGCGGGGTGGAGGAGAGCAGGTCCTCGCCGCGCAGGACGTGGGTGATCTCCATCAGGGCGTCGTCGACCGGGTTGACCAGCGTGTAGAGCGGGGCGCCGTTGGCGCGGACGATGCCGTAGTCCGGGACGTTCTCCGGGGTGAAGGTCAGCTCGCCGCGGACCAGGTCCGTGAAGGTGATCGTCTCGTCGGGCATCCGGAAGCGGACGATGGGCTCCCGACCCTGGGCCTTGTACTCCGCGACCTGGACGTCGGTCAGCTCGCGGCAGTGGCCGTCGTAGCCGGAGGGCTTGCCGGCGGCGCGGGCGGCCTCGCGGCGGGTGTCCAGCTCGTCCTGGGAGCAGTAGCAGCGGTAGGCGTGGCCGGCGTCGAGCAGCTTGGCCGCGACGTCCTTGTACAGGTCCATGCGCTGCGACTGGCGGTACGGCGCGTGCGGGCCGCCGATCTCGGGGCCCTCGTCCCAGTCGAAGCCCAGCCAGCGCATCGAGTCGAGCAGCTGGGTGTACGACTCCTCGGAGTCGCGGGCCGCGTCGGTGTCCTCGATGCGGAAGACCAGAGTGCCCTGATGGTGCTTGGCGAACGCCCAGTTGAACAGGGCGGTGCGCACTAGGCCCACGTGGGGGTTACCGGTGGGCGACGGACAGAAACGGACGCGTACGGGAGTGCCGGGTGCGCTAGCCACGCTTGACAACCTTGTTGGTGAGAGTGCCGATGCCTTCGATGGTGACGGCGACCTCGTCGCCGACGTTCAGGGGGCCGACCCCAGCCGGGGTGCCGGTGAGGATCACGTCGCCGGGGAGCAGCGTCATGGCCTCGGAGATGTTGACGATCAGATCCTCGATGGAGTGGATCATCTCGCTCGTACGGCCCAGCTGGCGCTGCTGGCCGTTGACCGTGAGCTGGATGGTGACGTCCGCCGGGTCCAGGTCCGTCTCCACCCAGGGGCCGAGCGGGCAGGAGGAGTCGAAGCCCTTGGCCCGGGCCCACTGCTTCTCGCGCTTCTGGACGTCGCGGGCGGTGATGTCGTTGGCACAGGTGTACCCGAAGATCACGTCCCGGACGCGCTCGCGCGGGACCTCGCGGCACATCCGGCCGATGACGACGGCCAGCTCGGCCTCGTGGTGCACCTCCTCGGAGAAGGAGGGGTACTGGATGTCGTCGCCGGGGCCGATCACCGAGGTGGAGGGCTTGAAGAAGGCGAAGGGGGCGTCGGGGACCTCGTTGCCCAGTTCCCTGGCGTGCTCGGCGTAGTTGCGGCCGAAGGCCACGACCTTGTTGGGGAGCACCGGGGGCAGCAGCCTGACCTTGCCCACCGGCACCTTCGTACCGGAGAGTTCGAAGTCCGCGAACGGGATGCCCTTGATGATGTCCAGGACGAGCTCGTCCTGCTTTTCGCCCTCGATGGCGCCGAAGGCGACGTTCCCGTCGATGGAGAATCTGGCGATGCGCACGGGATGCTTGGCCCCTTGACTGAAGCGGCTGGAGTCTGACGCTCCAGGCTAACGCGGGCGGGTGTCCGCGCCGTGCTCATGATGATGCTCATGATGAAGGGCGCCCCCCGCTGTCGGAGGGCGCCCTCGATGTTCGTGTCCTGCCGCCTTGAGCAGTCGGCGGCCGGTGCGCGTACTACCTGGTGTCACACCGCGGCCGCGGCGGCCGCGACGGGGACCTCGACGAGGATGGTGCGCTTGGGGTTGGCGGTCTGTGCGGGGAGTTCGACGCTGTGCTCCGGCTGCTCCGGCGTCCGCAGTTCGCCGGCGTCGTCCAGGTGCGCCAGCGTCGTGCGTCGCGGGTTGGCGATCTTGTGGAACATCGTCGTCGTCTTCACTGTTTACTTGACCCTGTCCTGTGACGGCGCCGGGCGGGTCCTTGGACCTCGCGCCGGGCGCGGGTTGTCGGTTTTGCCATCTCTGTAAAGCGTCAGGCTAAACACGGGATTCCCGGCTCAATCGCGGAGGGGCCATGATCGGCATGTGAGTTTCCTCACGAAACAGAGGTCGAATCGGTCAATCCGGACTCACACCCCACCCCCACAAAGCGGACATCAACCCCTTGAAGCCACCATTCCGCTCCTGATCATGGCGACTGGGACACCCGTCAGACCCTGACGACTCGCGGGGGTTACGCCCGAAATGGACGAACTCACTTTCTACGTCCGGTGATCCGGCCCTCACGTGGTGTCACCTATGTCACGGCCTGGCCTACGGGCCTTGTTGGAGATCCTGTGCTGTGCTGGAATCTCACGGACCGCCGCAGGATCGAGCCGGCGCACAGGGGGCGCACCGACGCGCCGAGTGGCGGCGAGAAGGGGGAGCCAGCGCCGGTCACTCACGACCACCACGGGGGCGTACTCAGGGCGTCCCCAGAACGCCGACACCGTGCCCCGCCGCTCACGCGACGGGGTGCCTGGTCCAGAGGTTGCGACGCTAGTGCAGGGACGTTTCAAGAGGGATGGCAGCGCTTCGGCGGAGCCGGAGCCGCACGGCGGGACTGGCGCCATGAAGGGCGGCCCCGCGCCCCAGCACGCCCAGAACCCGGGCTCGGCCGGCGACGGCGGTGAGCGCTCCGGGCGATCCGGTCCGTCGGCCCCCGCGGGGGCCGGGAATCCGTCCCCGGCGCTGAAGCCGCCGACGGGACCCACCGGCCCCGGCTCGCGAATAGCCCTGCGCAACTGGCGCATCTCCACCCGACTGGTCTCGCTGCTCGCGCTCCCGGTGGTCGCGGCCACCTCGCTGGGCGCGCTGCGTATCAACCAGTCCATGGACGACATCCAGCAGCTCGACAACATGAAGCTGCTGACGGACATGACCAAGCGCGCCACCGACCTCGCCGCAGCACTCCAGGAGGAGCGCGACCAGTCGGCCGGGCCGCTGGCGCACGGCGGCAAGGCGACCGACTACACGGTCAAGGGGCTTCGCGACAAGACGGACCGGGCCGCGGAGGGCTTCCGGGAGGCCTCCGAGGAGGTCGACAACAACAGCAAGGACGGCAACCTCAGGGGCGTCCGCGACAACCTCGTTCAGCTCGTCGGTGAACTGAACAACATCGAAAAGATCCGCAGCACCGCCTACGAGGCCACGGACAACTCCACCCAGACGATCGAGGCGTACCACCGTCTGATCGAGAACCTGATCGGCCTCTCCCAGGACATGGCCGAGGCGACCAGCAATCCGGACATGATCCAGCGCACGCGTGCGCTCGCGGCGTTCTCCTCCGCCAAGGAGTACTCCTCGATCCAGCGCGCGGCCCTCGCGGCGGCACTGCCCGCGAGCAACACCACGACCGGCAAGCTTTCGCCGAACGACCGGCTCTACGCCGAATCGGCCCTGGAGAGCCAGAAGTCCGAGCTCCGCAGCCTCAAGAGCATCTACGGCGAGGAAGCGGCAGCCGAGTTGCTGAAGCCCATCGAGGACGGCGGCAACTCCACGATCAAGGCCACCGACACCTACGCCGGCCGTGCCCTGGTCACCGCGAGCGGTCTCGCCCAGCAGGACAAGCGGTCCTACCGCGACTGGCTGGACGACAGCTCCACCAAGATCCAGCAGATGAAGAACATCGAGCACACGCTGCTCGAGGAGATGGAACAGAAGGCCCGCGAACTGCGCAGCGCCACCGAGCGCGACGCGATCATCTCCGGTGCGCTGATCCTGATCGTGCTCGGTGTGTCGCTGGTCGGCGCGTTCGTCGTGGCCCGCTCCATGATCCGCTCCCTGCGCCGCCTGGAGGAGACCGCGACCAAGGTCGCCTCCGACCGGCTGCCCGAGCTGGTCAAGCAGCTCTCCGAGTCCGACCCGCAGGACGTCGACACGTCCGTGGAGTCGGTCGGTGTGCACTCCCGGGACGAGATCGGCCGGGTGGCCGCGGCCTTCGACGACGTGCACCGCGAGGCGGTCCGCCTCGCCGCTGAGCAGGCCCTGCTGCGGGGCAACGTCAACGCGATGTTCACCAACCTCTCGCGCCGCTCCCAGGGCCTCATCCAGCGTCAGCTGTCGCTCATCTCCGAACTGGAGTCCCGCGAGGCCGACCCGGACCAGCTGTCCTCGCTGTTCAAGCTCGACCACCTCGCCACCCGCATGCGCCGTAACGGTGAGAACCTCCTCGTCCTCGCGGGTGAGGAGCCCGGCCGCCGCTGGACCCGCCCGGTCCCGCTGGTCGACGTGCTCCGCGCCGCCGCGTCCGAGGTGGAGCAGTACGAGCGCATCGAGCTGGCCGCCGTGCCGACCACCGAAGTGGCCGGCCGGGTCGTCAACGACCTCGTCCACCTGCTCGCCGAGCTGCTGGAGAACGCGACCTCGTTCTCCTCGCCGCAGACCAAGGTCAAGGTCACCGGTCACGCGCTGCCCGACGGCCGTGTGCTGATCGAGATCCACGACACCGGTATCGGTCTGTCGCCGGAGGACCTGGCCGCGATCAACGAGCGGCTCGCCTCTCCCCCGACGGTGGACGTCTCCGTCTCCCGCCGCATGGGTCTGTTCGTGGTCGGCCGTCTGTCGCAGCGGCACGGCATCCGCATCCAGCTGCGCCCGTCCGACTCCGGTGGTACGACCGCGCTGGTCATGCTGCCCGTCGATGTCGCCCAGGGCGGCAGGAAGCCCCAGCCCAAGCAGCCCGGCCAGCCGCCGCTCGGCGGTGGCGGTCCGGCCGCCGCGCAGGCCGCCGCCGGTGCGGCCGCGGCCCGGCGTGGTGCCGGTGCCGGCCAGGGCGGTGGCGCCCTCGGGGCGGGTTCGTCCGGTGGCGGTGCCTTCGGTGCCGGTGCGTCCGGCGCGGGCCGGCTGGCTCCGGGCCAGAGCCCGCGGGCCGCGCTGCCCGGGCGGGACGCGGACGGTGGCCGTCCGGGAACGCCAAGCGGAGCACACGGGCCCCAGGGTCCCGAGAAGTCCCCGTCGTTGTTCGACCAGGGCGTTCCCTCCGGACCCCCGCAGGGCCGTCCGGCTCCGGCCGGTGCCGGGTTCGGGCAGCAGGCCCCGGGTGCCCCGCAGGGTCTGCAGGCCGCGGGCACGAACGGGCCGCAGGGCCAGGACGCCTTCGGCGGCGGCCGTGGCCAGCAGCGCCCGGGCGGCAACAACGAGCAGGGCCAGGGCCGTAGGCCGCAGCTGCCGCCGCGCGGCGGTCCGCGAGCCGAGCTGCCCGGTGGCGACCAGCAGCCGCGCGTGCCGAGCTGGAGCGACGAGAACGCCCAGCCGCCGGTGCCGCGGGCCTCGCTGGACGCCCCGCGTGGTCATGAGGAGCCGGACGTCTCCCGTACGTCCCAGATGCCGCGGATCGACGACCGCCAGGGTCCGGGCGCCACGGCAGAGATCCCGGCTGTGCCGCAGTCGGACCAGTTCGCCACCGGCACGAACGGATCGCAGGACCCGGGTCAGTTCGTCCGCCCGGACGTCTTCGGCTCCCCGGCCGGCCGCCCCGACCCGTCCTCCACGACGGGCCAGTACCCGGCACCGCAGGCCCCGCAGTCCTACGACAACGGCTCCACGGGCCAGTACCCGGCCCAACGCCAGGACAGCAACGGCAGCCAGTACCCCGCGCCGCGCCAGGACAACGGCTCGACGGGCCAGTACCAGGCCCAGCGCCAGGACAACGGCTCGGGCCGGCCCACTCTCCCGGGCCCGGCCACCCCGGCCGACCCCGGGGGCAGGGGCCAGTTCGACCGGCCGCAGGTCAACGGCGGCCGGGGTCCGGCCGACTTCGGCGCCCCGATGCCGCCCGCCCCGCAGGCCCGGCCCGCCCGGCAGGAGCCCGAGGCCCTGCCGCCGGCATCCGGTCCGGGCGACGGTCGTACGCCGCTGTACGACACACTGGAGACCAACTGGTTCCACGGCCAACACGGCCAGCAGGAGCAGGAGCGGCAGCCGCAGAACAACGGCTCGGCTCCGGCCCCGCAGCAACCGCAGGGACCCACCGGTCCGCAGCGGTCCTCCGCCCCCGCCGGCTGGCGCAGTTCACCGAACGACGACCTCGGCCGCCAGGCCGAGCGCGTGCGCCAGCCCGCCGCGGGCGGTGTCACCACCTCCGGCCTGCCGCGCCGTGTGCCCCGGGCGAACCTCGTCGCGGGCACGGCTCAGCAGCAACCGGCGCAGCAGAGCGGTCCGCAGATCTCCCGGGCGCCCGATGACGTCCGGGGCCGTCTGACCAATCTCCGCCGCGGTATCGCACAGGGTCGTCAGGCCGGGTCCACGCAGACCGGCAGCTTCCCTCGACCCTCTCACCAGCAGGAGCGTTAGTTGAGTCCGATGAGCCAGGCGGCACAGAACCTCAACTGGTTGATCACCAACTTCGTGGACAACACCCCCGGGGTGTCCCACACCGTCGTCGTGTCCGCCGACGGTCTCCTTCTGGCAATGTCGGAGGGCTTCCCGCGTGACCGCGCGGACCAGCTCGCTGCCGTCGCCTCCGGCCTGACGTCGCTGACGGCGGGCGCCTCCCGGATCTTCGAGGGGGGCGACGTCGCGCAGACGGTCGTGGAGATGGAGCGGGGGTTCCTGTTCCTGATGTCCGTCTCGGACGGCTCGTCGCTGGCCGTCCTGGCACACCCTGAATGCGACATCGGCCTCGTCGGCTACGAGATGGCGCTCCTGGTCGACCGCGCGGGCGCGGTCCTCACCCCCGACCTGCGAGCTGAGCTCCAAGGCAGTCTGCTCCACTGAACGGCCCGGCACCACCCGTCTCACCACACCACCGTCCGGCCGCCACACACCCCACACAGGCCCCGTCAGACGGCTCGACTGACCGACTTGCTGTCCCGCCCGGAGGACCCATGACCCCGCCCCCCGCCTCTCATGATCCGTACGCGGAGCCGTACGAGGATGAGGGCGACCAGCCGCTGGTACGGCCTTACGCCATGACCGGCGGCCGGACGCGGCCGCGCTACCAGCTGGCCATCGAGGCTCTGATCAGCACGACCGCGGACCCCGCGGCGCTCATGGGGCTGCTGCCGGAGCACCAGCGCATCTGCCACCTGTGCCGTGAGGTGAAGTCGGTCGCCGAGGTCTCGGCGCTGCTCAACATGCCGCTGGGTGTGGCCAGGATCCTCGTCGCGGACCTCGCGGAGGCCGGTCTCGTCGCGATCCACCAGCCGGGCGGCGACGACGCCACCGGCGCACCGGACGTGACACTGCTCGAAAGGGTGCTCAGTGGACTTCGCAAGCTCTGACGCGGGTCGTTCCACCACGTCCGCGAAGATCGTGGTGGCGGGCGGCTTCGGCGTGGGCAAGACCACGTTCGTCGGCGCCGTCTCGGAGATCAACCCGCTGCGCACGGAGGCCGTCATGACCTCCGCCAGCGCGGGGATCGACGACCTGACCCACACCGGGGACAAGACCACCACCACGGTGGCCATGGACTTCGGCCGTATCACCCTGGACCAGGACCTGATCCTGTACCTGTTCGGTACGCCGGGCCAGGACCGCT
Source organism: Streptomyces sp. NPDC008137 (assembly GCF_042957035.1). NCBI lineage: Bacteria > Bacillati > Actinomycetota > Actinomycetes > Kitasatosporales > Streptomycetaceae > Streptomyces > Streptomyces sp. NPDC008137. Next base: position 147,485 of record NZ_JBIBHN010000007.1, on the reverse strand, counting down.
TCTGGTTCATGTGGGACGACCTGGTGCGCGGCGCCATCGGCGCGGTGGTCCTGGTGGACACCCGCCGGCTGGCCGACTGCTTCCCGGCCGTCGACTACTTCGAGAACAGCGGCCTGCCCTTCGTGGTCGCGCTGAACGGCTTCGACGGGCAGCAGCCCTACCAGCCCGAGGAGGTGCGTGAGGCGTTGCAGATCGGGCCGGACACCCCGATCATCACGACGGACGCCCGTCACCGGGCCGATGCCAAGAGTGCCCTGATCACGCTGGTCGAGCACGCCTTGATGGCACGGCTGAGGTAGCACCCAATCAGAGCGCGCCATACGGCAGTTGTCGTAGATGCACCGGAGCCGGCTGTGTCCTTTGACACGGTCGGCCAAGGTGTTCATAACGTTTCGGCAGAGGAATCTGGTGGTACGGCCACGCGTCGCGCACATCCGGTCTCGCTGCGCGCACAATCGCCCCGCCTTTTGGCGGGGCTCGCTCTTTATGACCGTTTTATCTGGGGCTTACATCGCTCGGAATCCCTGCCTCGGACTGTTTGGAAGAGCGCAGGTCGTCGTGCTGGAATGCCTGAACTGCCCAATAGTCAATGACGCACTCGTCCGTCGATGGCGTGTTGGGCTCTGAGACACTGCGGCACAACGTTGGTGCCGACCGCCGAGAGGTTGTTGGTCGAGTGAGGCGAAGCAAGAACAGTCCCGAGCCGTCGGCCCGGGGCAACTTCACCCCGCCGCCGCGCACAGCGGCGCCCGCCCCCGTGCCCGGTTCGGAGCCGACGGCCACGCCTGCCGAGAGCAGCGGCCGTCTCTCCCCGCGCAACTGGCGCGTGGCGACCAGGCTCAACGCGATCCTGCTCATACCCGTGCTGGTCGGCCTCGTCATGGGCGGCTTCCAGGTGAAGAGCTCGATCGACACCTGGCAGGAGGCCGAGGACGCGGAGAACACCGCGCGTCTGGTGCGGGCCGCGCTGGCCTACGGCAACGAACTGCTGGTCGAGCGCGACACGACCGCGGCTCCCCTGCTCCAGGGCAAGGGTGCGAAGGACCCGACGGTCGTGAAGGCCCGCGCGAACACCGACAAGGCGGCCGACGCCTTCGACGAGGCCGTCAAGAACATGCCCGACCGGCCCAACCTGGTGCGGCGCCTGGAGCGCTTCCGCGACGCGGAACCGAAGCTGACGCAGCTGCGCGCCGCCGCCTACACCCCTCAGCTCAAGGGCGTGCAGACCGAAGAGGGTTACGTCGAGGTCGAGCACAGGCTGCTGGAGTTCGCGAACGAGCTCGGCCTGGGCACCGGCAACATCACGAGCTACGGTCGTACCGTCTACGCCATCTCGCTGACCAAGGGCGCGCTCTCTCTCCAGCGTTCCATCGGCATGCACATGCTGGTCAAGCCCGGCCCGGACGGCGGCAACCTGGCCAGTCAGCGCATCGCCCTGTCCTCGTACGCCTACCTCGAGCGCATCGCCATCCAGGAGTACGAGAGCGGCGGCACCGAGGCGGACATCGCCAAGCTGACGGCGGCCGAGAAGCAGATCAGGGCCGAGGGCGCCAAGATGGCCGCGGCGGCGAAGACCGACGACCCGGACTACGTGGCGCCGCCCGCCAACCCCACCACGATGATCGCCAGGCTCGCCGCGCTGCCGTCCACGGACCCGAGCGAGCGCGCCGAGCTCGCCCAGGCGGGCATCACCGCGCAGAACTGGTGGGCGGTCAACACGCTGAAGTTCAACGCTTACGACAAGATCGAGAGGGATCTTGCCGGCACTGCGGTGAACGAGGCTTCCGACATCGCCGACGACGCCCAGCGCGACGCCTACATCACCGGTGCCGCCGTCGTGGTCGCCCTGCTCCTGGCCTTCATCCTGGCCGGCGCGGTGGCCCGCCAGATGAGCCGCTCCATGCGCCAGCTGCGCAACGCCGCCTTCGGTATCGCCGAGCAGCGTCTGCCGATGCTGGTCGACCAGCTCTCGCGCACCGACCCCGGCCGCGTCGACACCCGGGTCCAGGCCATCCCGATCACCACCACGGACGAGATCGGCGAGGTCGCCCGCGCCTTCGACCAGGTCCACCGCGAGGCCGTCCGGCTCGCCGCCGAGCAGGCCCTGCTGCGGGGCAACATCAACGCGATCTTCACCAACCTGTCGCGCCGCAACCAGTCGCTGATCGAGGGCCAGCTGACCCTGATCACCGACCTGGAGAACAACGAGGCCGACCCGGACCAGCTGGAGAACCTCTTCCGCCTGGACCACCTCGCGACCCGTATGCGCCGCAACGGCGAGAACCTCCTGGTCCTCGCCGGCGAGGAGCCGGGCCGCCGCTGGGACCAGCCGGTGCCGCTGGTCGACGTGCTGCGCGCCGCCTCCTCCGAGGTGGAGCAGTACGAGCGCATCGAGCTCTCCGGCGTCCCGGAGGCCGAGATCCACGGCCGCGCCGTGACCGACCTCGTGCACCTGCTCGCCGAGCTGCTGGAGAACGCCACGACGTTCTCCTCCCCGCAGACCAAGGTTCGTGTGACCGCCACCCGTCTCCCCGACGGTCGGGTCATGATCGAGATCCACGACAAGGGCATCGGCCTCACCGCCGAGGACTTCGCGGACATCAACCACAAGCTGGCCAACCCGCCGACGGTGGACGCCGCGATCTCGCAGCGCATGGGCCTCTTCGTGGTCGGCCGGCTGTCCGACCGGCACGGCATCCGCGTCCAGCTGCGCCCCTCGGGCGAGCAGGCCGGCACCACCTCGCTGGTCATGCTGCCGGACGCGATCACCCACGGTGGTGGCGGCGAGCAGCACGTGGACCGCGACGAGTTCACCGTCTCGCAGATCATCCCCGAGCAGAGCTTCGGCGGCGAGAACTTCAACCAGCAGCCCATGCGCACGGCCGCGGAGCTCGGCTTCGACGACAGCCGCTACTCCGAGGTCCCCGACGACATACGTGAGCTGGACCCCGTAGGCCGTTCCCTGATGCGCGAGGAGCGCAGGGCGGCCCTGGAGGCCCAGTCCCACGAGGAGCAGCCCGCCCTTCCCGGGCGGAACCCGCAGGACCCCGACGGGGGCCACGCGTACCCCGAGGAGTTCAACGGGCAGCAGGGCTACGACACCGGCCAGGCCTACGACACGGGCCAGACCGGCTACCCTCAGCAGCAGCCCTCCGCGTACGACCGTCAGGCGACCTACGGGGACCAGCAGGCGCAGTACGAGGAGCAGCGGCACACGGCGTACGAGGAGCCGCAGCGCCCCGCGTACGACGAGCAGTACTACGCGCCGAACGGCGGCATGCCGCAGAACGACACCTTCTCGCCGAACGGCGGCTACCCGGACCCCTCCTATGCGGAGCCGGCCCAGCAGGAGCCCCCGGCGCAGGGTGCGGGCGTGCCCGAGAGCTTCCCCGCCTTCGAGCAGCGTCGTCACCAGGACGACTGGCCGCAGCAGGACGGTTACCGGAACGGCTACCCGAGCCAGTACCCTTCTCAGGCCCAGGAAACGGAATCCGCGCAGGCCGCTGACGCAAGTGAGCAGGACCGCGTAGGCTTCGACCGTCCGGGACCGGCCCACTCCGCCGCCCACTCGACGACCGACGCGGGGCTTCCCCGCCGCGGATCGAACGCGAGCGGTGCGAACGGCACGGGCGGCGCGCGGCACGTGAGCCAGGAGCCTCCGGCCTCCACCCCGGAGAGCAACGGCGACAGCGACTGGCGCTCGGCGAACGACGCTCGGTGGCAGCAGGCTTCGCAGCTCAAGAAGCCCAGGGCGGGCGGGGTCACCTCCTCCGGCCTGCCGAGGCGGGTACCCAAGGCCAACCTGATCGAGGGTGCCGCCGAGAGCACCCCCCAGGGAGGCCCCCAGGTCTCCCGCGCCCCGGAGGACGTCCGGGGCAGGCTGAGCAACCTGCGCCGCGGCGTGGAACGCGGACGCAACGCAGGCAGTGAAACGAACGGCCAGGGCTTCGGTCCTGACAGCACCTACAACCAGGAGCGTTAGTGTGAGCCCGATGAGCCAGGCGGCACAGAACCTGAACTGGTTGATCACCAACTTCGTGGACAACACCCCGGGGGTGTCCCACACGGTGGTGGTCTCCGCCGACGGACTCCTTCTGGCGATGTCCGAAGGCTTCCCCCGCGACCGCGCGGACCAGCTCGCGGCCGTCGCTTCCGGTCTGACGTCCCTGACGGCAGGCGCCTCCCGGATCTTCGAGGGAGGCGCCGTGAACCAGACGGTTGTGGAGATGGAGCGGGGATTCCTCTTCATCATGTCCGTATCCGACGGTTCGTCGCTCGCGGTTCTCGCACATCCCGAGGCGGACATCGGTCTCATCGGGTACGAGATGGCACTGCTGGTCGACCGAGCCGGTACGGTCCTGACACCGGACCTTCGTGCGGAGCTCCAGGGGAGCCTGCTCAACTAACGGACGGACGGTGCGTTTTGGCGCCCCGTGGCCGTAAAGTTTCGGGACGCGGCTCCACAGCGATGGGTGCCAGGCACAGTCGGAGGAGGAGAAAGTGGCAACACCCCCAGGCGGTTCGTCTTCGGGCAACTGGTCGTACGGCCCTGCCCAGGGCCAGAACGACGGTGCCCAGAACCCGAACCGTTACAACTTCCCCTCCGCGCCGAGCCACCGGCAGCCGTACGCGCCGCAGGGCCCCGGCCCGTCGCCGTACGACCAGCCGTCGGCCCCGCGTATCCAGCCTGTGCAGCCGCAGCGCCGCACCCCCGAGCCGGCGCCCGCCGGGGCGTCGAACAACCCGCTGGTGCGTCCGTACGCCATGACCGGTGGCCGGACCCGCCCGCGCTACCAGCTCGCCATCGAGGCGCTGGTGCACACCACTGCGCAGCCGCACCAGATGCAGGGGCAGTTGCCCGAGCATCAGCGGATCTGCAACCTCTGCCGGGAGATCAAGTCGGTCGCCGAGATCTCGGCGCTCCTCACGATCCCTCTCGGCGTGGCCAGGATCCTCGTCGCCGACTTGGCGGAGGCGGGACTGGTCGCCATCCATCAGCCCGGCGGCGACGAGAACGCCGGCGGCCAGCCAGACGTGACACTGCTCGAAAGGGTGCTCAGTGGACTTCGCAAGCTCTAGCGGCGGTCCTTCCCGCTCCACCACCTCAGCGAAGATCGTGGTGGCGGGTGGCTTCGGCGTGGGCAAGACCACGTTCGTCGGGGCCGTCTCGGAGATCAACCCGCTGCGTACCGAGGCCGTCATGACGTCAGCTTCGGCCGGCATCGACGACCTCACCCACACCGGGGACAAGACGACCACCACGGTCGCCATGGACTTCGGCCGTATCACCCTGGACCAGGACCTGATCCTGTACCTCTTCGGTACGCCCGGTCAGGACCGCTTCTGGTTCATGTGGGACGACCTGGTGCGGGGCGCCATCGGCGCGATCGTGCTGGTGGACACGCGGCGTCTCGCCGACTGCTTCCCGGCCGTCGACTACTTCGAGAACTCGGGTCTGCCGTTCGTGATCGCGCTGAACGGGTTCGACGGGCAGCAGCCGTACAACCCGGACGAGGTGCGGGAGGCTCTGCAGATCGGGCCTGATACGCCGATCATCACGACGGATGCGCGGCATCGGGCCGATGCGAAGTCTGCGTTGATCACGCTGGTCGAGCATGCGCTGATGGCGCGGCTTCGGTAGTCACTTGCTGTGGGACAGCCCCTGGCGGCCTCTGGGCTGCCGGGGGCTGTTGCGTTGCCGGGTGCGGGTTGTGGGTGGCTGTTCGCGCAGTTCCCCGCGCCCCTGAAAGACGGGCAGTTCCCCACGCCCCGGAAGACGGGCAACCCCCCGAAGAACAAGACAAGAGGCCCCTCCGTGCGGAGGGGCCTCTTGTCTGTGCCGGGGTCAGCGCCAGCTGTGGGGGGCTCGGAAGCCCGGTTCGCGTTCCAGGCGGCGCCAGCCTGCCTTGACGCGGCCTCGGTGCGTCGGGGTGGGGTCGGTGGGGCGGGCGGCGGCGCGGGCCAGGAGGATGGCCGTGATGGCGGCCACTTCCTCGGGCTCGGCGTGGCCCTTCTCGACGCGGATGTCAGGCAAGTCCATGGGTGTCAGTCTCCGTGAGGAAGATGTCCGCAGGGTTACTGCGGCGGGTTGCCGTGCTTGCGGGACGGCAGGTCCGCGTGCTTGGTCTGGAGCATGGCGAGGGACTTGATGAGGACCTCGCGGGTCTCGGCGGGGTCGATGACGTCGTCGACCAGGCCGCGCTCCGCCGCGTAGTACGGGTGCATCAGCTCGGACTTGTACTCCTTGACCATGCGGGCCCGCATGGCCTCGGGGTCCTCGGCCTCCGCGATCTGGCGGCGGAAGATGACGTTGGCCGCACCCTCCGCGCCCATGACGGCGATCTCGTTCGTCGGCCAGGCGTAGGTGAGGTCGGCACCGATGGACTGGCTGTCCATGACGATGTACGCACCTCCGTAGGCCTTGCGCAGGATCAGCGAGATCCTCGGCACGGTCGCGTTGCAGTAGGCGTAGAGCAGCTTCGCGCCGTGGCGGATGATCCCACCGTGCTCCTGGTCGACGCCGGGCAGGAAGCCGGGTACGTCCAGAAGGGTGATGATCGGGATGTTGAAGGCGTCGCACATCTGGACGAAGCGGGCCGCCTTCTCGGAGGCCTCGATGTCCAGGACGCCGGCGAGGGCCTGCGGCTGGTTGGCGACGATGCCGACGACCTGGCCGTCCATCCGGCCCAGCGCGCAGATGATGTTCCGCGCCCAGCGCTCGTGGACCTCCAGGTAGTCGCCGTCGTCGACGATCTCCTCGATGACCTTGGCCATGTCGTACGGCCGGTTGCCGTCCGCCGGGACCAGGTCCAGGAGGACGTCCGAGCGGCGGTCCACCGCGTCCGTGGCCTCCGCGCGGGGCGGGTTCTCACGGTTGTTCTGCGGGAGGAGGGAGAGGAGGTAGCGGACCTCGGCGATGCAGGTCTCTTCGTCGTCGTAGGCGAAGTGGCAGACGCCGCTGGTCTCGGCGTGGACGTCGGCGCCGCCCAGGCCGTTCTGGGTGATCTCCTCGCCGGTGACCGCCTTGACGACGTCCGGGCCGGTGATGAACATCTGCGAGGTCTCGCGGACCATGAACACGAAGTCCGTGAGGGCCGGGCTGTAGGCCGCGCCGCCCGCGCACGGGCCCAGCATGACGCTGATCTGCGGGATCACGCCCGAGGCCTTGGTGTTGCGCTGGAAGATGCCGCCGTAGCCGGCGAGGGCGGAGACGCCCTCCTGAATACGGGCGCCGGCGCCGTCGTTCAGGGAGACCAGAGGAGCCCCGGCCGCGATGGCCATGTCCATGATCTTGTGGATCTTCGTGGCGTGGGCCTCGCCCAGCGCGCCGCCGAAGACGCGGAAGTCATGGGCGTAGACGAAGACCGTCCGGCCCTCCACCGTCCCCCAGCCGGTGATCACACCGTCGGTGTACGGCTTCTTGGCCTCCAGGCCGAAGCCCGTGGCCCGGTGCCGGCGGAGCTGCTCGACCTCGCGGAAGGAATCCGGGTCGAGGAGCAGCTCGATGCGCTCCCGTGCGGTCAGCTTGCCCTTGGCGTGCTGCGCCTTGGTCGCCTTCTCGCTCGGTCCGGCCACCGCCTGCGCACGGATCTCGTGCAGTTCGGCCACGCGTCCGCGCGCGTCGGTCGGCTCACCCGGCGCCTCATCCAAAACGGTCATGTAGCGACCTTACGAAGCCAACCCGGGAAAGCGGGCCGTCGACTCCTCACAGTCTCCGGCGTGTTTTCCTGGTACCCCTGAACAGAACCATGGTGGAGTGCAGCCAATCCGACTGCTCAGAGGGTGTGCGGCTTGTAGGGCTCGCACAAACACCTCAACCGAGAGTCACCTCACATCGGTGTGTCGCGCACTCCTCCCCGGGGGTGACACGCAGCCTCAGTCGAGGGCCGGTCGAGAGCACCTCGACGGTCTCGTCCGCGCGGACGACCCGGCGGACCGGGCGGTCCCAGGTGATCTCCAGCGGCTTGCCCGTTCTGGGCGGCTCGCTCGCACAGAGGGTAGCGGTACGGCCCCGGCGGACGGTCAGCACGCTCGCGCCGGCGGAAGCGGTGAGTGGTCCCGCCGTGCCGGGCTGCCAGAAGTTCGCGGCCTGGCAGCCGAGGGAGGGCACGGTGACCGCCTGGCAGGTCGCGTCGTTGGCGAGGACCGACAGCCAGTGGCGGTCGGCCGCGCGGCGTGCGACGGCGCGGCGGGACGCCCCGGGCATGAGGACGTAGGCGTACGTGGCGGCCTCGGGGTCGGTGCCGTGGTCGAGCCAGAGGGTCTGCCAGCGGCGGGTGCGGCGCTCCGGGGTGCTGCCGGTGTTGATGTCGGCCCAGGCACCGGTGCGGTCCTCGCGTACCGTCTTCGGCTCGCCGTCGAGCAGGACCCAGCCGCCGTGGTCCTCCAGGTGGGCCCAGTTCGGGCCTTCGACGAAGCGCTGGGCGCCCGACTCGCCGAGGTTGCGGTTGTCGACGATGGTCTCCACCGGGACGCCGTCGGCGCAGCTGATCCCGGCGCCCAGGCAGATCACCGCGTCCGCGACGCAGAACCAGGACTTGCGGGCCTGGAGGGTGGAGCCGAGGCCCTTGAGGTGCTGGCCGAGGGCGGCGTACTCGCCGTCGGTGGTGCCGCCGACCCAGTGTGCGTCCGGGCGGGCGGTGCCCCACTCGCCACCTTCACGGTCGGCCAGGCGCTTGGTGGAGACGGTGGTGCCGGGCAGGCGGTACCAGTCCACCGTCGGCCAGAACCAGTCCGTGTACTGGTCGCTCGTACCGGACCACCAGCTGACCATCCCCGCGCCGGTGTGCCAGCCGCGTGGATTCTCGCCGTTGCCGCACTCGTAGTGGGCGATGCGGTCGCTGGCCATGGCGACGTTCACGGTGAAGCCGGGGCGGCGGTGGACGGCACGGTCCATGGCGGCGAAGAGGTGGTGTCCGGTGGGTTCGGGTGCGGCCGGGGCGGGTGAGGCGGCGATGGCGTGCAGCCGGGCCAGGGTGGCGACGCCGAACTGGGGTGCCGTCAGGATCGGGGTGACCGTGTCCCGTTCGATCCAGCCCTTGACGCGGGCGTGCCAGCGGTCGCGTTCGGCGGGGCTCGCGGCGGCGGCGAGGAGTGCGATGGCCGCGATGAGCTGCTGGCCGTGGAAGTGGTCGCTCCGCATGACCTTGCGGTCGTCGGTGGTGAGGTGACCACGGCTGATGGCCCGGCCGTTGACGCTGTCCATGACCAGTCCGTCGTGGATGAGCGGGGCGTAGGCGTGCTCGACGCTGTCGAGGATGATCTGCCGGTTCGGATCGGTGACCGCCCAGTCGGATCCGGCGAGCAGGGCGAAGAGCCGGCCGAGGCCGTCGAGCATGACCTGTCCGTAGGTGCCCGAGTAGGCGACCCAGGTGTGCTGGACGAAGGAGCCGTCGGCGTAGAGGCCGTCGCCCCGGGTGACGTACGGGAAGACCGGGGAGAGCGCGTCCCGGGCGAGGGCGATCTTGCCCGGGTCTCGGCCGAGGATGCCGCGCAGGGCGACGGAGCGGCACAGGTCGACTCGGTTGGCGCCGGTGGAGGTGCCGGTGTAGTCGCCGAGGGCCGAGTCGGGGACGAAGTGGTCGACGGCTGCGCAGGTGGCCCGGACGCGGGACTCGCCCAGCGGCTCGTACAGGGCCGCGGTGATGTCGGTGAGCAGGCGAGGGCTGCCGATCTGCCATTCCCACCAGTTGCCGTAGCGGGTGGTGGAGGGGTTGTAGACGGTCGCGGAGAGATGGTCGAGGCCGCGCAGGACGTCGGCGAGGAGGTCCGGGTCGGCGGTCGAGCCGGTGCCCTGCTGGACGTAGGCCTGGGTCATGGTCCACAGGCGCCCGTAGCTGAGGGTGATGCCGGCCGGCGGGTCGAAGGGGTGCCCGGGCCAGAGGGAGTTCGCCGCCGGGGCCATGGAGGCGCGCAGGCCGCGGGCGAGTTCACCGGTCTCGGCGAGCCGGGAGGCGTACGGTTCCGCGGCCGGGTCGTAGCCGTCGCCGAGGGCGATACCGAGCCAGCGCCGGCGCAGGGTTTCGTACGGGTCCTCGACCGCGGGGGCATCCGTGCCGCCAGGCGTGGGCGGCGCCCCGCCGGTCGCCGCCAGTGCCGCTGCCGCGAGCAGCAGGGCGCGGCGGGTGGGGCGCAGCGGGGTCGGGCGCGGCAGGGTGGCGGCGGCCTTTGCCGTGCGGCGGGGGAAGACACGACGCTGGGGGGTCATGCCCATGCCTTACCACGGGGTGAGGCGCACCTGAACGCGAGGATTCAGCCGGAGTGACCGGGATGGGGGAACCCGGTGGGTGGGGCGTGCGGAGGGGGAAGCGTGAGCGGTCCCCGGGGGGGGCGTCCTGCGGGGCGGTTGCGCGCCGCCGGGGCGTGGGGGCCGGGCCGGGGCTGGGGCCGCCCGGTGTCATGCCGGGCGAGTGGGGGCGGGCGTCCTGCGGGTTCGGTTGCGCGCCGCCGGGCGTGGCGGCCAGGGCTGGGGTTTGGGCTGCGGCTGCGGCTGCGGCTGCGGCTGCGGCTGCGGCTGCGGCTGCGGCTGCGGCTGCGGCTGCGGCTGCGGCTGCGGCTGCGGCTGCGGCTGCCTGACGGTACGCCGGGTGAGTGGTTCGGCGGAGTGCGGGCCGGGAGGCGGGGGTGGGAGGGGCAGTGAGGAGGGCTGCGACGGGGGCGGGGCGGAGGGCCGGGGACGGAGTGGGGAGCCGGGCGCGGGCCGGAGAGCGCGCACGAGCCGGGGAATGCGCACAGGCCGGGGACGGAGTGGGGAGCCGGGCGCGGGCCGGGGAACGCGCACGAACCGGGGAACGCGCACAGGCCGGGGACGGAGTGGGGAGCCGGGCGCGGGCCGGAGAGCGCGCACGAGCCGGGGAACGCGCACAAGCCGGGGAACGCGGAAGGCGCATGGGCCGGGTGGTCAGGCAGGAGCCGGGGCCATCCAGGAGCCAGGCGGTCAGGCAGCGGCCAGGGGGCACCCAGGAGCCAGGCGGTGAGGCAGGAGCCGGGAACTATGCCCGGGCAGGGCTCGGGCACACGGGCGAAGGGCTCGGCACGGGCCCGGGGCTTGGCAGGCTCCGGGGGCTTGGCCGGGCCGCCGCCGTTTCGAGCCGAGGCTCCGCGTGGACACGACCGGGCAGGTGCAGGGCAGGCACGCCCGTGAGGGCTCGGCACGGACTGGGGCCGAGGCCGCGGACGGAGGCCCAGGCGCGGTTCGAGGAATCAGGCATGAGGCTGCCGCAAGCCCCGGGCGGGAGGAGACCACGTGGCGCACGGGCAGGGCCCGGACGCGGGCGCCTGCGCGCACACCTGTCAGCCGAAGCGGTTCAGCAGGCGGCGGTGCAGGCCCGGGGCCAGGGTCCGGATGCGTCGCCAGGCAGAGACATACGTCTCGTCGCGGTCCTGGCGTACGGAGTCGAAGATCTCGCGTGCGACGCCACCGGGCGAGACGGGTCGGGGGGTGGCGTGGCCGTAGGGGCCGCCCCCGCGGGTGGGGCCGGTGCGGCCGGGTACGACGAAGGTCACACCCACGCCCGTGCCGCGCAGTTCCTGGCGCAGGGCCTCGGCGAAGGCGGCGAGGCCGGCCTTGGCCGCGGAGTGCACCGCTTCCTCGCGTACGCCCACACGGCCCGCGGCCGAACCGAGCAGCACCACCCGGCCCCGGCCGGCCGCGATCATGGACGGCAGCACTTCGCGCACGAGGTGGAGCGTGGCGTTGAGGTCCAGGCCCAGGACCCGGTCGATGTCGGTGTGCGGCATGGCGGCGAAGGGGCCCGTCCAGCCGATGCCCGCCCCGGCGACCAGGACGTCGATCCGGCCGGTCGTGTGCAGCGCGGACTGGGCCAGCAGGCGCGGGCCGCCCGGGGCGGCGAGGTCGGCGGGCAGTACAAGGGCGGAGGTGCCGGACGCCGTCCGCTCCAGGCACCGCCGGTCGCGTCCGTTGAGGAGGAGCTGCCAGCCGTCCATGGCGAATCGGCGTGCCGTCGCCGCCCCGATGCTGGAGGAGGCGCCGGTGACGAGGGCCACGCGCCGGTCCAGACGCCGCGCCGGTCCGTGCTCGCGCACGTGCGAGGGGGCGGCGGGGCCGCGTGGGGCGAGGTTCGGTGGGTCGTAGGCCGAGCCGGAGCCGGTGAGTGTCACGAGTCGGTCTCCCCTGCGCTGTACGTCCGCCGCGGACTCGTCTGTCTCCATACGGTCCCTCAAACGGAACCCCGACTTCGTGGCCACCGCCACCCCACGCCGTTCCGGCAGGCCCGGCCTGCCGCCCGGAAGGGCTTGCCCGCAGGGCGAACCGCTCCCCTGCCCACCGCACACCCGAACGGGCGAAGGCGGCCTCACGGGAGCGCCCCGACACACGGCGCGCAATACTGTTGAACGTTGAACGGAATAGGTCTAGGGTGGGCCGCGTTGAAGTAGTTCAACGTTCAACATTAGATCTCGACATCGATCCGCCGCAGGAGGCGTACATCATGAGCATCTTCAGCCGCAGGGACACCGAGACCGCCACCGCCACGTCCGGCGCCGTGCGGCCGGAGCTGGCCGCCCTGACCGGCGACTACACGATCGATCCCGCACACTCGACGATCGGCTTCGTGGCCCGCCACGCCATGGTCACCAACGTCAAGGGCGGTTTCCAGGACTTCACGGGCACGCTTCACCTCGACGGCACCGACCCCTCGCGGTCCTCGGCCTCCCTCGACGTGGTGATGGACAGCATCGACACGGGCAACGCCGACCGGGACGGCCACCTCAAGAGCGCGGACTTCTTCAAGGCGGACGAGTTCCCGGCCATGACGTTCCGCTCCACCAAGGCGGAGTCCCTGGGCGGCGACGACTACCGCATCACCGGCGACCTGACGATCCTCGGCACCACCCGCCTCCTCGCCATCGACCTGGAGTTCAACGGCGCCGCGAAGGACCCCTTCGGCAACGAGCGCGTCGGCTTCGAGGGCAAGGCGGAGATCCTGCGGTCCGAGTGGGGCCTGACCTGGAACGCCGCGCTGGAGACCGGAGGCGTGCTCGTCTCCGACAAGATCAAGCTCAACTTCGACATCTCGGCGATCCGGAACGCCTGAACCTCCAGAACCGCCCGCACCTCCGGCCACGCCGTACGGGATGACTCCGCGCGGCGTGGCCGAATCGGGCCTCTTGTGCGAGGACTCTCGGCGTTCTCATAATCCAGCAGCAGAATTTTGACCGGTCCATGCCAGCACATGGCCGTTCTTTTTGCCCTTACTGCTGACATGCACTCGTCAAAACGGATGCTTCGGTTGCACATCTCCCCAGGTCAACCCCCCACGGAAGGCATCACGTTGAAGAGACTTCTCACGGCCCTCAAGAGATGCGCGGTTCTCGGCGCCGCCGCGCTCGCGATCGCCAGCCTTCAGCCCGTCACCGCCGCGCAGGCCGCGCCGTCGCCCGTCGTCGGCGGAACGCGGGCCGCGCAGGGCGAGTTCCCGTTCATGGTCAGGTTGTCCATGGGCTGCGGCGGCGCGCTCTACACCCAGCAGATCGTGCTCACGGCCGCGCACTGCGTGGGCAGTTCCGGCAACAACACGAGCATCACCGCCACCGCGGGGGTGGTCGACCTGCAGTCCACGAGCGGACGGGTCCAGGTCCGCTCCACCAAGGTGCTCCGTGCGCCCGGCTACAACGGCACCGGCAAGGACTGGGCGCTCATCAAGCTCGCCCAGCCGATCAATCTTCCGACCCTGAAGATCGCCACGACCGCGCAGTACAACACCGGTGACTTCACCGTCGCCGGCTGGGGCGCGAACCGTGAGGGCGGCTCCCAGCAGCGCTACCTCCTGAAGGCGACCGTGCCCTTCGTCAGCGACGCCGCGTGCAAGGCCTACGGCGGTCTGTACAGCGGCCTCGTCGCGAGCGAGGAGATCTGCGCCGGCTTCGACGCGGGCGGCGTCGACACCTGCCAGGGCGACTCCGGCGGCCCCATGTTCCGCAAGGACAACGCCGGCGCCTGGATCCAGGTCGGCATCGTCAGCTGGGGCGAGGGCTGCGCCCGGCCCGAGGCCCCCGGCGTCTACACGGAGGTCTCCACGTTCGCCTCGGCCATAGCCTCGGCGGCGTCCACACTCTGACTCGCCCTCGGCAGTGACGGAACAGCTCGCGGGTCCGGTGCGGTTGGGCGCCGGGCCCGCGGCCGTCCCGTCGACCCGGCCCGCCCAGCCGGGCTCATCACCCGCGCCCGCCTGCCTCCAGTCTCGCGACCGCCGCCGCCACCTGTGCGGCCCGGCTCCGCGGTGTCCGGGCGCGAAGGATGCCGAGCATGGTGAGGTAACGGTCCGTTCGGCCGAGTGCCTCGAAGGCCGCCGCGGCTCGGGGGCTTCGTGCCAGCGCTGCCGTGAGGTCCTCCGGGACCTCGGCCTCCTGTTGGGACGCGTACGCCGCGTTCCAGCGGCCGTCCGCCTTCGCGGAGGTCACCTCGTCGAGCCCGGCGGGGCGCATGCGGCCTGCGGCCGTCAGTTCCTCGACACGTCGGACGTTGACCATGGACCAGAGGCTGCCGGGGCGGCGTGGGGTGATCCTCTGGAGGTAGTGGGAGCCGTCGAGGCCCTTGCGCTGCCCGGTGATCCACCCGTGGCAGAGCGCCACGTCGTTGACGTCGGCGGCGCTGACGGAGGGAATGCCCGAACCCTTCTTGGCGACCTTGACCCAGAGGCCGGGATGCGGGGCGGGGTGCGCGGTCAGCCAGGAGTCCAGGTCGGCCACGGTGGCGAAGGTGAGCGGGGCCGTGCCGTCTGAGGTGGTCATGGCACCACCGTAGGGACCGAGCAGGACAGGTGCCGTCCGCTAGGGGAGCAGTGCGCGTGCCTGTTCGCGGGCGTGCTCGATGGCGTCCGGGAAGATGCCGAGGCCGTGGGCGACGAGCGCGCCCTCGTGCAGCAGCATCAACGCCCGGGCCCGACCTGCCGGTTCGTCCGGAACGATATCGGCCGCGAGGCCGGTGAACAGGGCTAGCATCCACCGCTTCTGACCGGTGATGATCGGGTGGGCCGGGTGGGCGGGGTCGCTGATCTCCGCGTGGGCGTTGACCATGCTGCATCCCTTGGGACTGCTGTCCCGCGCCCATGCGTGTGAGGCGTCGAAGACAGCCAGGACACGCTCCCTCGGGTCCGGTCCGGCCGCGTCCAGGTGCTCGCCGAGGAAGGCGCGCCAGCGCTCGTCGCGGTCGGCGAGGTACTCCACGACGATCTGCTCCTTGGAGCCGAAGCGGTCGTAGAGGGTCTTCTTCGTGACCCCGGCCTCCGCGGCGATGAGGTCGACCCCGACGGCGTGGATACCGCGCTCGTAGAACAGCCGCGCGGCGGCCTCCAGGGCGCGGCGGGCAGCCGGCGTCATCGCGATCCGGCGGGGGTTCTCGGCGGTGGTACCCATGACACCCGAGTATACCGTTCTGTATAGTCGGCGGGGAACGGGTAAACCGATCTGTCTAGTGGTTGTGATGTCGTGAACATCCTGCTCTCCCTCGCCTTCGTCCTGTGCTGGAGCTCCGGGTTCATCGGAGCCAAGCTCGGTGCGGGCAGCGCGTCCGCGCTCACGGTCCTGATGTGGCGGTTCCTGCCGCTGGCCGTCGTCCTGATCGCCGTCGCCGTCCTCACGCGGTCGGCGTGGCGGGGACTCACCGCCCGGGACGTGACCCGGCAGGCCGTGATCGGCGTGCTGTCGCAGAGCGGCTATCTGCTGAGCGTCTACTACGCCATCCAGCTCGGCGTCTCCAGCGGCACGACGGCCCTGATCGACGGCGTCCAGCCTCTCGTCGCCGGGGCCCTCGCGGGACCGCTGCTCGGGAGCCACGTCTCGGGCCGGCAGTGGACCGGTCTGGGCCTCGGACTGAGCGGCGTCGCCGTGGTCACCCTGGCCGACGCCGCCGCCGGGAGGGACGTGGCCTGGTGGGCGTACGCCATCCCGCTGCTCGGCATGCTGTCCCTGGTGGCGGCGACGTTCCTGGAGAGCCGGTCCCGCTCGCGGGTCGCCCCCTCGGTGTCGCTGACCGTCCACTGCGCCACCAGCGCCGTGCTCTTCACCGTCCTGGCCCTGGGGGCCGGAGCGGCCGCACCGCCGGCCGAGGGCGCGTTCTGGGTGGCGGTCGTCTGGCTCGTGGGCCTGTCCACGTTCGGCGGGTACGGGCTCTACTGGCTCATTCTGAAGCGCTCCGGCGTCACCGAGGTCAACACCCTGATGTTCCTCATGGCCCCGGTCACGGCCGTCTGGGGCGCGCTCATGTTCGGTGAGCCCTTCGGCGTGCAGACCGCCCTCGGGCTGGCCGTCTGTCTCGCGGCCGTCGTGATCGTCCACCGCGGTGGGGGCCGGGGGAACGCGGCCTCGACCACCGCCGCCGCCCGGGGAGCGTGCGGGGAAAACCAGTGGACCCGGTCCTCCGAAGCCGCCTAACGTGCCTGTCGTGTCCAGCCCCGAGGCGTCCAGAGTGCGGCCACCGGCTCTCCGGTGGCTGCTTGTGATGCCGGGCCGCTGAGGCCTCTTCTTCGCTCCGCCACCGGATCGCCGACCGACGTGTCGTGTTCGTCGTCGACTTCCGGGTGCGGGGTTTCCTCATGCCGTTCGCTCTTCTTCTGCTGGGCCTTGCCGTGTTCGCGCAAGGGACGTCCGAGTTCATGCTGTCCGGGCTGGTGCCGGACATCGCGCGGGATCTGGGGGTGTCCGTTCCCGCGGCGGGCGCGCTGACCTCCGCATTCGCCGCGGGAATGGTCGTGGGGGCGCCGCTCGTCGCGGGTCTCGCGCGGCGCTGGTCGCGGCGGGGCGCGCTGCTGGCGTTCCTCGTCGTCTTTCTCGCCGTCCATGTCGTCGGTGCTCTCACCGGCAGTTTCGAGGTGCTGCTCGCCACGCGGGTCGTGGGGGCGCTCGCCAACGCCGGGTTCCTCGCGGTCGCCCTCGTGACCGCCGTGGGGATGGTCCCGGCGGACGCGAAGGGCCGGGCGACATCCACGCTGCTGGGCGGGGTGACGCTGGCGTGCGTGGCCGGGGTGCCCGCCGGGGCCCTGCTGGGCGGGCTGTGGGGCTGGCGTACGGCGTTCTGGGCCGTGGCGCTGCTGTCGCTGCCGGCCCTGGTGGCGGTGGCGTGGTCCGTGCCGGGCGGGACGGCCGAGGCCGCGCCGCCCGCCCTGCGCGGCGAACTGCGGTCGCTGCGCAGCCCTCGGCTGGTCGTCACCCTGCTGCTGGGCGCCCTGGTGAACGGCGCGACGTTCTGCACCTTCACCTATCTCGCGCCGCTGGTCACCGAGGTGACGAGGCTGGGCAGCGCATGGGTGCCCGGGGTGCTCGCGCTGTTCGGGGCCGGGTCGTTCGTGGGGGTGACCGCCGCGGGGCGGCTCGCCGACCGGAGTCCGGTGCCGGTCCTCGCCGGCGGGGGCGTCGCGGTCGGAGTGGGCTGGTGCCTGCTCGCCCTCGGGGCCGGGCACCCGGTCCTGGCCCTCGGGCTCGTCTTCGCCCAGGGGGCACTGTCCTTCGGCGTCGGCTCCACGCTGATCGCCCAGGCGCTGTACGCGGCACCGGGCGCGCCCACGCTGGCCGGGGGTTTCGCCACGGCCGCGTTCAACGTCGGGGCAGCACTGGGCCCTTGGGCCGGTGGCGCGGCGATCGGCGCCGGGTTCGGGTACCGGTCGCCGGTGTGGGTGAGCGCGGGGCTGGTCGCGCTCGCGGGCGTCGTGGCCGGGGTGGTGTGGCGGCAGCGAGGGCGGCTCGCGGACCGGGAGGCGCTACGGCGCTGAGCCGATGGGCGGGGCGCCCGGGGCGGCCCGAACCCCCGCGGTCAGAACCGGCTGGGTTCAGAGACCGCCACGGTCGCAGCCGCCTGCGCTCAGAGACCGCCACAGCCACAACCGGACGGGGTCAGCGACCGCGACAGCCACAACCGGACGGGGTCAGCGACCGCCACGGCCGGAACCGCCTGCGGGCGCCCGGGGGCGGCGGGTCAGAATCCGCCCCCGAAGTCCCCTCCACCGCCGAAGCCGCCACCGCCGAAGTCCCCTCCGCCGAAGCCGCCACCGAAGTCGCCGGAGTCGAAGTCGGCGCCGGAGACGTCACCGCCCTCGTACCCGCCGAAGTCGCCGTAGCCGGAGCCGTAGTCGGCCGCGTAGGCGGGGGCGGCCATCATGCTGCCGAGCATGGTGCCGACGAGCAGGCCGGGCAGGATGCCGCCGGCGAAGTAGCCGCCGGCCCAGGGGCCGTACGCCGGGCCGGCCTCCCAGTACGGGCGGCGGCCGTAGTCGGTGTCGACCTCACGGATCACCGGGTCGCGGCCCTCGGCGAGCCGGGCCTGGTCGGCCACGCAGACGGGAACGTCGCGTGTGGTGCCGCCGGAGGGCGTCCAGCTCGTATCGGCGACCGAGGGGCCGTGGCGCGGGTCGAAGAAGCAGGGCGGGCGACGCTCCGGCAGCCGGCTGCCCTCCCGCCGGGCCGCGAGTCGCGCCAGGGAGAAACGGCCGTCCTCCACGGCCTGGGTGACGGGCCGGACGTCCTCCGGCTTCGCAGCGGCCGCCATCAGGGACTTCGCCTGCTCATAGGCGTCCAGGGCACGCTCGTAGTCGGCGCGCATCGCGTCGTCGGCGCCGGGTTCCCCGGGGTGGAAGTCGAGGCGGTCGAGCTCCTCGCCGAAGGCGGTGATGTCCTCGTCGACCACCACCCGCAGCTTCTCCAGGGCGGCCCGCTGCTCCTCCTCGTGGCGGCGCCGGTTGCGCCGGACCACGGCGTAGGTGCCCACGCCGCCGGCCGCGACCAGGGCACCGAAGGTGATCAGGCCGCCGACCGGGACGTCGGTGCCCGAGCCGTCGCTCCAACTGCTCGGCGCCGAGCCGCCCACGCTGCGCAGGGCGCCGTCGACGAAGTCGTTCAGCTGGGCCTTGGTGTCGCCCGCGTCCTGCACGGCCGTGACCAGGTTGGACACCGCCTGCCGGCTCATCACCGCGCTGTCGGCACGGGCGTCGAACTTCTCGCCGACGCGGACCCCGTACAGACCGGTGACGCCGGTCTCGGTGCGGAGGTTCCGGAAGAGGTCCTGCGTGGGGACGTCGGCCGGCAGGACCGCCACGAAGACGGGCTTGTCCGCGTCCTTGATCTTGTCGGCGAGCGCCTCGGCGTCCGACGCCGCCAGCTGGTCGGAGGCGGCCGGGTCGACGTAGACGGGGTTCTCGCGCAGTTCCTCGGCGACTTTCGTGAGGTCGGTGGCCGCGTGCGCACCCGGCGCACCGGCCGTCATCACCACCAGCACCGCCACCAGGGCGGCGACCGGCGCGATCAGCAGTCGTACGACGGTACGCACCAGCGCGGCCTTCATATGTTCGAAGCTACCTGAATCGGGACAGAAAGGGATATCGGTGGGAGCGGGGATTTCGAGACGCCGCTGCGCCTACGATGCCTTCTGGCTCACTGCCGTGGGCCGCGGGCCGGGCCCGGCCGGTCCACCGGTCGCAGCGGAAAGGGCGGATCAGGGGCATGTTCGGAAGACGCAGGGCCGCGGACATGACGGTGTCCGCACTCGCCGAGCTGGACCGTTCGCGTGCGCGGGCGGACCTGTTGTGGGAGCTGTTCCGGCATGCCGAGGCGGAGGTGACGACGGCGATCGACTGGTACCTGGCGCGGCGCCGGGGGCCGTCGCTGTGGTCGCGGTCGCTGCGGGCGCTGGCCGCGCTGCTGGGCATCGTCGGCACGCTCACTCCGCTGGTGCACGCGGCCGCCCCCACGGCCCTGCAGCCCGAGTGGGGGTTCGTGTTCCTCGCCGGCGGGGCGGGCTGTGTCCTCTTCGACCGGATCTTCGGGTTCTCTGCGTCCTGGACGCGCTACATCCGTTCGCAGCAGGCGCTGCAGCAGATCCTCAAGAGGGCTCAGTCCGAGTGGGCGCAGACGTATCTGCGGGCCACGGACTCCCCCAGTGACAAGGAGCAGGCCGCGCTGCTCGGGGTGATCGAGCGGTTGCGGACGGACGCGCAGCGGGTCATCGAGGACGAGGGGTCCGCCTGGGTCGGGTATCTGGCCGACGGTGTGGAGGAGCTGACCCGGTCCACGGGCCATACGCCCGGGCAGCGGCCTCATTCGGCGGGTCTCTTCCGTCTCGACCGCGCGCCGGGGCGGGAGCGGGTGGGCGATGCCCAGGTGCCACGCGCCCGCGACTCGGCCATGTGACTGCCACGTGCTCGGCGTGGGTGCCGGTGCCGGGGCGTTGCGCAGCCCGGCGGAGCGGCGTACCTCCCCCACTCTCGGCTTCGCTCGAGCGGGGGACCCCCACCGCCCACCCGTGCCGCCCCCAGCGGCACGCATGCCCGCAGCGGCGGGCGCCGGACCACGCAAGGGGACGTGTCGGGGGGTGTCCGCCCGCAGTGGTTGGCGCGTCAACGGACAGTGAGCCGGTTCGCAAGTCCATCGCGCCAATCCGAGGACGGACACCCCCCGGCGCGGCCCCGACCCACGACGAACCCGCAGGC
Source organism: Streptomyces sp. NPDC008137 (assembly GCF_042957035.1). NCBI lineage: Bacteria > Bacillati > Actinomycetota > Actinomycetes > Kitasatosporales > Streptomycetaceae > Streptomyces > Streptomyces sp. NPDC008137. The sequence goes on along the minus strand of NZ_JBIBHN010000007.1, from coordinate 127,050 downwards.
GACTACTCCGCCGGAGCAACCCCCGCCCGCAGCAAGCCGTACGTGTACGCGTCCTCAAGGGACTGCCAGCTGGCCGCGATGACGTTCTCGGCGACGCCCACCGTGGACCACTCGCCGGCCCCGTCGGACGTGGAGATCAGGACGCGGGTCGTCGAGTTGGTGCCGTGCTTGCCTTCGAGGATGCGGACCTTGTAGTCGACGAGCTCGAGCTTGGCGAGCTGGGGGTAGATCTTCTCCAGCCCCACCCGCAGCGCCCGGTCCAGGGCGTTCACCGGCCCGTTGCCCTCCGCCGTGGCGACGATGCGCTCGCCCTTGGCCCACAGCTTGACCGTGGCCTCGTTGGCATGGGACCCGTCGGGCCGGTCCTCGACGATGGCGCGCCAGGACTCGACCTCGAAGTAGCGCAGCGGCTTGCCCTGGACCTCGGTGCGCAGCAGCAGTTCGAAGCTCGCGTCGGCCGCCTCGTACGTGTAGCCCTGGAGTTCGCGTTCCTTCACCCGCTCCACGACCCGGCCGACCAGCTCCCGGTCGCCGCCGAGGTCGATGCCGAGTTCCTTGCCCTTGAGCTCGATGGACGCCCGGCCCGCCATGTCGGAGACCAGCATCCGCATCGTGTTGCCGACCAGCTCGGGGTCGATGTGCTGGTACAGGTCCGGGTCGACCTTGATGGCCGAGGCGTGCAGCCCGGCCTTGTGGGCGAAGGCGGAGAGGCCGACGTAGGGCTGGTGCGTGGAGGGGGTGAGGTTGACGACCTCGGCGATCGCGTGCGAGATGCGGGTCATCTCGCGCAGCCGGCCGTCGGGCAGGACCTTCTTGCCGTACTTCAGTTCCAGCGCCGCGACGACCGGGAAGAGGTTCGCGTTGCCCACCCGCTCGCCGTAGCCGTTGGCGGTGCACTGCACATGGGTAGCGCCCGCGTCCACGGCGGCCAGCGTGTTCGCCACCGCGCAGCCCGTGTCGTCTTGGGCGTGGATGCCGAGCCGGGCACCCGTGTCGGCCAGGACCGTGGAGACGACCGCCTGGATCTGCGCCGGGAGCATGCCGCCGTTGGTGTCGCAGAGGATCACCACGTCCGCGCCGGCCTCCGAGGCCGTACGGACGACCGCCTTGGCGTACTCCGGGTTCGCCCGGTAGCCGTCGAAGAAGTGCTCGCAGTCGACGAAGACCCGGCGGCCCTGCTCCTTCAGGAACGACACCGTGTCGCGGATCATCTCCAGGTTCTCGTCCAAGGTGGTGCGCAGGGCGAGCTCGACATGGCGGTCGTGGGACTTCGCGACCAGCGTGATCACCTCGGCGCCCGACTCCAACAGCGCCTTGACCTGCGGATCCTCCGCCGCCTTCGCTCCGGCGCGCCGGGTCGCGCCGAACGCCACCAGCTGGGCGTGCCGGAAGTCGATCTCCTGTCGGGCGCGGGCGAAGAACTCGGTGTCCCGGGGGTTCGCGCCCGGCCAGCCGCCCTCGATGAAGCCCACGCCGAAGTCGTCCAGGTGCCGTGCGATGGCCAGCTTGTCGGCGACGGTGAGGTTGATGCCCTCACGCTGGGCGCCGTCGCGCAGGGTGGTGTCGAAGACGTGGAAGGAATCGTCGAGCTCGCTGGTTGCGGTCATGGTCTCAAGGCTCCTGAGGATTGGATCTCGGTCGTACCGGAATGACCGGCTCCACCGCCCCCACATACTCCCTCGCGCTCTCGCTCCTGGCTGCGGGTGGGCCAGAAAAGCGAAAAACCTCTCGCGGGTGCGAGAGGTCTGCGCGCGGGTCGAGGACGACGGTGTCCGCCCGTACCTGGTCGTACGTGGCGGTCACTGCGGACCGGCGCGCCTGCTGCCAATAATCATGGCGAACGAGAGCACGGAGGCAGTCTGGCACAGCCCCCGCGTATCACTCACGGTTGTCTCAGAATGCGGTCGGTCACCCGAGATGGCGGACGTAGACGTGCGACATGTCGCCGGGCACGAGGTCGGGTGAGGAGCTGGCGAAGGCGACCCAGCGGCCGTGCCGGTCGGGCACCGGGGCGGACACGCTCTGGTCGTTCGGCCCGCCCTCGGTGTCCGCGCCGGCCAGGACGGTGCGCCCGGTGCGCAGGTCGCGGAGGTAGGCGCGATGGGTGCGGCGGCGCCGTCGGTGTCACCGGCGACGAGGTTGCCGGCGCTGGAGACGAAGGCCAGCTGCCGCCCGTCGGCGCTCAGGCTCGGCCCGCCCGAGGCGGCGTCGCCCTCGATTCCGTCCGGAGCGACCAGAGCCACGCCGAGCGCGCCGGACGTGGCCCTCCTGGTGCTGGTCATGTGCTGCTCCGTCGTACGAGGGGCAGCTGCTGACACTGACCGGCGGGGTGGACGGCAGTTTCCCGCTGTCGGGGCTGGTGGGCGGGGCGGCGTACGCGCTGACGGCCCCGGGCTCGCTCCAGAGGGAGCCCGGGACCGACGCCACGGCCCCGGCTTCTTGTCCGGCCGAGTCGGGCGGTGGGTGGGCGGAGTCCCCGGGGAGGATCCTGAGGCGGAGTCCCCGGAGAGGGTCGAGGGCGGAGTCCCCGGGGAGGGTCGGGCTCAGCCCAGCTGGTGCATCCAGCCGTGCGTGTCAGCAGCCGTACCACGCTGGATGTCCAGCAGCGCCTGACGCAGCTTCAGCGTGACCTCCCCCGGCTCGCCCCCGCTCTGCTTCCACTCCACCCCGGCCCTCTTCACCGTACCGACCGGCGTGATCACAGCGGCCGTACCGCACGCGAACACCTCGGTCAGCGACCCGTTCTCCGAGTCCCGCTGCCACTGGTCGACCGAGACCCGGCCCTCCTCGGCCTCGTACCCGAGGTCACGGGCGACGGCGAGCAGCGAGTCACGGGTGACGCCCTCCAGGATCGACCCGGTCAGCGACGGCGTGACGATCCTGTCCCCGTACACGAAGTACAGGTTCATGCCGCCCAGCTCCTCGACCCACGTGTGCTCGACGGCGTCGAGGTAGCAGACCTGGTCGCACCCCTTCGTCGCGGCCTCGGCCTGCGCGAGCAGGGACGCCGCGTAGTTGCCGCCCGTCTTCGCGTCGCCCATGCCGCCGGGGACGGCACGCACCCGGTCCTCGGAGACCCAGATGGAGACCGGCTTCACGCCGCCCGGGAAGTACGCCCCGGCCGGGGAGGCGATGACCAGGAACAGGTACTCGTTGGCCGGCTTCACGCCCAGCCCGACCTCGGTCGCGATCATGAAGGGACGGAGGTACAGGGACTCCTCGCCACCGTGCGCCGGAACCCACGCCTTGTCCTGCTTCACCAGCGCGTCGCAGGCCTCGATGAACGTCTCGACCGGCAGCTCGGGCATCGCCAGCCGGCGCGCGGACCGCTGGAAGCGCTCGGCGTTCTTCTCCGGCCGGAACGTGGCGACCGACCCGTCGGGGCGGCGGTAGGCCTTCAGCCCCTCGAAGATCTCCTGCGCGTAGTGCAGGACCGTGGTGGCGGGGTCGAGGGAGATCGGCGCGTACGGCACGAGCTGTCCGTCGTGCCAGCCGCGGCCTTCCGTCCACTTGATCGTCACCATGTGGTCGGTGAAGTGGCGGCCGAACCCGGGGTTGGCCAGGATCGCCTCGCGTTCTGCGGCGGAGAGCGGGTTGGCGGAGGGCTTGAGCTCGATCGTGGGCGTCGTCATGGGTTGATGTCCTTCACCGGTTGTAGTGACGGGCCGCGCTCGGTACTGCTCTGAATGTGACCAGTGCTAGGACGTCCGAGCATTCCCTCATTCCGCGGCCTCGCGTTCGATTATCGCCCGTGGGCGGCGGCGGAAGGAACGGGGTGAATGCGACCCGGTGGTCGATGGTGGCACCCGGCGGGGAACATGCGAAAGCCGCCGGGTGCGGATGCGACCCGGCGGCTCTGCGAAAAGCAGCGGCGGGTCAGCCGGCTACTCGTACGGCGAGCGCGTCGCCGATCTCCGTGGTGGAGCGGGCGGGCTTGCCCTTCCGCTCCGACAGGTCGGCGGCGACCGCCTCGTCGATACGGTCGGCCTCGGCCTCGTGGCCGAGGTGGCGCAGGAGCAGGGCGACGGACAGCACCGTGGCGGTCGGGTCGGCCTTGCCCTGGCCGGCGATGTCCGGGGCCGAGCCGTGCACGGGCTCGAACATGGACGGGAAGTCTCCGGACGGGTTGATGTTGCCGGAGGCGGCCACGCCGATGCCGCCGGAGACGGCAGCGGCGAGGTCGGTGACGATGTCGCCGAAGAGGTTGTCCGTGACGATGACGTCGAAGCGCTCGGGCTGCGTGACGAGGTAGATCGTCGCCGCGTCCACGTGCATGTACTCGGTGGTGACCTCGGGGAACTCCTCGGCCACCTTGTTGAAGATGTTCGTCCACAGGTGCCCCGCGAAGGTCAGCACGTTGTTCTTGTGGATCAGCGCCAGCTTCTTGCGCGGACGGGCCTGGGCACGGGCGAACGCGTCCCGCACGACACGCTCCACACCGAAGGCCGTGTTCACGGAGACCTCGGTGGCGACCTCGTGCTCGGTGCCCTTGCGGATCGTGCCGCCGTTGCCGGTGTACGGGCCCTCGGTGCCCTCGCGGACCACGACGAAGTCGATCTCCGGCTCGCCGGCCAGCGGGGTGGCGACACCCGGGAGCAGCTTCGACGGGCGCAGGTTGACGTGGTGGTCGAAGGCGAAGCGGAGCTTGAGCAGGAAGCCGCGCTCCAGGACGCCGGACGGCACGCTCGGGTCGCCGATCGCGCCGAGCAGGATGGCGTCGTGCTTCTTGAGGGCGTCGAGGTCGGCGTCGGTGAGGGTCTCACCGGTGGCGTGGTAGCGCCGGGCGCCGAAGTCGTACTCCTTCGTCTCCAGCTTCACATCCTGCGGAAGGACGGCGGAGAGGACCTTCAGCCCTTCGGTCACGACCTCCTGGCCGATTCCGTCACCGGGGATCACTGCGAGATTGATGCTGCGAGACATGCGGGCACCCTACTCCTCGTCCCATGGAATGACACGCCGTGTCCGCGATACGGACACGGCGATCATCGTTCACCCGTATGTCAGACCAGTGTTGGGCCTCGATGGGAAATTGACTCGCATGGAGACTCCCGACTTCGGCATTCCCCTGCGGCTCGCGGACCGGATGAGCATGGCGGAACAGCACGAGTATCTGCGGACGCGTCTGTCGCGGCGGCGCACGCTGGTGACGGCCGGCGCGGTGGCGAGCGGGCTGCTGACCGGCTGCTCCGGGTCCGGATCCGGCTCCGGCTCCGGGGGCACCACGGCGACCAGGGACCCGTCGCCGACCACATCGAAGACCCCCGGCTCGTTCATCACCCCCTTCGGCCGCCATCTCGCCTTCGGCACCGACCCGAAGACGCAGATGCGGATCTCCTGGCAGGTGCCGCTCGCGGTGCGGAAGCCGTACATCCGGGTCGGCACGCGCCCCGACGACCTGGGCCGCAAGGTGGAGGCCGAGCTGCGCGATCTGCACACCCCGGAGCTGAAGGGCGTACGGGCGGCGGTCGACCAGTTCTACCTGCACGCGGCGCTGGACGGCCTGCGCCCGGGCACGACGTACTACTACGGCGTCGGCCACGAGGGCTTCGACCCCGCCTCCCCCGACCACCGGTCCACCATCACCTCCTTCCGCACGGCACCCGCGGGCCCGCCCGGGCGGTTCGTGTTCACCGCGTTCGGCGACCAGGGCGTCGGCGAGGAGGCGGCCCTCAACGACCGTCTGCTGCTGCGCCAGAACCCCGCCTTCCACCTGCACGCCGGTGACATCTGCTACGCCGACCCGACCGGCAAGGGCAAGGAGTCGGACGTCTTCGACGCCGGGCAGTGGGACCGGTTCCTCAAGCAGACCGAGCCGGTCGCCAGGTCGGTGCCGTGGATGGTAACGACCGGCAACCACGACATGGAGGCCTGGTACTCGCCGGACGGCTACGGCGGCCAGCTCGCCCGCTTCTCCCTGCCGGACAGCGGTTTCGACGCGCGTACGGCACCGGGCGTGTACGCCTTCACGTACGGCAACGTCGGAGTGGTCGCGCTGGACGCGAACGACGTGTCGTACGAGATCCCGGCCAACTTCGGCTACACGGAGGGGCGGCAGACGAAGTGGCTGGACAAGAAGCTCGGCGAGCTGCGGGCCGCGAAGGCCGTGGACTTCATCGTCGCCTGCTTCCACCACTGCGCGTACTCGACGTCCACGCACGCCTCCGACGGCGGGGTGCGCGCCGAGTGGCTGCCGCTGTTCGCCCGGCACGAGGTGGACCTGGTGATCAACGGGCACAACCACGTGTACGAGCGGACCGACGCGGTCAAGAACGGCGAGGTGGGCAGGCCGGTACCGGTCGGCGGGACGACGGACCCCAGGCGGGACGGGATCGTCTACGTCACCGCGGGCGGCGGCGGCAAGGAGCTGTACGGCTTCCCCGACGGCGTGAAGGAGAGCTACGAGGGGAACACCGCCGACCACGAGTCGGTCGCCACGTTCCGGTGGACCAAGTCCCAGGACACGAAGGCCGAGTCGGTGGAATGGTCGCGGGTGCGCTACCGCGGGTTCTCGTTCCTCTCCGTGGAGGCGGAGAGCGGCGCCGCGCCGAAGCTGAAGGTGTCGGCGCTGGCGTCGAGCGGTGAGCGGATCGACCATTTCGAGGTGCGGCGCGGGGCGTGAGGCCCCGCACCGCGCCTCGTCGGGCGGCTCCCGGTCCAGGGGCGGCTCAGTGGCCGGTGGATCCGCCGTTGTCCCTGCGGTCGAGGGCGCGCTGGAGGGCGGCGGCGGCGTTCTTGCGGTCGGACTCGGTCGTCCGGGAGACGTGACGGACTCGGCGGCGGACGGTCGTCTCGGCCATGGGAAATCGACTCCTTCGACAGCATGGAGCGCTCAGAGAGATGGGAGACGCCGGAGGGGGCGGGGAGCGGTGCCGCAGGGGTTGCCTGCACGGGGCCCGGCTCACGACCGCCCTTCGCTTGGTCGAGCGAGACGTTCGGCTCCTACAAAACTAAGGGAGGCCGGAGCGTCTGTCTCCACAATTACTCGGACTTCCTACTATCTGAGACGGTGGACTACGTCACACCGCGCTGAGCTGCGGTGATTCCTAGAGCACATCACCGTCGCGCCAGTCGAAGACGAGTTCGCGCGCGGGGTCGAGTTCACCGGCGAGGGCCGACCGGACGTACGTGCTGCCCTCCTCGTCCGGCATGCGGACGAGGCCCGCCGCCGGGCTGAGGGCGTGCACCTCACCACGCCACAGCCGCCAGCCGCGGGAGGTGTAGAGCCGGGCGCCGTCGTCGCTGGCGGACAGCGCGCCGAAGTCGTAGGCACGCTCGACCACGCGTTCCAGCTCGCCCATGACCTGCCCGCCGAGGCCGCCCCGGCGGGCGTCGGCGCGGACGGCGACGTTCTCGACGTACCCGGCACGCAGCCAGCGCCCGCGGTACCGCACCCGGCGCATCACGACCGCCCCGTGCGCGGCGAGGCCAAAGTCGTCGCGCACGAGCGCGTGCATGCCGCCGAGGCCGTGGTCCCAGTCGTCGTCGCCGAAGTCGCCCTCGAAGGCGGCGTCCAGGAGGGCCCGTACGGCGTCGAGTTCGGCGGGCGTCAGATCGGCGGTGTGGGCGGTGCGCACTCGGGTGGTCATCGGACCAGTCTTTCCCCCGGACATGCCGACGGGCCAGGTCATTTCGACCTGGCCCGTCGGTGCGCCGCGGGATCTCAGCCCATGTGCGGGTACGTGTAGTCGGTCGGCGGGACCAGCGTCTCCTTGATGGCGCGGGTCAGGGTCCAGCGCATCAGGTTCTGCGGGGCGCCGGCCTTGTCGTTGGTGCCGGAGGCACGGCCGCCGCCGAAGGGCTGCTGGCCGACGACGGCGCCGGTCGACTTGTCGTTGATGTAGAAGTTGCCGGCCGCGTAGCGGAGCTTGTCCGCCGTGTAGGCCGCCGCCGCCCGGTCGTTCGCGATGACCGAACCGGTCAGGGCGTAGTCGGAGACGGACTCCATCTGGGTCAGCATCTCGTCGTACTTGTCGTCCTCATAGACGTGCACGGCGATGATCGGGCCGAAGTACTCGGTGCGGAAGACCTCGTTCTCCGGGTCGGTGCACTCGATGACCGTCGGGCGGACGAAATAGCCCTCCGAGTCGTCGTAGGTGCCGCCCGCGACGATCGTGCAGGAGGCGTCCTCCTTGGCGCGGTCGATGGCGGCCTTGTTCTTGGCGAAGGCACGCTCGTCGATGACGGCGCCGATGAAGTTCGACAGGTCGGTGACATCGCCCATCTTGATGCCGTCGACCTCGGCGGCCAGCTCCTCCTTGAAACCGGAGTTCCAGATGGAGGCGGGGATGTACGCCCGGGAGGTGGCGCTGCACTTCTGGCCCTGGAACTCGAAGGCACCCCGGGTGAAGGCCGTCTTCAGGATCGCCGGGTCGGCCGACGGGTGGGCGACGAGGAAGTCCTTGCCGCCGGTCTCGCCGACGAGGCGCGGGTAGGTGCGGTACTTCTCGATGTTCGCGCCGACCGTCTTCCACAGGTACTGGAAGGTGGGGGTCGAGCCGGTGAAGTGGATACCGGCGAGGTCGCGGTGGACCAGGGCGACCTTGGAGACCTCGATGCCGTCACCGGTGACGAGGTTGATGACGCCCTTGGGCAGACCGGCCTCCTCCAGCAGCTGCATCAGCAGCACGGCGGCGTGGGTCTGCGTCGGGGACGGCTTCCAGACGACGACGTTGCCCATCAGGGCAGGGGCCGTCGGGAGGTTGCCCGCGATGGCGGTGAAGTTGAAGGGCGTGACCGCGTAGACGAAGCCCTCCAGCGGGCGGTGGTCCAGACGGTTCCATACGCCCGGGGAGTTCGCCGGGGGCTGCTCGGCCAGGAGGTTGCGGGCGTAGGAGACGTTGAACCGCCAGAAGTCGATCAGCTCACAGGGCGTGTCGATCTCGGCCTGCTGGGCGGTCTTGGACTGGCCGAGCATGGTGGAGGCGGCGAGCGTCTCGCGCCAGGGGCCGGACAGCAGCTCTGCGGCGCGCAGGATGATCGCCGCGCGGTCGTCGAAGGACATCGCGCGCCAGGCGGGCGCGGCGGCCAGGGCCGCGTCGATGGCGTCCTGCGCGTCCTGCTGCGTGGCGTTGCGGTACGTGCCCAGCACTGCCTTGTGGTTGTGCGGCTGGACGACCTTGAAGGCCTCGCCGCCGCCCATCCGCTTCTCGCCGCCGATGGTGCAGGGCAGGTCGACGGGGTTGTCGGCCAGCTCCTTCAGCTTGGCCTCCAGCCGGGCCCGCTCGGGCGAGCCGGGGGCGTAGCCGTGCACCGGCTCGTTGACGGGGGTGGGGACCTGGGTCACAGCGTCCATGTTTTCCGTAACTCCTTACTGAGCGGTGGTTCGGTCTCAGCCCTTGAAGGGCTGTCAGCCCTTGGTGAGCATCGATCGTGCGAAGAACCGCAGGTTGGCCGGTTTCTCGGCGAGCCGGCGCATGAAGTAGCCGTACCAGTCGGTGCCGTAGGCGGTGTAGACGCGCATGCGGTGGCCCTCGGCGGCGAGGCGCGACTGCTCGTCGCCGCGGATGCCGTAGAGCATCTGGAACTCGTACTCGTCCAGTTTGCGCCCGGCGCGGTGGGCGAGCTCCTGGCCGATCGCGATCAGGCGCGGGTCGTGGGACCCGATCATCGGGTACCCCGTCCCCTCCATCAACGTACCGAGAATCCGTACGTACGCCCGGTCGATCTCGTGCTTGTCCTGGTACGCGACCGAGGCGGGCTCCTTGTAGGCGCCCTTGACCAGGCGCACCCGGCTGCCGTTCGCGGCGAGGCGGCGGGCGTCGGCCTCGGTGCGGAAGAGGTAGGCCTGGATGACGCAGCCGGTCTGCGGGAAGTCCTTCCGCAGCTCCTCGTGGATGGCGAACATCGAGTCGAGGGTGGTGTGGTCCTCGGCGTCCAGAGTGACCGTGGTGCCGATCTCGGCGGCGGCCTCGACGACCGGGCGGACGTTCTTCAGGGCCAGCTCGTGGCCGTCTTCCAGCGCCTGCCCGAACATCGACAGCTTCACCGACATCTCGGCGCGGGTGCCGAGCTCCAGCGGCTTCAGCCGGTCGATCAGCTCCAGGTAGGCGTCCCGGGCGGCGGCGGCCTGCGCGGGGTTGGTGATGTCCTCGCCGACGACGTCCATCGTCAGCTCCAGACCCCGGCCGGCGAGGCCCTGGACCACCGGGACGATGTCGTCGACGCCTTCGCCCGGGATGAAGCGGTCGACGACCTGCTTGGTCACCGGGGCCGCCGAGATCAGGCGTCGCATCCGGTCGCTGCGGGACGCGGCGAGAATCACGGGACCCAGCACGGGGCACCTCCAGAGCACAACCAAACGGATGGCCGGACCTCGTGCGGATGACGCTTCGGGTACGGCGCGGAGAACCACCGTGAAACCTAGGGATCCCTTCGATCGTCGGCCATCGACAGCTGTCACGCATCCGTGCCGCAGATCTCAGACAGATGTATGAAGGGTTGTGGCCGGTGGGGGACAATGCCCGCATGACGTCGGAACACCGGGGCGACTACGAGGAGCTGGTCGACGAGATCTCGGAGCTGCTCGGCGCGCCCGCGACGCTGGAGAACCGGGACTTCGAGCTGATCACCTTCGGGGCGTACGACAGCGAGGGCGACCTCGATCCGTCGGCCCTGGATCCGGTGCGTACCCGCTCGATCCTGACCCGCCGTTCGACCGCGGCCGTCCGGGCGTGGTTCGAGGGCTTCGGCATCACGCGCGCGACCGGCCCGGTGCGTATCCCGCCGACGCCGGAGGCGGGGGTCAACCGGGGGCGGATCTGCCTCCCCGTCCGCCACCGGGGCGTGGTCCACGGCTATGTCTGGCTCCTGGACGACGATCCCGGCCCGAGCGAAGACCGGCTCTCCGCCGCCATGGAGGTCACGACCCGGATCGGGGCGCTGCTCGCGGACGAGGCCCAGCACGGTGCCGACCTCAGCCGCGAACTGCGTGCCGTCCTCACCGCGGACCGCGACTGGCAGCGCGACATGGCCATCGCGGAACTCCGCACCGCCCTCGGCCCCCGGGCCGACGCTCTGCACACGGTGGTGTGCGTGGCCCCCTGGCCGTCGGCCGACCCCGACGACGCCCCCTCGGTCCGCACGATGCCGGGCGCGACAGCCCTGTGCACACTGCCGTGGGGGGCGTCGGCCCAGTGCGTGGCCCTGCTGATCCGCCTGCGGTCGACGGACGTACTGGCTCCGGCGACGACAGCGGCGGCACGGCTGCTGGAGCGGGCGGGCGGCGGCGCTCCGGGCGGTGCGGCGGGCGGCGGCAGGACTCCAGGAAGCTCGTCGGGCGGTACGGCTTCCCGCGGCACGCGCGGCGCGTTCGCCGGGCCCGGTTCCCGATCCGCGTCCGGGCAGACCGGTACCTCCACCCACGGACCGGCCGGCCCCGCCGCCGGACTCGCCACCCCCCGCTCCGGCCTGGCGGAGCTCGGCACCGCCTGGTGGGAGGCGTCCGCCGCGGCCCGGGCCGCGCTGGCCGAGGCCCGGCTGGGACCCGTCGCGCGGTGGGCGGAGATCGGGCCGTTCCGGCTGCTCACCGCGCTGCCGCCGGACCTCGCCCACGACCCCGCCGTACACGCCCTGCTCTTCCCGGTGCACAGGGAGCTCGCCCGAACCGCCGAGATCTACCTCGACTGCGCCGGCCAGGCCGCCCGGGCCGCCTCCGAGCTGGGCATCCACCGCCAGACCCTGTACTACCGCCTGTCCCGCATCGAGAAGCTGACCGGCCTCGACCTGGACGACGGCGAGGACCGGCTGCTGCTGCACATGGCACTGAAAGGGGCTCGGCTCGCACACGGCGACGCCCTGGGGCCGTCCAGGTGACACCCGTCGCCCGGTCGGGCGGTGTTCGGCACGGACGCGTGTCGTCCGGAGCCTCGGGCGGTCACGGTTCTCCCGGTGTGCCATCGACTGGGAGGAGTGCACGTGCGGAAGCGACGCGCCTGGTCCGCGACGCGAACGGCGGTGGCGGGGCTGGCCTGCGGGGCGCTCGCGCTCGCGCTGCCGTGCGCCCAGGCGAGTGCCGGGCCCGGCCGTGACGCGCGGGTGGTGTCCGGGGCCGAGCACGACGGCCGAGGCGGTCGGAGCGCCGCACTCGTCGTGGAGTGGATGCGCACGGCGGACGCCACCATCAAGGCCGAGGCCCGCCCGTCCCCGCCCGAGTTGTTCATCCTGGAGGCGTACGTCTCCACCGCCGTCTACAACGCCGTCGTCGGCGTCGAGGGCCGCTTCGCCCCGTACAAGTGGGACGAGCGGGCGCCTGGCACGGCCTCGTCCGAGGCGGCTGCCGCCTCGGCAGCGCACCAGGTGCTGCGCCATCACTTCCCCGGGGCCGCCGCCCGGCTGGACGCCGCTCTGACCGGCTCCCTCACGAAGATTCCCGACGGCAGGGCCGAGGACGAGGGCGTCGCGTTCGGCAAGCGCGCCGCGGCCCGCATCATCGATCTCCGCCGCGGTGACGGTCGCGGCGCGTCCGTACCCTTCCCCGCGCATCCGCGGCCCGGCGTCTGGCGTCCCACGCCTCCCGGTCACGAGCCCTTCACCACCGCCTGGGTCGGCAGGGTCCGGCCGCTGCTGATGGACTCCCCGCACCAGTTCCGCCCGGGCCCGCCGCCGGAGCTCCGCTCGGCCCGCTACGCGAGGGACCTCGCCGAACTGGCGCACTACGGAGGACGGACCGGCTCGCACCGGACCCCCGAACAGACGGACACCGCGCACTTCTTCGTCGCCCCGAACCTGCAAGCGGCCCTCGGCGACCACGCCACCCGGCACGGGCTGGACATCGCCGAGACGGCGCGCCTGTACGCCGCGGCCAACACGTCCCAGGCGGACGCGGTCATCACCGCCTGGGACGCCAAACTCCACTACGGCACCTGGCGGCCGGTCACCGCCATCCGGGAAGCGGACACGGACGGCAACCCGGCGACCCGGGCGAACCGGCACTGGGAGCCGCTGCTCGTCACCCCGTCACATCCCGACTACCTGAGCGGCCACGCCGCCATGGGCGGCGCGCTGATGCGCATGCTGAGCGGGATCCTGGGCACGTCCCGCGTCGACCTGCACATTTCGTCGAGCAGCACCGGCACGTCGCGCCACTACCGCTATGCCCACGAGTACGAACGGGACGTCGTCGACGCCCGGGTCTGGGGCGGAATCCACACCCGGACGGCGGACGAGGTGGGCAGCGCCACCGGCCGGCACCTCGCGGCCTGGGCGCTGCGGAAGTACTTCCGTCCGATGCCCTGACCCCTGTTCTCTGACATCGACAGCCGAGAACACTTCTGACAATGATTATCATCATGCTACGGTCGTGGCACATTCAACCATTGACCATGCCTTGACCGAGGTGTTCCGTGCGCGTCCCCGCCCGTCTCGCCCCCCTCACCGCCGTCGCCGCGGCTTCCGCCCTGCTCACCGGCTGCTTCACCGGCTCCCAGCAGGCCACGGACGACTCCGGGCCGGGGGGCAAACGCATACGCGTCGCCATGCTCCAGCCACCCCGCTCCGGACTCTCCCCGCTCTCCGACGACGCGTTCAAGCTGTCGCGCTGGTCTACCGCCGAGACGCTGGTGAAGCTGGACGCGGAGGGCGACGCCCGGCCCGCGCTCGCCACCGAGTGGCAGCAGTCCGGGAAGAGCTGGACCTTCACCCTCCGCGAGGGCGTCACCTTCCACGACGGCACGAAGCTCACCCCCGAGGCCGTCGTCCGCTCCCTCACGAAGGCCGCCACCGCCTCCCTCAAGCCCCGCATCCTCGACGGCGTGGACCTGACCGCGAAGGCGAGCGGCGACAAGATCACGGTCACCACCGCCACCGAGGACCCCCTGGTCCCGCAGCGGCTCAGCTCCCCGCAGCTCGCGATCCTGGCGGCGAAGGCCTACCGGGGGAAGACGGTCGACCCCGTGGGCGCCGGCACCGGGCCCTTCGAGCTGACGAAGGTCAATGGCACCTCCTCCGCCGCTCTCGACCGCTACGACGGCTACTGGGGCGGGAAGGCCGAAGCCCCCGGCATCGACGTGAAGTTCGTCCCGGACGGCACCGCCCGCGCGGCGGCGCTGCGCAGCGGCGAGGCCGACATCGTCGAGGCGATCCCCGTCTCACAGGCCGCCGTCCTCGACCAGGACCTCGTCACCGAGGTCCCGATGCCGCGCACCAACACCCTCTACCTCAACACCGGGAAGGGCGCCTTCGAGGACCCCTCGATCCGTGCGGCGGCCCGCACGGCGATCGACGCCGAGTCGATCGTGAAGGGCGTGTACGAGGGCCGCGCCGACGTCGCCGAGGGCCTGCTCGGGCCCGCCCTCCCCTGGGCCGCCGAGCTGCGCACACCCGTCAAGCGGGCCGAGCCCGGCGACCCGGCCGGCGAGACCGTCACCATCGGCACGTACACCGACCGCTCCGAGATGCCCGAGGTCGCCGCCGCGCTGCAACAGCAGCTCCAGAAGGCCGGGTTCAAGGTGAAGCTGGACGTGCGCGAGTACGCCAACATCGAGTCCGACGCGCTCGCGGGCCGCTTCGACGCCTTCGTCCTCTCCCGCGCCAGCGTCCTCGACTCCGGCGACCCGGCCGCGTACCTCTACAGCGACTTCGCCTCCGAGGGCACCTTCAACCTCTCGCACCTGAAGGACCCCGAGGCCGACAAGGCCCTGAAGAAGGCCACCGACACCCCGGTCGGCGACGCCCGCCGCAAGGCGGTCGTCGAGGCGGAGGCCGCGGTCCTGGCCGCGGACGCGGCCGTACCGCTGCTCCACGAGCGCGTGATCCAGGGCGATGCCGCCGGTGTCGTGAACGCCGCGCACGACCCGCGTGAGCGGGAACTCGTGACGGCCGACACGTACGTCAAGTGAGGCGCCTCGGTCCCGGGCTGACGCGTGCCCTCTGCCTCATCGCCGTCCTGGCCGTCGTCGGCCTGCTGCCCTGGCTCTCCCGCCGCGACCCGGCGCTCACCGTGCTGCGCGCCCGGTCGGCCGAGCAGGAGGCGACCGAGGAGGCCCTGGCCGCGATCCGCCGGGACCTCGGCCTGGACGCCGGCCCGCTGTCGCTGCTCGGGCAGTGGGCCGCCGACCTGCTCCACGGCGACTTCGGCACCTCCTGGGTGTCGGGGCACGACGTTCTGCCCTCCGTGCTCGCCGGGCTCCAGGTGTCGCTGGGGCTGATGGGCGCGGCGCTCGGCGTGGCGGTGCTGCTGGCCGCCGCGCTGGTGACGCCGGTGCTGGTGCGCGGCCGGGGCTCGGCCGGGGCGTTCGCCGCGATGCTGGCCGCCCTTCCCGAGTTCCTGCTGGCCACCCTGGTGCTGCTGGTGTTCGGGGTGTGGCTGGGATGGCTGCCGACGTCCGGCTGGCAGAGCGCCGAGTATCTGGTACTGCCCGCGCTCGCCCTCGGCGTCCCGGCGGGCGGGCTGCTCGGGCGGCTGGTGGCGGACGCGCTGCCCGCCGTGCTCGACGAGCGGTGGGCCGAGCTGTGGCGGGGCGCCGGGGTGAGCCGGGCGCGGATCGCGGGGGCGGCGCTGCGGCGCGTCCTGCCGCCGCTGGTCCCGCAGTTCGGGATGGTCGCCGTCGGCCTGACCGGCGGGGCGGTGGCCGTGGAGACGGTGTTCGCGGTGCCGGGCATCGGCCGTACGGCCCTCGGCGCGGCCCGGTCGCAGGACCTTCCGCTGCTGCAGGGCGCGGTCCTCGCGCTGCTGCTGCTCGGGCTGGTCGCGGGCGCGGTGGCGGCGGGCGTACGGCGCCGGCTGCTGGGGCCCGCCCTGCGGGACGCCGGGCTGACGCTGCCGCCGGCCCGCCCGGTCCGCGCGCACCCGGCGGTCCCGGTGGCACTGGCCGCCGTCCTGCTGCTGACCATCGGCTGGGGCCTGCTGCGCGACCCGTACGCCGTGGACACGACCGTCCGTCTCGCCGCGCCCTCCTGGTCGCATCCGCTCGGCACCGACGGTCTGGGCCGCGATGTGCTCGCCCGGCTCGGCCACGGTGCCGCCTCGACGGTCGGCACGGCGACGGCGGTCTGTCTGCTGGGCCTGCTGATCGCGCTCGTGCTGGGCTTCCTGCCGGGCGTCGCGGCGGGCGCGTCGGACATCGCCAACGCACTGCCGCCGGTGATCGTCGGCATCCTGGTCGCGGCGGCCGCCGGGCCGGGAACCGGCGGGGCGGCCCTGGCGGTCGCGCTGATCTCCTGGCCGGCCCTGTCCGCGCACGCGGCGGCCCTGGTGCAGGAGGTGCGGGCGTCGGCGTTCCTCACCGCCCAACGGGCCATCGGGGCGAGCCCGTTCTGGATCCTCACCCGGCATGTCCTGCCGTCCGTGGCCGGCCCGGTGGCCCGCCATGCCCTGCTGCGGCTGCCGGGCATCGCCCTGGCCTTGGCCTCCCTCGGCTTCCTGGGCCTGGGCGCCCAGCCGCCCGCCCCCGAGTGGGGGCTGCTGCTGGAGGAATCCCGGGCCTATGTGGAACGCGCCCCGTGGGCGGCTCTCGCCCCGGCGGTGGCCCTGGCCCTGCTGGCGGGTCTCGCGGTGTCGGGCGCGGCGCTCACGCAGGGCCGGAGGGTACGCCGGGCTGCCCCTGCCCCCGTCAAGAAGGAGACCGTCGTTGCAGTCTGAGGCACTGATCTCCGTCAGCGATCTCCGTATCTCGTTCGAAGGAGTCGAGGCCGTGCGCGGCCTGTCCTTCGACGTACTGCCCCATGAAGTCCTGGCGATCGTCGGCGAGTCGGGGGCGGGCAAGTCCCTCACGGCCCGCGCGCTCCTCGGCATGCCGCCGCGCGGCGCGACCACGACCGGGACCATCACCCCGGACCTCTCCGCCCACCGAGGCCGCCGCATCACCCTCGTCCCGCAGGACGCCCTGTCCGCCCTCTCCCCCGTCCACCCGGTCGGCGACCAACTCGCCGCCGCCGTACGGTCGGTGACCGGGGTCTCCCGCAAGGAGGCCCGGGCCCGGACGGTCGCGGCCCTGGACCGTGTCGGCATTCCGGACGCGGCACGCCTGGCGCGGGCGTATCCGCACGAGTACTCCGGCGGCATGCGGCAGCGCGCCGTGATCGCCATGGCCACGATCAACGAGCCCGATCTCGTGGTCGCCGACGAGCCCACCACCGCCCTCGACGAGGAGCGCCGCGACCAGGTACTGCGGCTGCTCGCCGAGCAACGGGAGGCGGTCGGTGCAGCGCTGGTCCTGGTCACCCACGACATGGAGGCCGTAGCGGGTCACGCCGACCGGATGCTGGTCATGTACGCCGGGCGTCTCACCGAACTCGGCCCGGCGGACCAGGTGCTGGCCCGGCCCCGCGCCCCTTACACGGCAGGCCTGCTGGCATCCCTCCCGCAGCACGCTCCCCCGGGCCGCCGGCTCCCCGCCCTGCGCGGCACCCCGCCCGCCCCGGGCACGCTCCCGCCGGGCTGCGCCTTCGCCCCGCGCTGCCCGCTCGCGGCGGACTCCTGCCACACCACGGAGCCGGAGCCCCGGCAGGTGGCCGGACGCCTGGTCGCCTGCCATCGCCCTGAGGAACTCCCCCACCCCGCGACGGAGTTGTTCCTGAAGGAGGGACAGCCGGCATGACCGACTCCCTCCTCGACGTCCGCGACCTGGTCGTCCGCTACGGCCCGGTCACCGCCGTGGACGGCGTCTCCTTCTCCCTGGCCCCCGGCGAGACCGTGGCCCTGAACGGCCCGTCCGGCTGCGGCAAGTCCTCCACGGCCCTGGCTGTGCTCCAGCTGCGCCGCCCGGCGAGCGGGGAAGTCCATTTCGAGGGAAGGGAGCTGACGTCCCTCCCGGAGCGCGAACTACGTCCGCTGCGCCCCCGTATGCAGCCCGTCTTCCAGGACCCGTACGGCTCGCTGAGCCCCCGCCACCGCGTCCGGGACGCCATCGCCGAACCGCTGAAGGTCCAGGGCCGCTGGCACCCGGCCGACGGCCCCGCCCGCGTCGCCGAACTCCTCGACCGGGTCGGACTCGACCCCGCGTACGGCGACCGCCGGCCGCACGAACTCTCCGGCGGCCAGTGCCAACGCGCGGGCATCGCCCGCGCCCTGGCCTGCGACCCACGCCTGCTGGTCCTGGACGAGCCGGTGTCGTCGCTCGACCCGTCGGTACGTGCGGGCGTGCTGAACCTGCTCGCCGACCTCCAGGACGACCTGGGTCTCGGCTACCTGTTCATCTGCCACGACCGGGCGGTCGTACGAAACTTCGCGGACCGGGTGATCGAGATGCGCGAGGGACGCGTCACGCCCGGTGAGCGGCCTCGATCACCTGGCGCAGCCCTTCGGTGAGCGCCTCGCCGTCGGGCGCACGCTCGGGGTCGAAGCTCCACTGTGCGATGAGCCCCGTCATCAGCGTCGTGTAGAACCTGCCGAGCGTGTCCAGGGTCTTGTCCGGGACGTCCTCCTCACGGACCCCCATGAAGAGCGCGACCAGGGCGCGCTCGGCATCCCGCTGCTGATCCGCCAGGTGGTCGCGCACCACCGGCAACTGGTCGCCCATGGCGACGATCTCCATACTGAGGCGCCACATCGAACCGGGCCCCCGCATGGTCCCGATGATGTTGGACCACACCTCCTGGAACCGCTCCAGCGAGCCGGGCTCAGCGTCGCTCCCCCCGGGCTCCTCCCCTTCGAAGGCGTCGGAGAGCCCACCGACCAGCGACAGGTACGCCTCCGCGAGCAGCGCGTCCTTCGAGCCGTAGTGATAACCGATCGACGCCAGGTTGGTCCCCGACTCCCTGACGATGTCACGCGCCGTCGTGCGCACGAACCCCTTCGCCAGCAGGCAGCGCTTGGCTCCCTCGAGCAGATCCTCACGGTGTCCCATGACACGTCACACTACCCCGGAATCCATACACCCGTACCAGA
The DNA here is from genome assembly GCF_042957035.1 of Streptomyces sp. NPDC008137. Lineage (NCBI taxonomy): Bacteria > Bacillati > Actinomycetota > Actinomycetes > Kitasatosporales > Streptomycetaceae > Streptomyces > Streptomyces sp. NPDC008137. The sequence continues at coordinate 108,227 of NZ_JBIBHN010000007.1, read as the reverse complement.
CGAGCGTATTACACAACCGTACTAGACAAGCGTTTAAGACGGTCGTACAGTCCTGCCCATGACGACAGAACCGCACCCTCCCGCCCGCGCCGGGCGCCGCGAATGGACGGCCCTCGGCGTGCTGATGCTTCCGCTCCTGCTGGTCTCGATGGACGTCTCCGTCCTCTACTTCGCGATCCCCGCGATCAGCGCCGACCTGGAGCCGAGCGCCACCCAGCAGCTGTGGATCTTCGACATCTACGGCTTCGTCCTGGCCGGCCTGCTGATGACGATGGGCTCGCTGGGCGACCGCATCGGCCGCCGCAGGCTCCTGTTGTTCGGCGCCGCCGCCTTCGGAACGGCCTCCCTGGTGGCGGCCTACGCGAACAGCGCCGAGACCCTGATCGCCGCCCGCGCGGTGCTCGGCATCGGCGGCGCGACGCTGATGCCGTCGACGATGGCGCTGGTGCGCACGATGTTCACCGACCCCGCACAGCGCACCAAGGCGATCGGTCTGTGGTCGGGCGTGATGACGGCCGGCATCGCCCTCGGCTCGGTGATGAGCGGCGTGCTCGTCGAGCACTTCTGGTGGGGCTCGGTCTTCCTGGTCAATCTGCCCGCGATGGCGCTGCTCCTGGCCCTGGGACCCTTCCTGCTGCCCGAGTCGAAGAACCCGCGCCCCGGCCGCTTCGACCTGCTGAGCGTTCCCCTGTCGATGGCGGCCGTGCTCCCCGTGATCTACGGCCTGAAGGAACTCGCGTCGCAGGGCTGGGACGTGCGGTACGCGCTGTCGGTGACCTTCGGTCTGCTCTTCGCCGCGCTCTTCGTCCACCGCCAGCGCACCGCGGTGTCCCCGCTGATCTCACCGGAGCTGTTCCGGGCCCGCGGCTTCACCCCGGCCGTCGTCCTCAACCTCGTCGCCGCCTTCGGCATGATGGGCTCGGCGTACTTCACCACCCAGTACATCCAGTCGGTCCTGGACATGGGCCCCCTGAAGGCGGCGCTGTGGAGCCTGCTGCCGTCGGTGCCCATCGGACTGGCGGCCGTGGCCGGCGCACAGCTGGTGCAGCGGGGCGTTCCCCGCGCCCACGTCGTCGCCGGAGGCTTCGCGGTCACCGCGTGCGGCTACGTACTGCTGGCCCTGGCCGGCACGGACTCGCTCTGGCTGCTGCTGGCCGCGTGCGCCGTCCTGGCCTCCGGCGCCGTGGTCGTCATGTCACAGGTGGCGGACCTGGCCCTGAACGCCGCCCCGGTGGAGAAGGCGGGCGCGGCCTCGTCCCTGCTGGAGACGGGCACGGAGTTCGGTGGCGCGCTGAGCATGGCGTTCCTGGGCTCCATCGGTACGGCCGTCTACCGCCATGAGATCCCGGCCTCGGCGCCCGCCCCGGCCCACGAGACCCTGGGCGGCGCCCTGGCCGTCGCCGAGCAGCTGCCGGGGCGCGCGGGGGACGCCCTGGCTACGGCGGCACGCGAGGCGTTCACCAGCGGTATGCACGCGGCGGCGATCACCAGCACGGTGCTGCTGGCCGGAGCGGCGGTGGCTGCGGCCGTGACCCTGCGGAGCGTCCCCGCACAGCAGAACGCCGGACGGGCTGATCAGTTCAGCCCGTCCGGCGTTTGAGGGCGAAGCCCCGGGAAGGTCAGACCAGGTTCACGGAACGCGCGGAGGTCGCACCGATCTCCGCCGCCACCTCGGCCAGCACCCCGGCGGTCACCGTGTCGTCCACGGTCAGCACCGCCAGCGCCTCGCCGCCGACCGCGGCCCGCGACACCTGCATGCCCGCGATGTTGATGCCCGCCTCGCCGAGGATGCGGCCCACGGTGCCGACGACACCCGGGCGGTCCTCGTACCGCAGCACGACCATGTGCTCGGCGAGCGCGAGGTCGACGTCGTACTCCCCGACCGCGACGATCTTCTGGAGGTGCTTCGGACCGGCCAGCGTGCCGGAGACCGACACCTCCTCGCCGTCGGCGAGGGTGCCGCGCACGGTGACGACGTTGCGGTGCTCGGACGCCTCGGAGCTGGTGGTCAGGCGCACCTCGACCCCGCGCTCCTGCGCGAACAGCGGGGCGTTGACGTAGGACACCGTCTCGTCGACGACGTCCTCGAAGACACCCTTGAGGGCGCTGAGCTCCAGCACCTTCACGTCGTGCTGGGTGATCTCGCCGTACACCTCCACGTCGAGGCGGACCGCGACCTCACCGGCGAGCGCGGTGAAGATCCGGCCGAGACGCTCCGCGAGCGGCAGGCCCGGCTTGACGTCCTCGGCGATGACTCCGCCCTGCACGTTCACCGCGTCCGGGACGAGCTCACCGGCGAGGGCGAGACGCACCGAGCGGGCGACGGCGATACCGGCCTTCTCCTGCGCCTCGTCCGTGGAGGCACCGAGGTGCGGGGTGGCGACGACCTGGTCGAACTCGAAGAGCGGGGAGTCCGTGCAGGGCTCCTTGGCGTACACGTCGAGACCGGCACCGGCGACCCGGCCCTCCTTGAGGGCGGAGTACAGCGCCTCCTCGTCGACGATCCCGCCGCGCGCGGCGTTGACGATGCGCACGCTCGGCTTGACCTTGCGCAGCGCCTCGTCGCCGATGAGGCCGAGGGTCTCGGGCGTCTTGGGGAGGTGGACGGTGATGAAGTCGGAGATCTCGAGCAGTTCGTCCAGCGACACGACCTTGACGCCCATCTGCGCGGCGCGGGCCGGCTGCACATAGGGGTCGTAGGCGACGACCTTCATGCCGAAGGCCGACATGCGCTGCGCGACCAGCGCGCCGATGCGGCCGAGGCCGACGACACCGAGGGTCTTCTCGGCCAGCTCGACGCCCGTGTACTTGCTGCGCTTCCACTCGCCGTTCTTCAGCGCGGCGTTGGCCTGCGGGATGTTGCGGGCGGTGGCGACGAGCAGACCGCAGGCCAGCTCGGCGGCGGTCACGATGTTCGAGGTGGGGGCGTTGACGACCATCACGCCGGCCTTGGTGGCGGCGGAGACGTCCACGTTGTCCAGGCCGACGCCGGCTCGTGCGACGACCTTGAGCTTGCTCGCGGCGGCGATCGCCTCGGCGTCGACCTTGGTGGCCGAACGGACCAGGATCGCGTCCACATCGGCGATGGCGGGGAGCAGCTCGGCCCGGTCCGCGCCGTTGCACTGCCGGATCTCGAAGTCCGGGCCAAGCGCGTCGACGGTGGCGGGCGACAGCTCTTCAGCGATGAGTACGACGGGTTTCGAGCTCACGTGAGTCCTCACAAGTCCAGTGCTGCGGACGGCCGTCCCGACGGCCGCAGGCGGTGGAGGGGTGCTTGCCGCGTTGGAGACGCACGACGCTGTGGGCCTGACGCGATGTATGTGTGCAGCAGTCTAGTGGCGCACCTGGCGTCGTCCTGTGCCGCTGCGGAAGGATCACCCGTCCGTGGCCGGACGGGATGGACAACGCCGTAGCACCGACGTTACCCCGGGTTCGCCGAAGGGGCCGGAGCGGGGATGCTCCGGCCCCTCGGCCGTGAGGCTTACGCCTCCTCGTCGACCCAGCTCATGAGCTTGCGCAGCTCCTTGCCGGTGGTCTCCAGCAGGTGCTCGGAGTCCTGGGTCTTGTACTCGTTGTACTTCTTCAGACCGCCGTGGTACTCGTCCATCCACTGCTGGGCGAAGGTGCCGTCCTGGATCTCGGCGAGGACCTTCTTCATCTCGGCCTTGGTGGCGTCCGTGATGATGCGCGGGCCGGTGACGTAGTCGCCCCACTCGGCGGTCTCGGAGATCGACCAGCGCATCTTCTCCAGGCCGCCCTCGTACATGAGGTCGACGATCAGCTTCAGCTCGTGCAGGCACTCGAAGTAGGCGATCTCCGGCTGGTAGCCGGCCTCGGTCAGGGTCTCGAAGCCCGCCTTGACCAGCGCGGCGGTACCACCGCAGAGCACGGCCTGCTCGCCGAAGAGGTCGGTCTCGGTCTCCTCGGTGAAGGTCGTCTTGATGACGCCGGCACGCGTGCCGCCGATGCCCTTGGCGTACGACAGGGCGAGCGCGAAGCCGTTGCCCGTGGCGTCCTGCTCGACGGCGGCGATGCACGGAACGCCGCGGCCCTCCTCGTACTGGCGGCGGACCAGGTGGCCCGGGCCCTTGGGGGCGACCATGCAGACGTCGACGCCGGCCGGGGGCTTGATGAAGCCGAAGCGGATGTTCAGGCCGTGGCCGAAGAACAGCGCGTCGCCGTCGTTCAGGTTGTCCTTGATGTGCTCCTCGTAGACCTGGGCCTGGATCGGGTCCGGGACGAGGATCATGATGACGTCGGCCTCGGCGGCGGCCTCCGACGGGCTCACCACGCGCAGGCCCTGCTCCTCGGCCTTGGCCTTGGACTTGGAGCCCTCGTGCAGACCGACGCGGACGTCGACACCCGAGTCACGGAGCGACAGCGCGTGGGCGTGGCCCTGGCTGCCGTACCCGATGACCGCGACCTTGCGGCCCTGGATGATGGACAGGTCGGCGTCGGCGTCGTAGAACAGCTCGGCCACTTTGGGTTCTCTCCTCGGGAGTGCAGGTGTTGCGTCCCACCGTATGACGGGGGGCGGAAGGGAAGTCTGAGGGTCTCGGAATACGGGCGGCCGACGGCGCGCCGACCGCCCGTTCCGGGTCTTAGGCCGACCGGTCCAGGGCGCGCAGCGACCGGTCCGTGATGGAACGGGCGCCACGGCCGATCGCGATCGTGCCGGACTGGACCAGCTCCTTGATGCCGTACGGCTCCAGCATCTTGAGCATCGCGGTCAGCTTCTCGCCGGATCCGGTGGCCTCGATGGTGACGGCCTCCGGGGAGACGTCGACGGTCTTGGCGCGGAACAGCTGGACGATCTCGACGATCTGGGAGCGCGTCTCGTTGTCGGCGCGCACCTTCACCAGGACGAGTTCGCGCTGCACCGCCTGCGACGGCTCCAGCTCGACGATCTTGAGCACGTTGACGAGCTTGTTGAGCTGCTTGGTCACCTGCTCCAGCGGCAGGTCCTCCACTCCCACGACGATGGTGATGCGGGAGATGTCGGGGTGCTCGGTGACACCGACGGCGAGCGAGTCGATGTTGAAGCCGCGGCGGGAGAACAGGGCGGCGATCCGGGCGAGGATGCCGGGCGTGTTCTCCACCAGGACGGAGAGCGTGTGCTTGGACATGATCTTTTACGTCTCTCTCGCTCAGTCGTCTTCGTTGTCGCCGAAGTCGGGGCGGACGTCCCGGGCGGCCATGATCTCGTCGTTGGAGGTGCCGGCGGCGACCATCGGCCAGACCATCGCGTCCTCGTGGACGATGAAGTCGACGACGACCGGGCGGTCGTTGATCGAGTTCGCCTCCTCGATGACCTTGTCGAGGTCGTCCGGGGACTCGCAGCGGATGGCGTAGCAGCCCATGGCCTCCGACAGCTTCACGAAGTCGGGGACGCGGGTGCCGCGGGCCTCCGGGTTGATGTCCTCCGGGCCGGAGTGCAGGACCGTGTTGGAGTACCGCTGGTTGTAGAAGAGGGTCTGCCACTGGCGGACCATCCCGAGGGCGCCGTTGTTGATGACGGCGACCTTGATCGGGATGTTGTTCAGGGCGCAGGTGGTGAGCTCCTGGTTGGTCATCTGGAAGCAGCCGTCGCCGTCGATGGCCCAGACGGCCCGCTCGGGCGCTCCCGCCTTGGCGCCCATGGCGGCCGGGACGGCGTAGCCCATGGTTCCGGCGCCGCCGGAGTTCAGCCAGGTGCCCGGCTTGTCGTACTCGATGAAGTGGGCGGCCCACATCTGGTGCTGGCCGACGCCCGCCGCGAAGATCGTGCCCTCGGGTGCGAGCTGTCCGATGCGCTGGATGACCTGCTGCGGGGAGAGCGAGCCGTCCTCGGGCTGGTCGTAGCCGAGCGGGTAGGTGTCGCGCCAGCGGCTCAGGTCCTTCCACCACGAGGTGTAGTCACCCTGGTGGCCCTCGCTGTGCTCCTTCTGGACGGCCTGGATCAGGTCGGCGATGACCTCGCGGGCGTCTCCGACGATCGGCACGTCGGCGGCACGGTTCTTGCCGATCTCGGCCGGGTCGATGTCCGCGTGGACGATCTTGGCGAAGGGGGCGAAGCTGTCCAGCTTGCCGGTGACGCGGTCGTCGAAGCGGGCGCCGAGGGCGACGATCAGGTCCGCCTTCTGCAGACCGGTGACGGCGGCCACCGAACCGTGCATGCCGGGCATGCCCAGGTGCTGCGGGTGGTCGTCGGGGAACGCGCCGAGCGCCATCAGGGTGGTGGTGACGGGCGCGCCGGTCAGCTCGGCGAGGACCTTCAGCTCGGCGGTGGCCCTGGCCTTGAGCACGCCGCCGCCGACGTACAGCACGGGCCGCTTCGCCTGGGTGATCAGCTTGGCGGCCTCGCGGATCTGCTTGGCGTGCGGCTTGGTCACCGGGCGGTAGCCGGGCAGGTCCATGGCGGGCGGCCAGGAGAAGGTGGTCTTCGCCTGGAGGGCGTCCTTGGCGATGTCGACCAGGACCGGGCCGGGGCGGCCGGTGGAGGCGATGTGGAAGGCCTGCGCGATGATCTGCGGGATGTCCTCGGCCTTGGTGACGAGGAAGTTGTGCTTGGTGATCGGCATGGTGATGCCGACGATGTCCGCCTCCTGGAAGGCGTCCGTGCCGATCGCCTTCGACGCCACCTGGCCGGTGATCGCGACCAGCGGCACGGAGTCCATGTGCGCGTCGGCGATCGGGGTGACCAGGTTGGTGGCGCCGGGGCCCGAGGTGGCCATGCAGACGCCGACCTTGCCGGTGGCCTGCGCGTAGCCGGTGGCGGCGTGACCGGCGCCCTGCTCGTGCCGGACCAGGACGTGGCGCACCCGGGTGGAGTCCATCAGCGGGTCGTAGGCGGGAAGGATCGCACCGCCGGGAATGCCGAATACCGTGTCGGCGCCGACCTCCTCGAGAGAGCGGATGAGGGACTGCGCGCCCGTCACCTGCTCGGGGGCGGAGTGTCCTCCGGATCGGGGCCGGGGCTGCGGGTGATGGGCCCCGGTGGCCTGCTCGGTCATCGGCATTCTCTTCTCAGATGCTGAGGGTTTTTTGCGAGATTTGTGCGGTTTTCGTCTGCTGCACGTAAGGCGCCTGTGCAACAAAAAACCCCTCGTGCCATAAGGCAAGCGAGGGGAGCGCGCCGGGTGGGGTCACTGAGCGGTCAAGGCTCAGCGTCAGCCGACGCGCTTTCCAAGTACGAGAATTCGGGTGCGCATGGCACAGACCCTCTCCCCGGCGCACACTCACTGTCAAGTGGGTGGGACGGGAGTCTCATTATGTGAGCGTAGGGCCGTACCGCCCCCGATGACGGCGGACACCCCGGAGCTGTACACCCGCGGAGCACCGCCCGCGTACGCCGGCTCGGCCGGTGCGCTGGGCACCGGATAGTGACCGCCGGCGAGCGCCCGGCGCAGCCGGTACTCGTCGAGCGGTCCGGAGAACGCCATGCCCTGCCCGTGCGTACAGCCCATCGCGCGCAGGGCGACGACCTGCTCGGGCAGGTCCACGCCCTCGGCCACGGACTTCAGCCCGAGATCGGTGGCGATGCGCAGCAGCCCACTGGTGATCTTGTACAGCCGGGCGGACTCGACGACGCCCTCGACCAGGGCGCGGTCGAGCTTCAGGATGTCGACGGGGAGCCGCCTGAGGGCCGTGATCGCCGCGCAGTCGCCGCCGAATCCGTCGAGCGCGATCCGGACCCCGACCCGCCGCAGGGCGCCGAGGCGCCGCTCCAGCTCGTCCTGCGAGACCTTCGGGCCGGTGTCGGACAGCTCGATGATCAGTGACCCCGAGGGCAGTCCGTGCCGGGTGAGCAGTGCCTCGATCGAGCCGAGCGGCATCGACCGGTCCAGCAGCCGGCGGGCGCTCATCCGGACGACGACCGGCACGGACAGCCCGGTCGCCTGCCGCTCGGCGGCCTGCTCCACGGCTTCCTCTATCACCCACCGGCCCAGCTCCGCGGTCTTGTCGCTGTCCTCGGCCACACGCAGGAACTCCGCCGGGGTGAAGAGCACCCCCTGCGAGGAGCGCCAGCGCGCCTGCGCGGACACCGATGTGATCCGGCCGTCCTCCAGGCAGACCACCGGCTGGTGCAGCAGGGCGAACTCGCCGTCGTGCAGCGCGGCCCGCAGGCGCGTGGCCAGCTCCGCCTTGCGTACGACGTCCTGCTGCATCTGCGGCTTGTACAGCTCGACGCGGCCCTTGCCGCCGGCCTTGGCGCGGTACATGGCGAGGTCGGCGTTGCGCAGCAGCTCGCCCGCGCCGAGGCCCGCTTCCGCGAAGGCCACGCCGATGGAGGCGTTGACACGGACATCGTTGCCGTCGATGAGGTACGGCTGGGACAGCGTCGCCCTGAGGCGGTCGGCGAGTTCCACTATGTGCCGTTCCCGGGCGGCCCGGTCGCGGGTGTTGTCCCCGACGATCAGGGCCGCGAACTCGTCGCCGCCCAGCCGGGAGGCGGTGTCGCCCTGGCGGACCGAGTCCTGGAGTCTGCGGGCGGCCTGGACGAGCAGCTCGTCCCCCGCCTGGTGGCCGATCGTGTCGTTGACGGCCTTGAAGCCGTCGAGGTCGATGAACAGCACGGCCGTGTTCCGCAGGGCCACGCCCCGGTCGGAGGCCCGGCGGCCCGAGAGCGCGTGCTGGACGCGCTTGGTGAACAGGGCGCGGTTGGGCAGGTCCGTGAGCGGGTCGTGCTCGGCGTTGTGCTGCAGCTGGGCCTGGAGCCGGACCCTTTCGGTCACGTCCCTGCTGTTGAAGATGAGGCCGCCGTGATGGCGGTTGACGGTCGACTCGACGTTCAGCCAGCCTCCGTCACCCGACCGGAAACGGCACTCGATGCGCGTGGTGGCTTCCTCGACCGGGTCGGCGGCGAGGAATCTGCGCGCCTCGTGCACGACGCAGCCCAGGTCCTCCGGGTGGATGAGATTGGCCAGTTCCGTGCCCACCAGATCCTCGGCCGAGCGGCCGTAGACACCGGCGGCGGCCGGGGAGACGTACCTCAGGACACCGCTGGGCGCGGCGATCATGATCACGTCGCTGGAGCCCTGCACCAGGGAGCGGAAGTGGTTCTCCGCCTGCGCCAGTTCCTGGGTGAGGGTGATGTTGTCGAGCAGCATGATGCCCTGGCGCACGACGAGGGCGAGCACGACCGTGCCGCCGGTCAGCAGGACGACACGGTCGACGCTGCGGCCGTTGAGGACGTTGTAGAGGATCCCCAGCGTGCACACGGCGGCCGCGAGATACGGCGTGAGGGCGGCGAGGGAGCCGGAGATGGGCCGGACGGCCGGATACCGGCGGGGCTCGCCCCCGGGTGTGGCCGGCTGGTGGTGGTGCTGCCCGCCGCGCTGCCCGGGGACATGCTCGTGCACCACGCGTGTGTGCCCCGCCGTGCTCTGCCGGTCCGGGCCGTGCCGGTCGGTGTCCGGCGGGCGGGGCGCGGCCCACGGGGCGTACGCCAGGAGCAGCGAGCCGGCGAACCAGCCCGCGTCGAGGAGCTGGCCGGAGCGGTAGTCGTGGTGCATCAGCGGCGAGGTGAAGAGGGCGTCGCACATCACGGTCAGAGCGAGCGCGCCGATGGCGGTGTTGACCGCGGAGCGGTTCCCCGCGGACCGCCTGAAGTGCAGCGCGAGGACCATGCTGACCAGCGCGATGTCGAGCAGCGGGTAGGCCAGCGACAGCGCGATGTGCGCCACGCCGGGCCCTTCCGACTTCGCGGCCTGGGCGAGGGCGAGGCTCCACGCCAGGGTGAGCAGGGAGCCGCCGATCAGCCAGGCGTCCAGCCCGAGACAGACCCAGCCGGCCTTGGACACCGGCCGCTTGGCGAGCACGAGCAGTCCGACGATCGCGGGCGGCGCGAAGCAGAGGAAGAACAGGTCGGCGTAGCTGGGGCTGGGCACGGGCAGTCCCAGGACCACCTCGTACCACCCCCAGACCAGGTTGCCGAGGGCTGCCATGGCCGAGGAGAGGCCGAACAGCAGCCAGGCGGGGCGAAAGCGGGTACGGCGGTTGCGGGCGTAGAGGAAGCACGAGACGGCGGCGGTGGCCGCCGCGGCACTCAGCCCGAAGTCGCCCATGATGAGAGCCACTTGGTACGAGCCCCAGCCGAGCGCGGAACCGGCGGCGTATCCCGCGCAGACCAGGGCGAGGACCAGTTGGAGGGCCAGGCCCGGCCGCTGACCGGAGGCCGGCGCACGGGGCAGCAGCACCCCTGGCGACGGAGGCTGTGCCCGCAGCGCTCCGTCCAGCATGGGGGTCGGGGGCGCGCTCACCGGACCCTCCCGGTCCGCGCCGCCCCTTGATGGTGATCACTGTGGTGGGTGTGGTGGCCGCCGTGATCGGCGTGGTGACCGCGTCTGAACGCGGCCGTCCGCCAGGGTCGCCGCCGGCCGCCCCGTCCCGTCGGATCGCTCGTCCAAAGGCCGTGCATCGCCTGTCGCCCCCCTCACAGTCCGAAGTGTCCGTCCCCGGCGCCGAAGGTCCCCCGGCGCTGCCCCTGTCGGGACGATACACCAGTCTCGTCACTCAGGGACATAGGTTCTCTACGCTCCGTGACGATCAACAGATATATGAGTACCCACCGCACCCGAAGGATTGCGGACGGTACCCGAGGTCGGCTCAGTCTGTTGAGGCACCCGTCGTAAGGATCACGTTGCGCAGCGGCTCCCGGTTCACATAACGGCGCAACTGGTCCACCAGGAGCCGCTTGGCGCGCGGAAGGAACGCGGAGGTGGGTCCGCCGACATGAGGGCTGATGAGTACCCCCGGCGCACGCCACAGCCGGTGTTCGCGCGGCAGGGGCTCCGGGTCGGTGACGTCGAGGGCGGCGGTGATGCGGCCGGTCTCCACCTCGGCGAGCAGGGCCTTGGTGTCGACGACGGGACCGCGGGCCACGTTGACCAGGAGCGCGCCGTCCTTCATCCGGGACAGGAAGTCGGCCCCGGCCAGGCCCCGGGTGGTCTCGGTGAGCGGCGTGGACAGGATGACGATGTCCGCTTCCGGGAGCAGGGAGGCGAGTTCGGTGAGCGGATGCACCGGACCGCGCGCCGTGGTGCGCTCGGAGCGCGCGACGCGCGCCACCCGCGCCACTTCGAACGGCACGAGCCGGTCTTCGATGGCCGCCCCGATCGATCCGTATCCCACGATGAGGACGTTCTTGTCGGCGAGCGCGGGCCGGAACCCGCCGAGCCACTCCCCCCGGTCCTGCGCGCGGACGAAGTCGGGGATTCCGCGCAGCGAGGCCAGGATCAGCGCGAGGGTGAGCTCTCCGGTGCTGGCCTCGTGCACTCCGCGCGCGTTGCACAGCCGCACGCCCGTAGGCAGGTGCCGCAGCCCGGGCTGCACGTGGTCGATCCCTGCGGAGAGGGTCTGCACGACCTGGACGTGGGTCATCCGCGGCATGGGGCGCACGCACAGCGGGCTGGGCTTCATGTAGGGGACGACGTAGAAGGCGCAGTCCGCCGGGTCCGCGGGGAAGTCGTCCCCGCCGTTCCAGTAGCGGTAGGCGGGGCCCTCGGGGAGCCCCTCGATCTCGTCCGGCGGGATGGGCAGCCACACGTCAGCAGTCATGCTCTGGAGGCTATGTCAGGAGCGTGCGACGGCAGAGGTTAGGTTGGGGTGGCCGGAACAGGGAGGGTCACGACCAGGTGGAGCGCAGGACGATCGGCGCGGCGGCGCTCGCGGTGGGGGCCGTCGGACTCGGGTGCATGCCGATGAGCTGGGCCTACAGCACGTCTCGGCAGCGTGGTGACGAGTCGCTCAGGGCGGTGCACCGGGCCCTCGACCTCGGCGCGTCCCTGCTGGACACGGCCGACATGTACGGCCCTTTCACCAACGAACTGCTGGTGGGGCGGGCGTTGAAGGAGCGCCGGTCCGACGCGTTCGTGTCGACCAAGGTCGGTCTGCTCGTGGGCGACCAGCACATCGTCGCCAACGGCCGCCCGGGGTATGTGAAACGTGCCTGCGACGCCTCGCTGCGGCGTCTCCAGACGGATGTCATAGACCTCTACCAGCTGCACCGGGCCGACCCGGAGGTGCCCGTCGAGGAGACGTGGGGCGCGATGGCGGAGCTCGTACAGGCCGGGAAGGTACGGGCGTTGGGCCTGTGCGCGGTCGGCGCCCGGGCCGGCCGCCGCGGGAGCCGGCCGCACGACGCGACGATACGGCAGCTGGAGCGGGTGCAGCAGGTCTTCCCGGTGAGCGCGGTGGAGGCGGAGCTGTCGGTGTGGTCGCCCGAGGCGCTGGAGACCCTGCTGCCGTGGTGCCAGACGCGGGGCGTCGGCTTCCTCGCCGCGATGCCGCTCGGCAACGGCTATCTGACCGGCAGGCTGCGGACCGGCGCGGGCTTCGAGGCGGACGACCTGCGTGCCCGGCACCCCCGTTTCACGGGCGAGATGATGGCCGCGAACCAGCCGATCGTCGCGGGCCTGCGCCGCGTGGCCCGCCGCCACGGCGAGCACGTCACCCCCGCCCAGGTCGCCCTCGCCTGGATACTCGCCCAGGGCCCGCACGTGGTCCCGGTCCCGGGCACCAAGCAGGAGCGCTGGGTCACCGAGAACGCGGCCGCGGCGAACCTGCGCCTGACACCGGACAATCTGCGGGAGGTCGCGGTGCTGCCCCGGGCCCAGGGGTCGTGGGACTGAGCGGATCCGGCCCCGGGGCCACGGCACAAACCCGGCCAGGCCCCCTGTTCTCGGTTCGGGGTTCGGCGATCGGGAACTTGTGAGGCGCGAGCGGTGTATGACAGGGAGAACCCGCCGCGTCGAAGGGACCATGATCGTGCAACGTCGAGCCGTGCCGTCCGTGTTGGCCGCCGCCGCGCTCCTGCTGACGGCCGGCTGCTCCTCCGACGGCGGAGGACCGTCCGGCTCGGACGAGGGGGCGTCCCCGAGCCGTACGGCACCGCAGTCCTCCGCGCCGCCGGGGAAGGCCGGCGAGGAAACACCTCCGGCCAAGGGCTCGGTGAAGGTGGTGCGCACCGTCGCCGAGGGCCTGGACTCCCCGTGGGGCCTCGCCCCGCTGCCGGGCGGCGGTCTGCTCGTCTCCTCCCGGGACGACGGGACGATCGTCCGGGTCGACGAGAAGACCGGGAAGAAGACCGAGCTGGGCGAGGTGCCGGGCGTGTCCGCCGCCGGAGAGGGCGGCCTGCTGGGCATCGCCCTGTCACCGGACTTCGCCTCGGACCGCATGGTCTACGCGTACTTCACCTCGGCCTCGGACAACCGGATCGTCCGGATGCTGTACGACGAGAAGAAGCCCTCCGGCGAGCAGCTGGGCGCTCCCGACACGGTCTTCAAGGGCATCCCCAAGGGCTTCATCCACAACGGCGGCCGGATCGAGTTCGGCCCGGACAAGATGCTCTACGCCGGCACGGGCGAGAGCGGCGACACCGGCCTGTCCCAGGACAAGGGCTCCGTGGGCGGCAAGATCCTGCGCCTGACCCCGGAGGGCGAACCCGCGCCGGGCAACCCGTTCCCCGGCTCGCCGGTGTACTCGTACGGCCACCGCAATGTGCAGGGCCTCGCCTGGGACACCAGGCAGCGGCTCTTCGCCTCGGAGTTCGGCCAGGACACCTGGGACGAGCTCAACGCGATCAAGCCGGGCGACAACTACGGCTGGCCGGAGGCCGAGGGCAGGTCGGGCGACGGGGACTTCCACAACCCGATCGACCAGTGGGGCACGGCCGAGGCGTCCCCCAGCGGCATCGCCTACGCCGAGGGTTCCATCTGGATGGCGGGCCTGCGCGGCAAGCGGCTGTGGCGCGTCCCGCTGAGCGGTACGGAGGCCTCGGCCGAGCCGCAGGCCTTCCTGGACGGCGAGTACGGCCGGCTGCGCACGGTGGTGCCGGCGGGCGGCGACCGGCTGTGGCTCGTGACCAGCAACACCGACGGCCGGGGCAGCCCGGAGGACGGGGACGACCGGATTCTGGAGTTGCGGGTGAGGTAGCCCCCGCTCACTCCTCGGGGGTCTCCGGATCCCGCGGCGGGCGTACGACGACCTTCCCGGACGACAGGTCTATCGGGCCGCGTCCGGGATCGCCGTCGCCGGTGTCCTCGCGGGTCAGTTCCAGGCGGTTCTGCTCGTCACGGGTGTGCTTGCGGCCGGGTGAGAACAGTTCCTCGAACACATTGAACACAAGGCCTCCCTGGCCACGACTCCCCCGACGTCCCTTACAGCGTATGCCTCAGCCCGCCGGACCGGGCAGGACGGATTCCGCCGGAAACAGTTCCAGCCGGTGCGCCACCGCCGCCGCCTCGCCGCGCCCGGAGACACCGAGTTTCGCCAGGATGTTGGAGACGTGGACGCTCGCGGTCTTCGGTGAGATGAACAGTTCCTCCGCTATCCGGCGGTTGGTGTGGCCGACGGCGACCAGGCGCAGCACGTCCCGTTCCCGGCTGGTGAGGCCGAGGGCCTCAGCGGGGTCGGCGGGGGCGAGGGCCGGTTTCGACACGGGCGTGAGCGGGAGGCGGGCGCGCTGGGCGAGCGCGGCGGCGGACTCGGCCAGGGGCCCGGCGGCGAGGTGGCGGGCGACGGCGTGGGCGAGGCGCAGCAGCTCCGTGGCGCGGTCGCGCTCGTCCTCGCCGCCGCCCGTCAGCAGGGACTCGGCCAGGCGGTACCGGACACGGGCCAGGTCGTAGGGCCGCTCCAGGGGCTCGAAGGCGGTGACCACCCGCGACCAGGTGTCCGGGGTGCTCCGGCCCTCTGCGCGCTGGAGTTCGGCGCGCACCCACTGCTCGTGGGCGAGCCAGACGGGGGCGTTGGTGGTCAGGCGCTTGGTGGTCCTGAGGATGGCGGTGAGGGCCTCGGCGCGGCCGTCCCGCGCGGCGGGCAGGGCGCGCGCCTCGGCCTCCGCGATGGCGGCTTCGAGCAGCAGCGGCCAGGCGTAGCGCTGGGTTCCGGGCGGGAAGCCGGACTCCAGGGTGCGGGCCAGTTCGGCGCGGGCGTCGGGCAGGCGGCCCTCTGCGGCGGCGACGGCGACGGTGAGGCAGGAGACCGGGAGTTCGTGCTGCGGCATGGGGTCGAGCGGGCCGTAGGCGGCGCGGCCCTCGGCGAGATGGCGGGCGGCCTCGTGGACCTGGCCGCGGGCGAGTGCGAGGAACGCCAGACTGTTGGCGCCGGAGCCGTGCGGCCCCGCCGTCTGACCGCGCCGCTGGGCGTTGCCCGCGGCTTCGGCGGCCTCGTCCCAGCGGCCCAGCGAGATGAGCGACTCCGCGAGGTTGCTCCAGATCCAGGCCTCGGCGACCCGCAGCCCCATCGCCTTGGTGAGCCGCAGTCCCTCGCGCAGGATCTCGACGGACGCCTGGGAGCGGCCGACGCCTTCGAGGGCGTGGGGCAGGTTCACATGGCTGCGGCCCACGATCGAGGCGAGGCTCCGGGCGACCACCTCGTCCCTGACCTCGTACATGTGCGTGAGCCCGGCCTCGGTCTGCCCGGCGTCGACCATGAGGCCGCCGAGGGTGAGACGGGCATTGGACTCGATGTCGTCGGCGTTCACCATGCGCGCGTACTCGACGGCCCGCTCGGCGGCCGTCAGGGCCTCCGGGCCGGGCTCGTGGAGCATCGACCAGTGCGCGGCAAGGGCGAGCACCTCGGCGTGCACCTCGGACGGCGGCAGGCCCCGGACCAGCTCCTGCGCGGTGGCGATCTCCTTCCAGCCGTCACCTCGGGCGAGGCTCTGCACCAGCCGGGAGCGCTGGATCCAGAACCAGGCGGCCCGCAGGGGGTCGTCCTCGTCGTCCAGCAGGCGCAGCGCCCGCTTGGTGATCTTCAGGGCGCGTTCGCGCTCCCCGCAGAGCCGTCCGGCCACGGCGGCCTCGGCCAGCAGGTCGAGGTGGCGCAGCGCGGTGGTGGCCGGGTGGCAGCCGCAGGGAGGGTAGACCTCGGCGCAGTCGACGGGGCGCAGGGTGCTCCGCACGGCTTCGGGCGCGGTGTCCCACAGTTCCATGGCCCTTTCCAGCAGCCGCAGTTGCTCGGCGTAGGCGTGGCGGTGACGGGCCTCGACCGCTGCGTCGAGGACGGCCGGCAGGGCCTTGGCGGGGTCGTGGGCGTGGTACCAGTAGCTGGCCAGGCGGGCCGCGCGCTGGTCGGCGGGGACGAGGGTCGGGTCGGCCTCCAGGGCTTCCGCGTAGCGGCGGTTGAGGCGGGCGCGTTCGCCGGGGAGCAGGTCGTCGCTGACGGCCTCGCGGACCAGGGAATGGCGGAAGCGGTAGCCGTCGCCACCGGGTGCGGGGGCGAGGATGCTCGCGTTCACGGCGGCCCGCAGCGCCTCGATGAGGTCGTCCTCGGCGAGCCGGGCGACGGCGGCCAGCAGCCGGTACTCGACGGTGGAGCCGCCCTCGGCGACGATCCGGGCGACCTGCTGGGCGGTCTCCGGCAGCCCTTCCACGCGGACGAGCAGCAGGTCGCGCAGGGAGTCGGTCAGGCCCGTGCGGCAGCCCTCGTGGCCGGCGACGGCGAGTTCCTCGACGAAGAAGGCGTTGCCGTCGGAGCGTTCGAAGATCGCGTCGATCCGGTCCGGGTCGGGTTCGGTGGCGAGGATGCCGGCGACCTGACGGCACACCTCCTCGCGGCTGAAGCGGGCGAGTTCGACGCGGCGGACGGTGCGGAGCCGGTCGAGTTCGGCGAGCAGGGGCCTGAGCGGATGGCGGCGGTGGATGTCGTCGGAGCGGTAGGTGGCGAGGACGACGAGGCGGCCGGTGCGCAGTGTCCGGAAGAGATAGGCGAGCAGGTGGCGGGTGGAGGCGTCGGCCCAGTGCAGGTCCTCCAGGGCGAGGACGACCGTGTGATCGGCGGCGACGCGCTCCAGCAGGCGCGCGGTGAGCTCGAAGAGGCGGGCCATGCCGTCCTCGTCGTGCCGCCCGGTGCCCGACTCGCCCAGCTCGGGAAGCAGCCGGGCCAGTTCCTCCTCCTGTCCGGCGGCCGCGGCGGCCAGCTCGCCGGGGAGTTCGCGGCGCAGGGCGCGCAGCGCGGTGGAGAACGGCGCGAAGGGCAGTCCGTCGGCGCCGATCTCCACGCAGCCGCCGAGCGCGACCACCGCCCCCCGGCGGCGGGCGGCGGTGGCGAACTCCTCGACCAGGCGGGTCTTGCCGACTCCGGCCTCCCCGCCGATGAGCAGGGCCTGCGGCTCGCCCTCCCGGGATCGGGCGAGGGCGTCGTGCAGCGTGCCCAACTCCTCGGCACGGCCGACGAACACGGGGCTGACGGACCTGGTCTCCACGGCCCCGAGCATCGCATGCGCGTCCGACACGACGGCACCGGTTTTCCGGGGAACGGCCAGGACACCGACGGCAGCCGCTCCGGCCGGTGCCGCCCCGCCGTTCACGCGGCCCGGGCGGACCGGGGCCGGCGGAGGCCGCGGGTATGGCTTTCGTGCTCGGCGGAGTTCTCGGCCGCCGCGCGGCGGGCGGCGCGGCGGGCCCGGGCGGCCTCGCGGACCAGGCGCTGGTGTTCGGCCCGGCTGATGAGGTCGGCGGTGCGCAGTCGCTGGAGTTCGTACTCGTACATGGCGTGTCCTTGGTGAGACGAGAGTGAGGTCATCACGGAGTGTTCTTCCGTGATGACCTCACTGTCGTCTCCCAGGCGGGCCCGCCACATCGGGAGAGTTCCGCATCTTCGGCGGCGGTCGGGGCCTTAGGACACTTCTGAGGGCCCCAGGGGCTCCGTAAGGTGCCTACGGAACTCCTAAGACCGTTCCTGGAGGCTGAGCAGGAACGAGCCCACTCAGCCGCACGCCCCGAACGGTCTTGGACGCACTGGTCCCTGACGTACTCAACCCCAGGGCGGCGACACGCATCCTGTGCGTGGTCCGATCCCGGGAGGCCCCCGCGGCCGGAGGCCGCTGTGGACACTGCCCTCACGACCTGGCCGTGCGGATACGGCCAGAGGCGACGGGGAGGCCCCAAACCATCACTCCGGTGGAGAGGGGGCCCCGCACGCTGGCACCGCACCCGGCGTCCCAGATCGCCCACTCACCGTAGCCCGAACAGCCCACGCCGCCACACGCCCGCAAGTCGACCATCACACGATCGAGCCAAGACTCCCCGGCGAGCAGTTGGCAACCGCTCAGGGCCCTGCGGTGACTCAGCCTGCGGACGGCAGTCCGAGCAGGATGCCGGTGTACTTGAGGACGGCCAGGAACAGGCCGATGACACCGAGCGCGACGCCCGCCCAGGCGACGGACTTGATCCAGGGGGCCTGGATCCTGCCGGGCGTGCCGAACGCGGGCCGGGCCAGCGTCACGACGCCGACGACCAGTGCGACCACCGCGAACAGGCCGGCCCACAGGGCGGTGGCCTGCCAGGCGTCGCCGTAGACCGCCTGGATCTGCTGGGCCACGCCCGCCCCCTGCGCGGTCTCCAGCTGACCGACCAGGTTCTGGCGCGCCGCGGCGATGGTGCCGACCCAGCTGCCGGTGAGCGAGACGACGCCCAGCGCGGCGGAGACCACGGCGGCGGCACCCTGGCCGGTGCCGGAGGGGGCCTCCTCCTTGGTCGCGACGACCTCTGTCTCGGCGACCTCTGTCTCGACGACCTCGGCCTCGGCCGGGGCATCGGTCTGGGTCCGGGTCGCCTCGTCGGACTCGGTGGTGTCCACCGCCTTCTCGGTCGTGGCCTCGGTGGCCTTGGTCTCGTCCACTGCGTTCGTTGCCATGTCTCGCACCGTAAAGTCGCTGTCTGAGAAGTCTCTTAATGATCGTTGTGAGCGGCACGCGCGCGTGCGGCGCGCCACTCGGGCGCCAGCACCGACCAGACTTCGAGATCGTGCCGTACGCCACGATAGGGGTGCGCCTCGCGTCGCACACCGTCGCGGGTCATGCCGAGGCGCCGGGCCACGTTCAGGCTCGGCTGGTTCCCCGAGGCGGCGACCCACTCGATCCGGTGAATGCCGCGCTCTTCGACGGCCCACTCGATGAGGACGCGCATGGCCCGGGTGACCAGACCGCGCCCCGTCCCGGCGGGCTCCAGCCAGCAGCCGACCTCGCAGTTGCCGGCCGCGGCGTCGAAGTTCAGGAACAGGACGCCGCCCACGAGCTTGCCGTTCAGCCACAGGCCGTGCAGCGAGCGGGTGTCGGCCGCGCGCATGTCGGCGTACCGCTGGAGCATGGCCCGCGCGGACTCCACGTCCGTCTCCTGCGAGCCGAAGCTGATGAACTGCCCGATGAAGTCCCGGCCCCGCTCCAGGTGCGCGAAGAACTCCTCGGCGTGCCAGGGCTCGAGGGGCCTCAGTTCGGCGTCGTCACCCAGGGATATCGCGTACATCCCGCTGCCGCTCCTCCTCCGCCAGGACGTCCGCCACCTCGGCGTCCGTCGCGGCGGCCAGCCTCTCATGGGCGGCCCGGGCCTCGGGCGGTTCGATGCTGATCCGCGGCAGGCACTTGTCCAGCCAGCGGGGCAGCCACCAGTTGGCGCCACCGAGCATGTGCATGAGGGCGGGGACGAGGAGGGTCCGCAGGACGAAGGCGTCCAGGGCGACGGCGGCGGCCAGGGCGATGCCGAACATGGCGATCACCCGGTCGCCGCTGAGGACGAAGGCCAGGAAGACGGAGATCATGATGACCGCCGCCGAGTTGATCACCCGGCTGGTCTCGGCGAGGCCGACGCGCACGGCTCGCCGGTTGTCGCCGGTCTCCAGCCACTCCTCGTACATCCGGCTGACCAGGAACACCTGGTAGTCCATGGAGAGGCCGAAGAGCACCGAGACCATGATCACGGGCAGGAAGGGCTCGATGGGGCCCGCGCTGCCGAGGCCGAGCAGTTCGCTGCCCCAGCCCCACTGGAACATCGCGACCACCACCCCGAAGGCGGAGGCCACGGCGGCGACGTTCATCGCGGCTGCCTTCAGCGGGATGCCGATGGACCGGAAGGCGAGCAGGAGCAGCAGACAGCCCAGGCCGATCACGACCCCGACGAAGACGGGCAGCTTGGAGACGATGACGTCGGCGAAGTCGTCGTAGCCGGCCGTCATGCCGCCGACCTGCACATCGAGCGAGGTGCCCGCCTCGGCGCGCGGCAGCACCTCGCCGCGCAGCCGGTCGACGAGGTCGCTGGTCTGTTTCGACTGCGGCGAGGACTCCGGTACGACGGTCAGGTACGCGGTGTGACCGCCGGAGTCGAAGGTCACCGGGGTGACCGAGGCGACGCCGTCGGTGACGCGGAGGGTGCCGTCGAGGTTGTCCAGGGCGAGCTTGTCGTCCGCTCCGTCGACCTTCGTGACGAGGGTGAGGGGGCCGTTCACACCGGGCCCGAAGCCGTCGGCGAGCAGGTCGTAGGCCTGGCGGGTGGTGGCCGCCTTGGGGTCGTTGCCCTGGTCGGAGGTGCCCAGGTGCAGGGAGAACGTCGGCAGCGCGAGGACGGCCATGACGACCAGGGCGACCGCGCCGAGGACCTTGGGGTGGCGTTCCACGAACGCCGACCAGCGGGCGGCGAAGCCGGTGGGCAGCTCCGGTTCGGGCCCGTGCTCCGCCAGTCGGCGGCGTTCGCGGCGGCTGAGCGCGCGCATGCCGATGAGGGACAGCAGGGCGGGCAGCAGGGTCACGGAGGCCGCGACGGTGAGGACCACGGTCAGGCTGGCCGCGATGGCGACCCCGTTGAGGAAGCTCAGCCGGAGGATCAGCATGCCGAGCAGGGCGATGCAAACGGTGGCACCAGCGAAGACGACCGCCCGTCCCGTGGTGGCGACGGCGTTCGTGGCCGCCTCGGTGACCGGGAGACCGCGTTTCAGCCCGCGCCGGTGCCGCGTCACGATGAACAGCGCGTAGTCGATGCCGACGCCGAGCCCGATCAGCATGCCGAGCATGGGGGCGAAGTCGGCGACGGTCATGGCGTGCCCGAGCAGCACGATCCCGGCGTAGGCGGTGCCGACGCCGACCAGCGCGGTGGCGATGGGCAGCAGGGAGGCGGCGAGCGAGCCGAAGGCGAGGAACAGCACGACCGCGGCGACGACCACGCCGACGATCTCGGCGAGGTGCCCGCCGGAGGACTGGGTGAGCGCGACCGCGCTGCCGCCCAGCTCCACCTGGAGCCCGTCCGTCTCCGCGCTCTTCGCGGTGTCCACGACGGCCCTGGCCTCGCCCTGGTCGATGTCCTCGGCCCGGTCGTCGAAGGTGACCGTGGCGTACGCCGTGCGGGCGTCCGCGCTGACGCGGCCCGTGCCCGGCCCGTCGTAGGGGCTGGTCACGGAGGCCACGCCGGGCAGGTTCTCGATCCGGTCCAGGGTCCGGGTCATGGTCTGCTCGACGTCGGCCGAGCGGACGGTGCCGGACGCGGTGTGCCAGACGACGGTGTCGCTGTCACCGCCGAGCTGCGGGAAGCCCTCGTGGAGCAGTTCGGTGGCGCGGCCCGACTCGGTGCCGGGGACCTGGTAGTCGTTCGAGTACGCGGAGCCGGCGACGGCGGCGCCCGCGGCCACCCCCGCGCAGGCGAGGAGCCACAGCAGAACGGTGACCAGACGGCGTTGGACACACCAGCGTGCTAGGGCTGCCACGAAACGTGCTCCCAGGGTGACTTTTGTGGATCTTTGACCGGGAGCAGTCGTCCCTGACCTGAACATCCAGCAAAGAACGCATGAGCAATGCGGAGCCACTCTTACAGGCGCACGAGATCGTTTGTCGCTTTCGTGGGCTTATTCACAGTGACCGTGATCAGTCGAACTGGTCCCCCAGCGCCATCACCATCGTCCCCGCGATCAGCAGCCACAGCGCCCGCCGGGTGCGTCCACGGGAGCCCAGCACGGCGGCGCCGGCGCACACGACCGCACCGCAGGCGTATGCCGTCGGGACGAGCGCCGGGGCGGCGGGGCGGGTGAGCCGGAGCAGCGCCGCGGCCAGGCCCGCGAGGGTCAGCAGGGCACCGGTCCCGGCGGCGGTCCAGCGGGCCCGCCGCGCGTCCTCGCCATCCTCATCGTCGTCATCATCCGGATCGTCGTCGTCCGGATCGCCATCGGCGTCGTCGTCCGGATCGTCCGCGCCGTCGTCCGGCTCGTCGTCCGGCTCCTCGTCCGGCTCCTCGTCCTGGTCGGCTTCCTGAACGGCGGCCGTGTCCGAGTCCGCTATCTCTGGTTCGGTGTCGGAATCAGCGCGTCCATTCATGGGCGAGACGGTAGCGCGTCGCGAACGAAAACCAGGTGCGGGGTCGTGCGGCCCCCTGTTAGCGTCCGCCGGTCCGAGGAAACGCCCGCGGCACCCCCGTCGCCCGGCCGAAGCAGGTGCATTGTTTGACGGTCCGACCGAGCTCCTACGCATCCCCTTTCCTCCTCAAGGACTCAAGGAGCCCGTCCACCGATGTCGGACATCACTTCCCGGACCCCGAACGACCCCCTCTCTGACCGCACCGACCACCCCGGCTACCCGCGCAGCAACCGCTACGACGCCCGCTGGACCATCGACAACCAGATGGGCCCGCACGCGCTCTGGCTGCTGGAGTGGCTGGCCCCGGCTCTGGGGCTCGACGCCCTGAGCCCTGGCTCCCGCGTGCTCGACCTGGGCTGCGGACGCGCCATGACGTCGATCTTCCTCGCCAAGGAGTACGACGTGTCGGTCACCGCCGCCGACCTGTGGATCAAGCCCGACGAGAACGCCGGGCGTATCGCCGAGGCGGGCGTCGCCGACCGCGTCCTGCCCGTGTTCGCCGAGGCGCACGACCTGCCGTTCGGCGAGAAGAGCTTCGACGCGATCGTCTCGATCGACGCGTACCAGTACTTCGGCACGAACGACCTGTACCTGCCCGAGCTGACGCGGCTGCTGAAGCCCGGCGGGCGGATCGGCGTCGTCGTACCGGCGCTGCGCGAGGAGATCGACGGCGTCGAGCCGCCGGAGCACCTCAAGCCGTACTGGGACCCCGGCTTCTGGTGCTTCCACTCCGCCGCCTGGTGGCGGCGCCAGTGGACCCGCAGCGGGGTCGTGGAGGTCGAGACGGCCGACTGGCTCGAGGACGGCTGGCGCGACTGGCTGCGCTGGTGCGAGGTCGTCGCCGACGAGCACGCGGACGAGTGGCACATCAGGATGGCCGGCCAGTGCGCCGAGATGCTGCGTCTCGACCAAGGCGCGAATCTGGGCTTCGTCCGGGTCGTGGGACGCCGCCCGTAGAGCGCGCGCAGGGGGGATGCACCGGGTCTCCGGTGCATCCCCCCTGTCGGGTCCGCCGGGGTCAGCCCTCGCTGACGCCCAGCTTCTCCAGGATCAGCTCCTTGACGCGAGCCGCGTCGGCCTGGCCCCGGGTCGCCTTCATGACCGCGCCGACCAGGGCGCCGGCCGCGGCCACCTTGCCGCCGCGGATCTTGTCCGCGACGCCCGGGTTGCCGGCGATGGCCTCGTCGACGGCCGCCGTCAGCGCGCCCTCGTCGGAGACGACCTTCAGACCGCGCTTGTCGACGACCTCGTCCGGGGTGCCCTCACCCGCGAGGACGCCCTCGATGACCTGCCGGGCCAGCTTGTCGTTCAGGTCGCCCTTCGCCACCAGCTCGGTGACCCGGGCGACCTGCTCCGGCGTGATCGCCAGCTCGTCGAGCGCCTTGCCCGACTCGTTGGCGCTGCGGGCCAGCTCGCCCATCCACCACTTGCGGGCGGAGGCGGCGTCGGCCCCGGCCTCGATGGTGGCGACGATGGGCTCCAGCGCACCGGCGTTGAGGATCGCCTGCATGTCGACGGCCGAGACGCCCCACTCCTCACGGAGCCTGCTGCGGCGGACCAGCGGCAACTCGGGCAGGGCGCCCCGCAGTTCCTCGACCCACGAGCGCGACGGCGCCACGGGCACCAGGTCGGGCTCCGGGAAGTACCGGTAGTCCTCGGCCTCCTCCTTCACACGGCCCGAGGTCGTCGACCCCGTGTCCTCGTGGAAGTGCCGGGTCTCCTGGATGATCGTGCCGCCGGAGGAGAGCACGGCCGCGTGCCGCTGGATCTCGAAACGGGCCGCGCGCTCCACGGACCGCAGCGAGTTGACGTTCTTCGTCTCCGAGCGGGTGCCGAACTTCTCGGTGCCGTTCGGGCGCAGCGACAGGTTCACGTCGCAGCGCATCTGGCCCATCTCCATCCGGGCCTCGGAGACGCCGAGCGCCTTGATGAGCTCGCGCAGCTCACGGACGTAGGCCCGCGCGACCTCGGGGGCACGCTCGCCCGCGCCCTCGATCGGCTTGGTGACGATCTCGATGAGCGGGATGCCGGCGCGGTTGTAGTCGAGCAGCGAGTGGGACGCGCCGTGGATACGGCCGGTGGCGCCGCCCACGTGCGTCGACTTGCCGGTGTCCTCCTCCATGTGGGCGCGCTCGATCTCCACGCGGAAGGTCTCGCCGTCCTCCAGCTGTACGTCGAGGTAGCCGTTGAAGGCGATCGGCTCGTCGTACTGGGAGGTCTGGAAGTTCTTCGGCATGTCCGGATAGAAGTAGTTCTTCCGGGCGAAGCGGCACCACTCGGCGATCTCGCAGTTCAGCGCGAGGCCGATCTTGATCGCGGACTCGACGCCGGTCGCGTTGACGACCGGGAGCGCGCCGGGCAGGCCGAGGCAGACGGGGCAGGTCTGCGTGTTGGCGTCCTGGCCGAGCTCGGTCGAACAGCCGCAGAACATCTTGGTCTTGGTGCCGAGTTCGACATGGACCTCGAGGCCCATGACGGGGTCGTACGACGCGAGTGCGTCCTCGTACGACACCAGGTCGGTCGTGGTGGTCACGGTGAAACTTCCCTCTCAGCCCAGCAGGACGTCGTCGTCGCCCAGCCGCTTCAGCTCGCGGTAGAGGATGGCGAGGCCGGTGACGATGGCGACGGCGGACACGGTGGCGTCGATCAGGACCAGCGTGTCCTGCTCGGCGCGGGCCTTCTTCAGCCGCTTGGCGACGCCGATCGCGCCGAACGCGGTCCCGGCCATGGACAGGTACGTGCCGGACTTGGACTTCTTGAAGCCCTTGGCCTTGGTCAGTGCACTCACAGCGACGGAGCCTCCTCGATCAGCGGATGGCCCCACTTTTCCACGAAGGCGGCCTCTACGGCGGCTCCCACCTTGTAAAGGCGGTCGTCCTTCATGACGGGGGCGATGATCTGCAGGCCGACCGGGAGGTTGTCCTCCGGGGCGAGACCGCACGGCAGCGACATGGCCGCGTTGCCCGCCAGGTTGGTCGGGATGGTGCACAGGTCGGCGAGGTACATCGCCATCGGGTCGTCGGCGCGCTCGCCGATCGCGAAGGCGGTGGTCGGGGTCGTCGGGGAGACGATGACGTCGACCTGCTCGAACGCCTTGTCGAAGTCCTGCTTGATCAGCGTACGGACCTTCTGGGCGCTGCCGTAATAGGCGTCGTAGTAGCCGCTCGACAGGGCGTACGTGCCGAGCATGACGCGGCGCTTCACCTCGGGGCCGAAGCCGGCCTCACGGGTGAGGGAGGTGACCTCCTCGGCGGAGTGCGTGCCGTCGTCGCCGACGCGGGCGCCGTAGCGCAGGCCGTCGAAGCGGGCGAGGTTGGAGGAGCACTCGGACGGCGCGATCAGGTAGTACGCCGACAGCGCGAGGTCGAAGGACGGGCAGTCCAGCTCGACGATCTCGGCGCCGAGTTCCTTCAGCAGCTCGACGGACTCGTCGAACCGCTGGATGACGCCGGCCTGGTAGCCCTCGCCGCGGAACTGCTTGACGACGCCGACGCGCATACCGTCGACGCTGCCGTTGCGGGCGGCCTCCACGACCGCCGGGACGGGCTCGTCGATGGAGGTCGAGTCGAGCGGGTCGTGCCCGGCGATGACCTCGTGCAGCAGGGCCGCGTCCAGGACCGTGCGGGCACAGGGACCGCCCTGGTCGAGGGAGGACGAGAAGGCGACCATGCCGTAGCGCGAGACCGCGCCGTACGTCGGCTTCACGCCGACCGTGCCGGTGACGGCGGCGGGCTGGCGGATGGAGCCGCCGGTGTCCGTGCCGATGGCGAGCGGGGCCTGGAAGGAGGCGAGGGCGGCGGAGGAACCGCCGCCAGAGCCGCCGGGGATCTTGGTGAGGTCCCAGGGGTTGCCGGTCGGGCCGTACGCGCTGTTCTCCGTGCTCGACCCCATGGCGAACTCGTCCATGTTGGTCTTGCCGAGGATGACGACGTCGGCGGCCTTCAGGCGCTGGGTGAGCGTCGCGTCGTACGGCGGGATCCAGCCCTCGAGGATCTTCGAGCCGACGGTGGTCGGGATCCCCTCGGTGGTGAAGATGTCCTTGAGCGCGAGGGGGACGCCGGCCAGCGGGCCGAGCTTCTCCCCCTTGGCGCGCTTCTCGTCGACGGCACGGGCCTGGGCGAGGGCGCCCTCGCGGTCGACGTGCAGGAAGGCGTGCACCTTCTCGTCGACGGCCTCGATGCGGGCGAGGTGGGCCTCGGTGACCTGGACGGCCGTGAGCTCGCCGGAGGCGATCTTCGCGGCGGTCTCGGCGGCCGTGAGCTTGATGATGTCCGTCATGGCTGTTAGTCCTCCCCCAGGATCTGCGGCACCTTGAAACGCTGCTGCTCCTGGGCCGGGGCGCCGGAGAGCGCCTGCTCGGGGGTGAGCGACGGACGGACCTCGTCCACGCGCATGACGTTCGTCAGCGGGAGCGGGTGCGAGGTCGGCGGTACGTCTTGGTCGGCGACCTCGCTGACGCGGGCGACCGCGCCGATGATGTCGTCCAGCTGTCCCGCGAAGTGGTCGAGCTCTTCGGGCTTCAGCTCCAGACGCGCCAGCCGGGCGAGGTGGGCGACCTCCTCGCGCGTGATGCCAGGCATGCAGCGATCCTCTGGGGTGAGTGAATTGGTTTGGCCTAATCCTATGGGGCGGAGGGCCGTGCCCGTGAAACGGTTTGCCGTTGCCCGTCAGCGACGACGGGCAACGGCACCTCCGGATCGCGCGTGTGGGCGCGCTCAGACCGCGAAGAGCAGCCCGGCACTGATCAGGACGACGACCGCGGTGGCGAAGTGGATCCCGAAGGCCACCGCCTTCGCACCGCCGTGGCGCAGCACGATCAGCGTGTCGCCGAGCGGTACGAGTGCCACGGCGAGCATGAACCAGGCCTCGGCACGTGCCCCCGCGAAGGCGAGCACCGCCAGCCCGGCCAGACCGAAGGTGCCGTCCCGCAGGCCCTTGATCGTCAGGTAGGCACCGGCATCACCGCCGGGGTCGGCCGGGACGCCGTATCCGGCGGCGGAGGGGGCCGGCTGGAACAGGAACCGGTAGCCGAGGAACAGGCAGAACAGGTTGAGCACGACGGCCAGGCTGTACGCGGCGACGGTCACGTCTCTCCTCGATTTCTAGCAGCGCTAGGGATGAGAGCGAAGCTAGCAGAGCGCCGACAGGAACGCTAGCGATGCTAGAATTCTGCTCATGACGATCCAGACGCGCCGGGAGCGCGAACGAGCCGAACGCGAGCGGCTGATCGTGACGGCCGCACGGGAACTGGCGGAGGCGGAGGGCTGGGACGCGGTGACCACGCGCCGGCTCGCCGATGAGATCGAGTACAGCCAGCCGGTCCTCTACAGCCACTTCAAGGGCAAGGGCGCGATCATGGCGGCGGTGGCGGTGCAGGGCTGCGCGGACCTGGCCGACGAGCTCCGGGCGGCGCGCACGGCAGCCGGGAGCACCCGTGAGGCGCTGGCGGCGGTGGGCGGGGCGTACACCGCCTTCGCCAGGCGGCGTCCCGCGCTCTACGACGCGATCTTCACGCTGGCCGTGGACCTGCCGTTCGCCACACCCGAGGCCCCGGCGCCCCTGCAGGACGCCTTCGGCGAACTGCTGCGGGCCGTCCGGCCGATCGCGGCCGAGGGCGAGGACACGGGGTTGCTGACGGAGACGTACTGGGCCGGATTGCACGGTCTGGTGACCCTGATGCGCAGCGGCCGGCTGCCCGAGGACGCGCACGAGCGACGGCTTACGCTGCTGATCAGCCACTTCGTGCCTCAGGACACGGACTGAACGCTCCTCCGAAGGGAACGGAGCCGGGCGAGGCGGAACGGCGGCCGAAAGGGTCAGGTCACTCGTCGGCCGTCACAGCGGGCAGCGCGGCGCGCGGCCGCTGCCACCCCCTGGGCCCCCGCGCCCGCAGCCACGCCGTGGTCTCCTCGGGGGGCATCGCCGCCGCGACCAGCCACCCCTGTACGGCGTCGCACCCCAGGTCCCGCAGCCGCTCCCAGGTCTCGTCGTCCTCGACGCCCTCGGCGACGACGAGCAGGCCGAGGGAGTGCGCGAGGTCGACGGTGCAGCGCACGATCTCCGCGTCCTCGGTGTCGACCGCGAGCCGCGCCACGAACGACCGGTCGATCTTCAGTTCGCTGACCGGGAGCCGGCGCAGGTGCACGAGCGAGGAGTAGCCCGTGCCGAAGTCGTCCAGGGACATTTTCACGCCGTGCCCGGTCAGGGCGTTGAGGGTGTCGGCCGCGCGCTGCGGGTCCTCCAGGAGGACGTGCTCCGTGATCTCGAGTTGGAGCGCTCCCGCGGGGACGCCGTGCCGGGCCAGCCGGGCGGCGACGGAGCCGGCGAAACCGGGGGTGTGCACGTCACGCGGGGAGACGTTCACCGCGACCGGTACGAACAGGTCCTGGGACCGCCAGCGCGCGACCTGGCCGAGCGCGGCCTCCAGGACGTATTCGGTGAGGTGGGGCATCAGGCCCGAGGACTCGGCGATCGCTATGAACTCGTCCGGCGGCACCTTGCCCCGCTCCGGGTGCACCCAGCGGACCAGGGCCTCCAGGCCCACGACCTGTCCGTCGAAGCGGACCTTCGGCTGGTAGTGCAGATGGACCTCGCCCGCTTCGAGGGCGCGACGCAGATCGCCCAGCAGGCCGAGCCGGTCGGGGGTGTTCGAGTCGCGCTTGGACTCGTAGACCTCCACGCCCGTACGGTCCCGCTTCGCCTGGTACATCGCCACGTCCGCCCGCCGCAGCAGCCCTTCGGCGTCCAGGGCGTGGTCGGGGAAGACGGCGACTCCGGCGCTGGCCTCCAGGACGAGGGTGAGGCCGTCGAGGTCGAGGGGGGAGCTGAGCGCGGTGACCAGGCTCCGGGCGACCCGGGTCGCGGACGTCGTGGAGTCGGCGACCGGCAGTAAGACGGCGAATTCGTCCCCGCCGAGCCGGGCGGCCTCGGCCCCGCGTGGCAGTGCCACCCGCAGCCGGTCGGCGATCTGCAGCAGCAGCCGGTCACCGGCGAGATGACCCAGTGTGTCGTTGACCGACCGGAACCGGTCGAGGTCTATCAGCATCAGGGCGGCGCGGGCGTCGATCCGCTCGGCGTCGTCCAGCGCGGTCCAGATGCGCTCCAGCAGCCACTGGCGGTTGGGCAGCCCGGTGAGCGGGTCGCGCAGCTGCTCCTCGGCACGGGCCCGGGCTATCCACAGGGTGGAGTCCAGGGCGATGAGGGGGACGGAGAACAGCGGCAGCAGGATCGGCTTGGCCACGGCCACCACGCAGACCAGCGGCGCGATCCCCAGCAGCGCGACCGCGACCAGGCCTTGTCTGACCAGGGCGGTGCGGGCGACGGTGGGCAGCCCTGGGCGCGGGGCGTGCAGATACCAGAGCAGGACGCGGGTGACCATCAGGTAGGCGGCGGCGACCAGGGCCACCTGGGGGGCGGTGGCGAGCGTCCAGGCGTCGGGCCGCGCGGGGGACTCGACGGAGGGCACGGTCCCGAACACGGCGAGCACCAGGGCGCCGGCGCCGATGCCGAGGAGGTCGACCGCCCCGTGCAGCACGCCCTGGCGCCAGCGGTTGCGGCGGGCCACGCCGACCAGCACGACGACCGTGAGGCTGACCATGCCGGCCGGTACCCAGCCGTAGAGGAGCAGCACGGCGAGGGTGAGGGCGGCGCCCGAGCCGGTGCCGCCCCACCAGCGGGAGCGGCCGAGCATGACGAGGTGGCCGACGATGACGCCGGTCAGCACGGCCAGCGCCCAGCCGGCCGTGCCGGACGGGAACAGCGCGTGGCCGCCGGTGAAGGCGCGGTAGAAGCCGGCGCCCAGGACGAACCCGGCCGCCGCGACGACCGCCGCGGGCAGCGCGGGCCAGGAGTGGTGCGGTTCGCCGTCCGCGTCCTCGCCGGTCAGTCCTGGGGTGTGCTCGGTGACCGGTTGTGCGGCGCCGCGGCCGTCCGCCGCGGCGCGCCCCCCGGTGGCACGCCCGTCCGCCGTGTACTGTCCGACGGCGCGCACCTCCGCACCCGGACGCACCGCCGGCCGTCCGACCCCACGGACCGCACGCCATACGACCGCCATGCGGCGCAGGCGCAGCCGTGCGCCCGGCACGGCGCTCTCGGTCGGTTCCATTCCCGTCCCTCTCACAGCCGGCGGTGCCCACGCCCCGCGGACCGGTGCCCGACAACCCTCATCGGCCCGCGTTGGAAATCCCTTCCCCGCGCTCTGGTGCGAGCACGAAGATGCCCCGACCGCAGCTGGGCACGGCAGGCGCACATCTCAACAGTAGGCCGCAGAAGGCTTCCACGGGCAGCGGTCGCGGACGGTTGCCCGAATGCGCCCCGGCCACCCGTATGCATCTGATATGCGCTGAACGGGTGGCCTTCAACCGCTACTCCTCGGCCGAAAGCGCGACTTCGGCCGCCGCGTCCGGTCCCTGCTCCAGCAGGACTTCGAAACCCTCCTCGTTCAGGACCGGCACCTTCATCTGCATCGCCTTGTCGTACTTCGATCCGGGACTGTCACCCACAACGACGAATGACGTCTTCTTCGAAACCGATCCGGTCACCTTCGCACCGCGGGTCTGCAGTGCCTCCTTGGCGCCGTCCCGCGTGAAGTGTTCGAGGGTGCCGGTGACGACGACGGTGAGCCCTTCGAGCGGGCGCGGTCCCTCGTCCTCGCCGGTGCTCTCCTCCTCCATGCGGACGCCGGAGGCCTTCCACTTACGGATGATTTCGCGGTGCCAGTCCTCGGCGAACCACTCCTTGACGGCGGCCGCGACGATCGGACCGACGCCGTCCGTGTTCTTCAGCTCCTCCTCCGTGGCCTGGTCGATGCGCTCGATCGAGCGGAACTCCCTGGCCAGCGCCTCGGCCGCGACCGGTCCGACATGACGGATCGACAGGCCGGTGAGGACGCGGGCGAGCGGGCGCTGCTTGGCCGCCGCGATGTTCTCCAGCATGGCGAGCGCGTTCTTGCGGGGGTTGCCCTCCTGGTTGGCAAAGATCGTGGCGACCTTCTCCTCGCCGGTCTTCGGGTCGCGCTTGGGCAGGCCGCTGTCCGGGTCGAGGACGTACGCCTTGATGGGCAGCAACTGGTCGATGGTGAGGTCGAACAGGTCGCCCTCGTCGACGAGCGGCGGGTCCTTCGGCTCCAGCGGCGCGGTGAGGGCCGCCGCCGCGACATAGCCGAAGTGCTCGATGTCCAGGGCCTTGCGGCCCGCGAGGTAGAACAGGCGCTCGCGCAACTGCGCCGGGCAGGTGCGGGCGTTCGGGCAGCGCAGATCGACGTCGCCCTCTTTCATCGGCCGCAGCGCCGTACCGCACTCGGGGCACTCGCTCGGCATCACGAACTCGCGCTCGCTGCCGTCGCGCTTGTCGACAACCGGCCCGAGGATCTCCGGGATGACGTCACCGGCCTTGCGCAGCACCACCATGTCGCCGATGAGGACGCCCTTGGCCTTGACGACGTCCTGGTTGTGCAGGGTGGCGAACTCGACCTCGGAGCCGGCGACCGTGACCGGCTCGACCTGGGCGTACGGCGTGACCCGGCCCGTGCGTCCCACACCCACGCGGATGTTGACGAGCTTGGTGTTGACCTCCTCCGGCGCGTACTTGTACGCGATGGCCCAGCGCGGCGCGCGCGAGGTGGAGCCGAGGCGGCCCTGGAGCGGGATCTGGTCGAGTTTGACGACGACGCCGTCGATCTCCCACTCCACGGAGTGGCGGTTCTCGCCGAAGTGGGCGATGAACTCCCGGATGCCGTCCAGGCCGTCGACCACCCGGTTGTGGCCGGAAACGGGCAGGCCCCAGGTCTTCAGCAGGTCGTAGGCCTGGGAGAGGCGGGTCAGGCCGGTGAAGCCCTCCAGGGCGCCGATGCCGTGGACCACCATGTGCAGGGGGCGGGTGGCGGTGACGCGCGGGTCCTTCTGGCGCAGTGAACCGGCGGCCGCGTTGCGCGGGTTGGCGAAGGGCTTGTCGCCGGCCCCGACGAGCCGGGCGTTGAGCTCCTGGAACTTCTCCATCGGGAAGTAGACCTCGCCGCGGATCTCCACGAGGTCGGGGACGGAGTCGCCCTTGAGGCGCTCCGGGATCTCGGCGATCGTCCGGACGTTCGGTGTGATGTCCTCGCCGGTGCGGCCGTCGCCGCGGGTCGCCGCGCGGGTGAGACGGCCGTGCTCGTAGGTGAGGTTCACGGCGAGGCCGTCGACCTTCAGCTCGCACAGGAAGTGGTAGTCCTGCTCGCCCAGTTCCCTGGCGATGCGCTCCGTCCAGGCGGCCATCTCCTCGTCGTTGAACGTGTTGTCGAGGGAGAGCATGCGCTGGCGGTGCTCGACCGCCGTGAACTCCGTCTCGTACGACCCGGACACCTTCTGGGTCGGCGAGTCGGGCGTGCGCAGCTCCGGATGCTCCTCCTCCAGCGCCTCCAGGGAACGCAGCAGTTCGTCGAACTCCGCGTCGCTGACGACGGGAGCGTCCTTCACGTAGTACCGGAAGCGGTGCTCCTCGATCTGCTCAGCGAGGCGCGCGTGCTTCTCCCGTGCCTCGGCGGGCACCGTCGTCGTCTCCGCCTGCTTGTCCCCGGCCACCGTGTCGTCCTCCCGTTACTCTGGGTTGTCCGCGAGAGATCTCGCCGCCCGGACGCAGTGGGCGAGAGCCGTGCGCGCGTACCCCGGGGAGGCCCCCGCGAGTCCGCACGCCGGGGTGACCGTGACCGCCTCCGCGAGAAGCCCCGGTGACAGCCCCAGCCTGCGCCACAGCGTCCTGACACCCATGACGCTACCGGCAGGGTCTGACAATGGGCCCTCCGTGCCCGGGACGACACCGGTGAAGAGCCGGGTACCGGCCTCCACCGCCTCGCCGATCGCGTCGTCGTCACGCTCGGTGAGCAGGGAGAAGTCGAAGGAGACGGCCGCCGCGCCCGCCCGGCGGAGCAGGGCGAACGGGACGTCCGGTGCGCAGGAGTGGACGACGGCGGGGCCGTCGTGCACCCCCATGGCGTCGCGGAGCGTGGCCTCGACGATCTGCCGGTCGACGGCCCGGTGGGTGCGGTAGCCGCTGGCGGACTTCACCTGGCCGCGGAGCACGGCCGTGAGGGACGGCTCGTCGAACTGGAGCACGAGCCGCGCGCCGGGGATCCGCCGCTGTACCTCCGCGAGATGCAGGCGCAGCCCCTCGGCGAGGGAGGCGGCGAGGTCGCGGCAGGCTCCGGGGTCGGAGAGGGCGGCCTCGCCGTTGCGTAGCTCAAGGTTGGCGGCGAGGGTCCAGGGCCCGACGGCCTGGACCTTCAGCG
The DNA here is from genome assembly GCF_042957035.1 of Streptomyces sp. NPDC008137. Classification (NCBI taxonomy): domain Bacteria; kingdom Bacillati; phylum Actinomycetota; class Actinomycetes; order Kitasatosporales; family Streptomycetaceae; genus Streptomyces; species Streptomyces sp. NPDC008137. Next base: position 74,871 of record NZ_JBIBHN010000007.1, on the reverse strand, counting down.
GCCCCTCGTACTCCTGTGTGAACTCCTCCAGCGCGTCGAGGTCCTCGCCGAGCCAGGAGCGGGCCCGTTTGGTGTCCCGTCCGGGACGGTCGCCGAGGCGCCAGCCGCTGGGCTCCACGCGCGCGTACAGCTCGACGAGCAGTCCGGCGGTCCGCCCGATCATGTCCGCGCCTGGTCCCCGGGCGGGCAGTTCGGGCAGGAAAGGGAAGTCCTCGAAGGTTCCGGTGACGGTCTTGGCGGCTTCTCGGGCGTCGCCGCCCGGCATGGATCCGACGCCGGTGGCGGGGGCGAAGGTGGGGTTTGCGTTCACGCCGAGAAGCCTATGTTTTCCGCCCCCGCCGCCCCTACCCGTCCCGTCCTTCTGGGGCTCCGCCCCAGACCCCGCTCCTCAAACGCCGGAGGGGCTGAGTTTTTCAGCCCGTCCGGCGTTTGAGGACGAGGCCGTTCAGGCCGAAGTGGGGGTCCGGGGGCGGCAGCCCCCGGGGACGGGACGGGTAGGGGCGGCGGGGGCGAGGAAGTCAGCGGCCCGGACGCACCGTCAGGTCGTTCACCTCCGCGTCCCGGGGCAGATCCAGAGCCATCACCAGCGTGGTCGCCACCGACTCGGGGTCGATCCACCGGGCGGCGTCGTACTCCTTGCCCTCCTGCTGGTGCACCTTGGCCTGCATGGGGCTGGCCGTGCGGCCGGGGTAGACCGAGGTGACACGGACACCGGCCGCGTGCTCCTCGTGGCGCAAGGAGTCGGCGAGGGCCTTCAGGCCGTGCTTGGAGGCGGCGTACGCGGACCAGCCGGCGTGGGCGTTGAGGCCGGCGCCGGAGTTGACGAAGACCACGTGGCCCCGGGCGGCGCGCAGCTGGGGCAGGAAGTGCCGGGTCAGCTCGGCGGGGGCGACGAGGTTGACGTTGAGCTGGTGGCGCCAGGTCTTCGGGGTGAGCTCCCCGACCGGGCCGAGGTCGACGACGCCGGCGATGTGCAGCAGCGAGTCCACGCGGTCGGGCAGCGACTGGTGGGAGAAGGCCCAGGAGAGCTTGTCGGGGTCGGACAGGTCCCCGACGAGCGTCTTCGCCCCCGGGAACCCGGCCGCCAGCTCCTTGGCGCGGCCCGCGTCGCGCGCGTGCAGCACGAGGTCGTCCCCGCGCGCGTGCAGACGTCGGGCCACGGCCGCGCCGATGCCGGAGCCCGCTCCGGTGATCACATGAGTAGCCATGCCCGCCATGCTCGCATCAGCGTCAGGGGCATCCGTCACTCGATGCCGCGGCTCTCCTCCAGGTACGCCAGCGCCCCCACCGGCTCCTCCGCGAAGAACACCAGGTCGGTGAGCGGGCGGGGCAGGAAGCCCTCGTCCTCCATGCGGCGGAACTGCTCCTTCAGGCCGTCGTAGAAGCCCGCGGTGTTGAGCAGGACGACCGGCTTGTCCGTGTGGCCGTGCTTCTTCAGTTCCAGGATCTCGGTCGCCTCGTCGAGCGTGCCCGTGCCGCCGACCATGATGACCACGGCGTCGGCCTTCTCCAGGAGGAGCCTCTTGCGCTCGGCGAGGTCCTCGGCGACGACCATCTCGTCGACGCCCGGGCGGGCCTTCGCCGAGAGGAACTTCACGGAGACGCCGGTGAGCCGGCCGCCCGCCTCCTGCACCCCGTCGGCGACCACCTTCATGAGGCCGACGTCCGAGCCGCCCCACACCAGGGTGTGTCCGCCCTTGCCCAGCAGGGTGGCGAACTCCCGGGCGGGCCGGGTGTAGCGCTCGTCGAGGTCGGCGGCGGAGAGGAAGACACAGATGTTCATGAGCCCACCGTACGGGCACGGTCGGGTGCCGCGGTGACCCGAATCTTGGACTGCCGGTGCGGGAGCTTCTCCCAGTCGTCCATGAACCGGGCGTCCAGGCCGTGCTTCGCGGCGAGTTCGGTCAGCGTCCGCGTCCGGTAGTAGAAGTCCTCGTGGAGCACCTGGTGCTCCTCGCCCTCGGTGCGGTCGAAGGTGAAGTCGAAGAAGCCGCCGGGCGCGAGGATCCGGCCGACGTGGGCGAAGCACTCCTCTATGACGTGCGGAGGCGAGTGCGAGAAGACGCTGTGCGCGTGCACGACGTCGAAGTGCGCGTCGGGCAGGAAGGCGAAGGTGAGGTCGTCGGCGAGCGCCAGGTAGGGCATCTTGGACTGGAGGCCCTCGGAGACGAGGGTGTCCTGGGCGGCGAGCAGGATGTGCGGCGAGATGTCGATGCCGTAGTAATGGCCGGCGTCGAGATGGTCGATGAACAGGCGCCCGGCGCGCAGATTGCCGCAGCCGATCTCCAGCATCCGGTGCTCGGGCCGGAGGCCGTGCCCCACCAGGTAGTCGAACTGCATGCGCCCGATCCGCGTCCACGCCTCGCGGGAGGGGTTGTGCCCCACCGCCGCCTCCGCGCTGCGGGCCGCGTCGGAGGCCATCACGGCGCGGTAGTAGGAGATGTGGTCGCGGTAGCGCAGCCGCAGCCAGGCGTCCCGTGCCGCGCGCCGGGCGTGCGCGGGCACGCGCCCCGGGTGGCGCAGGGCGTACCTGACCTGGTGGGCCAGAGTGCTGCGGTTTCCGGCCGGTTCCGTTGCTCGCATGCGGGCCTCCTGCGGCGAGGGAAGAACTCCGCTACAGCGTGCGCTGTATCGAGGGACTCGGCTACCCAAGGAGGGCGATCGTGACCAGAGGGCATCGCATCACCGTCGAACCGAGCGGACGGCACGTACGCGTGGTGCGCGGCGGACAGGTCCTGGCGGAGAGTGACCGGGCGCTGGTCCTGCGGGAGACGGGCTGTCCGGAGCGCTACTACCTCCCGGCCGAGGACGTACGCCTGGAGCTGCTGACCCCGTCCGGCACACAGACGTACTGCCCGTTCAAGGGCACCGCCTCCTACTGGTCGCTGCCGGAGGCGGCGGACCTCGTGTGGGCGTATCCGGATCCCGAGCCGGACGTCGCGGAGATCAAGGACCACCTGTGCTTCTACGAGGTGGAAGTGACGTGATCGGCTGACGCACGGCCCGCCTCACCGATGAACACCCCGCCGTGCGGCAGTCTGCATGAGCATGGACAAGAAGATCCTTTCGCGCGACGGCACCCGCATCGCCTACGAGGGCACCGGACAGGGCCCCGCGGTCGTCCTGGTGAGCGGCGCGATGTCGACGGGCGGCACCCTTGCGCCGCTGGCCGTGTCGCTCTCGGAGCGTTTCCAGGCCGTCGTCTACGACCGCCGGGGCCGTGGCGCCAGCGGGGACACCGCGCCGTACGCCGTGGAGCGCGAACTCGAGGACCTGGCGGCGGTGATCGAGGCGGTCGGCGGCGAGGCGTTCCTGTACGGCATCTCCTCGGGCGGGGCGCTGGCCCTGGAGGCGGCGGCCGGCGGACTGCCGGTGCGCCGCGTCGCGGTGTACGAGACGCCGTTCGCGATGTCCGAGGAGGGCGCCCAGGAGCGCGCGGAGTACACCGGGCGGCTGACGGAGGCGCTCGGCGAGGGACGGCGCGGTGACGCGGTCGAGCTGTTCCTGCGTCTGGCCGGCCTGGCCGAGCAGGTGATCCAGGGAGCCCGCCAGTCCCCCATGTGGGCCGGTATGGAGGCGATCGCCGGGAGCCTCGCCTACGACGACGCCGTCATGCGCGACGGCCGGGTACCCCGCGACCGGCTGGCCTCGGTCGGCGTCCCCGTCCTGGCGGTCGCGGGCGACGCGAGCCCCGCCTGGCTGCGTGAGGCGGCCCGGGCGATCGCGGACTCGGTCCCCCGGGGCACGTACCGCACGCTCCAGGGGCAGACGCACATGGTCGAGCCGAATGTGCTGACGCCGGTGCTGACGGACTTCTTCCTGCAGGGCTGACGAAGCCGCGTCAGGCCGGCGGCGTGGGCGTCGGGCCAGGGCCCGCCGTCGCACGGGCCACCGAGACGAAACGTGCCGACGCCGATGCTGACGGGCTCCTTCCCGGCGGGACTGACGGGCCCGGCGTCAGGCCACGCCCGCCGTCGCCCGGGTCGTCGAGGCGATCGTCGCCGAGCCCACCACGCGCGTGCCGTCGTACAGCACGATCGCCTGGCCGGGGGCGACGCCGCGGACCGGCTCGGTGAAGGTGACCTCCAGGGAACCGTCGACGAGTTCGGCACGCACCTCGGTCTCGCCGCCGTGGGCGCGGAGCTGGGCCGTGTAGGTGCCGGGGCCCGCGGGGGCGGCGCCGCACCAGCGCGGCTTGATCGCGGTCAGGGCGCTGACGTCCAGCGCGGCGGCCGGGCCGACCGTGACCGTGTTGTCCACCGGCGAGATGTCGAGGACGTAGCGCGGCTTGCCGTCGGGGGCCGGGGTGCCGATGCGCAGGCCCTTGCGCTGGCCGATGGTGAAGCCGTACGCGCCCTCGTGCGTGCCGATCCGGTTGCCGGACTCGTCGACGATGTCGCCCTCGGACCTGCCGAGCCGGTCCGCCAGGAAGCCCTGGGTGTCGCCGTCGGCGATGAAGCAGATGTCGTGCGAGTCGGGCTTCTTGGCCACAGCCAGGTCGCGGCGCTCGGCCTCCGCGCGGATCTCGTCCTTCGTGGTGACCGTGTCGCCGAGCGGGAAGAGCGCGTGGGCGAGCTGCCGGTCGTCCAGCACGCCCAGGACGTACGACTGGTCCTTGGCCATGTCGGAGGCGCGGTGCAGCTCACGGGTGCCGTCGGCAAGCGTGACGACCTTGGCGTAGTGGCCGGTGCACACCGCGTCGAAGCCCAGCGCGAGCGCCTTGTCGAGGAGGGCCGCGAACTTGATCTTCTCGTTGCAGCGCAGGCAGGGGTTGGGGGTGCGGCCGGCCTCGTACTCGGCGACGAAGTCCTCGACCACGTCCTCACGGAAGCGGTCGGCGAGGTCCCACACGTAGAAGGGGATCCCGATGACGTCGGCGGCGCGGCGGGCGTCGCGCGAGTCCTCGATGGTGCAGCAGCCGCGCGCGCCCGTCCGGAAGGATTGGGGGTTGGCGGAGAGCGCGAGGTGGACGCCGGTCACGTCGTGGCCGGCCTCGGCCGCGCGGGCGGCGGCGACGGCGGAGTCGACTCCGCCGGACATGGCGGCCAGGACGCGGAGGGGACGGGAGCGCTGCGGGGTTTCAGTCATAACCCTTCAAGGGTAAGGGGGCGCGGGAACCAGGGCCCGCGAGTATCCGTTGACGATCACATGGGACAGCGGAAGGCTTCGAAGGACGGCGACCGGAAGGTCGGCCGTCGCGCGCTGCTGATCGGCGGGGCGGCGGCAGCGGCGGGCAGTGCCGTGCTGGCCCGGGACGAGCTCGCGCGGCTGTGGTGGCGGACTCCCGGCGTCGAGAAGCCGCGCAAGGCGGGCGAGGTCGACTACACGGGTGCCCGCTGGGTGGCGGCCTCGGACGCGAACTGGCGGCGCGCGGACCGCCCCGACGACTTCGGCATAGACATGGTGATCGTCCATGTCACGCAGGGCAGCTTCGACAGCGCGGTGAAGGCCTTCCAGGACCCGGGGCACAAGGCGGCCACGCACTACATCGTCCGCCAGGACGGGCACGTCACGCAGATGATCCGCGAGCTGGACGTGGCGTACCACGCGGGCAACCGCGACTACAACGAACGCAGTGTCGGCATCGAGCACGAGGGCTTCGTGGACCGCCCCCAGGACCTCACGGACGAGATGTACGAGGCCTCGGCCCGCCTCACGGCCCGCGTCTGCGCCCGCTACGACATACCCGTCGACCGCGAGCACATCATCGGCCATGTGGAGGTCCCGGGCACGGACCACACGGACCCGGGGCCGCACTGGGACTGGGACAAGTACATGCGGCTGGTGCGGGAGGCGCGTACCGGGCGGGCGTGACGGAAGCGGCGCTCAGCGGTTGTGCATCCGTCCGAGCCGTTCCGTCGCGGCGGCGACGGCGTCCTGAAGTTCCCGCGCGACGGACCCCTGCCTGCGCGAGCGCTCGTACAGGGCGCTGGCGCTCAGTCCTGCCGGAAGGAGCTCGCCGACCTCGGGTAATTCGATCTCACGGTACTCACCGGCGAGGCGGATGACGTCGCCGAGAACTTTGCCCAGCCTCTTCCGCCTGAGCACCGCCCCTTCGAACACATCGACCCTCTCCTGGACGAACTCGAGGTCTTTGGCGGTCGTGGGCCGGGTGTCCAGCTGTCGGAGCCGGGTGAAGAGCTCGGTCAGCGCCTCCAGCGGGCCGGCGAGGTCCTGACGGCGCTGCTTGAGCTTGCGCAGGACGAGCTTGACCGCCAGAGCGAGAAGCCCGAGGCCCGCCGTGACGACGGCCGTGAGATACACGGGCGCGGCAGCGGCAGCGGCTTCGGTCAGCGCGTGCGAAGGCATGGCAGGTTCCGTTCCCAAGGGCAGGCGATGTCCCGCGTCGGGGGACTGTGCGCGACCCGTGAGAAACGTGCGCGCAAAGCTCACGTTAACGTCGCGAACACCGAGACCTCGTCGGCAGAAGTGCACAATCTGCGACCCGGAAAACTATGCCGGTCGCACAGAAGCCTCTGACGCACTCTTGGGAGCCGGTTCGGTGGCGCATATCGGACCTGTCGCGCTGAAGCCCAGGTCATCAGCCCTTTGAGGACCTCACCCACACCGCCGCCCCCGGGAAGCGGGGGCAAGCGTTCCGCGTGCGAAACACGTGCGTTCCAGCCGGGCGGTTCGCCAAGCGTTTCAACGTGCGCTTCGGTACGCTCCCAGAAACGGAAACGGTAGGTGACCAGCGTGTCCGAGGATCAGGGGAACGCGTTGTTCGACGCGGTCGACGCCTTGCTGGAAGAGGCTTCACCGGCGGACGGACTGCCCGAGCCGGCCGAGCGCAAGCGCCTGCGTGAGGCCGGCAGTCTCAGCCAGGAGCGTGTGGCCCACACTCTGGGGGTCCGCAGGGAGACCGTGAGCGCGTGGGAAGCGGGCCGTTCGGAGCCCCGTCCGCCTCAACGGGCCGCCTACATCCGGCTGCTGACGGGTCTCGCGGCCAAGTTCCCGCCGCCGCAGAGCATCGCGCCGCAGCAGTCCGTGCTCCGCGCCATCACGGCTCCGGCCGCCACCCCGCAGTCGGCGCCGGGAAGCGGGCACAAGCCGCCGCGGGCCGCGTCCGACTGACCTGCCCTCAGGTCAGCCCCGCCGCCCGTGCCCGCTCCACCGCGGGACCGATGGCCTTGGCGAGGGCCTTGATGTCGGACTCGGTGGAGGTGTGGCCGAGGGAGAAGCGGAGGGTGCCGCGGGCCAGGTCGGGGTCGGTGCCGGTGGCGAGGAGGACGTGGCTGGGCTGGGCGACGCCGGCGGTGCAGGCGGAGCCCGTGGAGCATTCGATGCCCTGGGCGTCGAGCAGGAGCAGGAGGGAGTCGCCCTCGCAGCCGGGGAAGGTGAAGTGCGCGTTGGCTGGGAGGCGGCCCTCCGGTGCGGGGTCGCCGCCGAGGATCGCGTCCGGCACGGCCGAGCGGACGGCGCCGACCAGGGCGTCGCGCAGGGCGCCGATCTCGCGGGCGAACCACTCGCGCTGCTCGGCGGCCAGCCGCCCGGCGACCGCGAAGGAGGCGATGGCGGGTACGTCGAGGGTGCCGGAGCGCACATGGCGTTCCTGGCCGCCGCCGTGCAGGACCGGCACGGGGGCGTGCTCGCGGCCGAGGAGCAGCGCGCCGATGCCGTAGGGGCCGCCGATCTTGTGGCCGGACACCGTCATCGCGGCGAGCCCCGAGGCGGCGAAGTCCACGGGGATCTGGCCGAAGGCCTGGACGGCGTCCGAGTGCAGGGGGACACCGAACTCGGCGGCCACGTCGGCGAGTTCGCGGATCGGCAGAATCGTCCCGATCTCGTTGTTCGCCCACATGACGGTGGCGAGGGCCACGTCGTCGGGGTCGCGGGCGATCGCCTCGCGCAGGGCGTCCGGGTGGACGCGGCCGTGGGCGTCGACCGGCAGGTACTCGATGGTGGCGCCCTCGTGTTCGCCGAGCCAGTGCACGGCGTCGAGGACGGCGTGGTGCTCGACGGGGCTGGCGAGGACGCGGGTGCGGGCCGGGTCGGCGTCGCGGCGTGACCAGTAAAGGCCCTTGACGGCGAGGTTGTCGGCCTCCGTGCCGCCCGAGGTGAAGACGACCTCGCTGGGGCGGGCGCCGAGGGCTTCGGCGAGGGTCTCGCGGGCCTCCTCGACGGTACGGCGGGCCTGCCTGCCGGATGCGTGGAGGGAGGAGGCGTTGCCGGTGGCACCCAGGTGCGCGGTGAGCGCCTCTGCCGCCTCCGGGAGCATCGGGGTGGTCGCGGCGTGGTCGAGGTAAGCCATGGTGAGCCCGATTCTACGGCTCTGGTTCCACGGGCCTCAGAGCAAGGCTGGCCGAACGTGAACCGCTTTCCCGCGCGGCTGCGGCCCGTCGTCCCCGGGCCCGGCCGCGCCGTGCCGGCGCACGGTCGCCCGACGGCGGCTCAGAAGCTCCAGGAGATCGTGCTGTCGAACTCCATGAACGCCGCCAGGACCAGCAGGTCGGCGATGCCCAGGCCCAGGCCCAGGTAGGCGCGGCCGGGGCGCCCGGTGCCGCGCCACAGGGCGATGCTCGCGAGCGCGATGGCGATCGGGCCGAGGAAGAGGTTGAGGACGAGCAGGCCGAGCAGGCCGAGGACGAAGGACGCGACGGCCATGCCGTCGGTGTCGCGGATACCGGTGCGGCGCGTGGCCGGGGCGGTGAGCTGCATGGTGATCGACTCCTGTCGGGTCGGCGGGACTGCGGTCGGCGGGGTGGTGGGTCGCGGGACGGCGGTCAGTGGGCCTGCGTGTGACGTCGGCGGCTGTGGCGCTCGCGGATCGCGAAGATGCCGAGCCAGGCGGCGATGACCACGCCCGCGGCGACGGAGAAGGTGAGCGGCGCGTGGGCCACGGTGCCCAGCACGACCCCCAGCAGCAGGAGTGCGGCGACGATGAACAGCATGGGAAAAGCCCCCAGGGTTTCGGTGAACGGTTGTGGTTACAGTTGTTCACTGACTTCCCAGTCTAGCGCCTCCCATGACTTTCCAATTCCAGAGAACAGTTGTTAACTGCATGGTATGAGTCACACCCTCGGCATCCGGCAGGCCCAGAAACAGAAGACCCGGCAGGCGCTCCTGGACGCGGCCCTGGGGCTGCTGGAGGAGCAGAGCCTGAGCAGCCTGGGGCTGCGCGAGGTCACGCGCGCCGTCGGTGTCGCCCCGACGGCCTTCTACCGGCACTTCCGCTCGACGGCGGATCTGGGCGTGGCCCTGGTCGAGGAGGCGCTGGGCAGCCTGCACCCGATGATCCGGACGACGGTGTCCGCGACCGGCGACCACGAGGAACGCGTCACGCGCGCCATCGAGCTGATCGCCCGTCACGTCGACGGGTACCCCGCACATGTCCGGTTCATCGCCCGTGAACGGCACGGCGGAGTCCAGCCGGTGCGGGAGGCGATACGGGAGCAACTGGCCCGTTTCGCCCAGGAGGTCAAGGAGGAGCTGGCCAAGGACGCGGTGTCCGAGGGCTGGACCGAGGACGACCTGCTGATGCTCGCGCATCTCTACGTCGACCAGATGCTGATCACGGCGTCGCTCTTCCTGGAGGCGCTGGAGGGCCCGGAGAAGGAGCGCGCGGAGCGGACTCGGCATGTCACGCGGGTGGCGACCCGCCAGATGCGGCTGATCGGCCTCGGCCGCCACCACTGGCTGGACTGACACCCGGCGCGCGACACAGCGGGGCGGCACGCCCGCTCGCCGGGCGCGCCGCCCCTGACGTATTCCGGAGGGCCCCGGCCGGACCCTCACACCCCTGCGCCTACTGCTCCTTCTGCGCCTGCGGGGTCTGCTGCCCCTGCCCGCCCGAGGTCTGACCGCCTCCGGGCCCACCACAGCCTCCACCTTGGCCGCCACCCTGGCCACCGCCGGGACCACCCTGCCCGCCGCCCTGAGCTCCGCCCGGCGCACCGCTGGGGGCGCCCGAAGGCGGCCCGGACGGCGCACCCGACGGCTTGGCACCTCCGGAGGCGGCGCCAGACGGCGCACCGGAAGGAGCCCCCGAGGGCGCACCGGACGGTGCGCCCGAAGGCGCCCCCGACGGCGCCTGGCAGGCCTGCTGCTGTCCGGAGCCGCCACTGTTCGAGGACGACGAGGAGTCACCCGAGCCGCAGGCCACCAGGGCGAGAGGCGACAACGCCAGCAGGGCCACGGCAGGGAGGAGACGAGCACGCTTCATGAGAGACAGCTCCAGGGAAGGTGAGGAAGTCCTGAGGCGAGCACTCAACCAACGCCGCTCAGGACTCCCCTCGGGACGCCCTGTGATCTGTCTGTCAGTGAAGCGAAGTTCAGCCGAGCCGGACCCGGGCGAGCTGCCGGGACTGGGCGACCAGCCGGTCGGCGCTGTCCCAGACCTCGGCGTCCTCCTCCAGGAAGCCGCCGGCGAGGTTGCGCGTGGTGATCGAGACGCGCAGGGGGCCCGGTGCCGGGCGGCAGCGGACGTGCACCGTCAGCTCGACCGTGGGGACCCAGCCCTTCAGCCCGATCTCGAAGGCGGTCGGCGGCAGGGCGTCCACCGCGAGCAGCAGGGAGAGCGGGTCGTGGTCGCGGCCGTCCGCGAGCCCGAACCAGGCGCGCATCTCCCCCTTGCCGGACGGCTGCCCGAGGGCCCAGCCCAGCGTCGACGGGTCCAGCTTGAGCATCAGGCGGTCGGCGATGGCCGAGCTGCCGTCGACCGGGGCGGGGCCGTCCTCCGGGCCGAAGCAGTGCTCCATCGGCGGGATCGCGGGCGGCTCGGCCGTCGTACGGACGTCGTCGGGCAGGGCGTCCAGGTCACCGTAGGAGGCGAGGACGCGGATGCGTTCGACCTCGCGACCCTCGTCGTCGTACTGGAAGAGCGAGGCCTGGCCGGTCGACAGGGTGCGGCCGGTGCGGACGACGTCCGTGCGGACGACCGCCGGGCCGGGCTGGGACGCGGTCAGGTAGTGCGCCGAGACGGTGAACGGGTCGGCGTGCGGCAGGGCGTCCGCGAGCGCGCGGCCCAGGACGGCCAGCAGATAGCCGCCGTTGACGGCGCTGATGATCGTCCAGCCGGCGGAGAGGTCGATGTCGTAGACGCCGGGCGCACGGGGGGTGAGCGCGGTGTCGCGGTCGAACTCGCTGTCGCCGATCGTGGCCCGGACGGTCGGGGCGGTGGCTGCTTCTGGCATGGCTGAACAGTACAAGAACCAGCTACTAAGCGGTAGCTTTCTCGACTTGGCGAACTCCCCCTACTTGGAGCGCGGGCGGTCACACCCTGGCGCTGTGGCGGCCGCAGGTGGTGCCGGCGTTCCGTCGGCTGACGGAGATGACCGGCCGCCGGCCCGTCACGGCAGGAGGGGCTGCTCCTCCTCGCTCACCGTCGACCGCCGGTGCCATGCCCGCGGAGCTCGCCAGTGGTATCGCATCGCGAGCAGCCGCAGCACGAAGGCGGTGACCACCGCGAGGGCGCTGGTCAGCGGGGACAGGACGTCGTAGTGGATGCACAGCACGATCATCGTGGCGCCGACGATCGCCGGAACCGCGTAGAGGTCGCGGTCCCAGCGCAGCAGCGAGGGCACCTCATTGGCGAGCACGTCCCGCAGCACTCCCCCGCCCACGGCGGTCGCCATCCCCAGACAGGCCGAGGCGGTCAGGCCGAGCCCGTACTCGTACGCCTTCGTCGTCCCGGCGACGCAGAACAGCCCGAGGCCGGCCGCGTCGAAGACGTTCACGGCGACCTGGATGCGTTCCACATGCGGGTGCAGGAAGAAGACCAGGAGGGTGGCGAGCAGCGGGGTGAGGAAGTACCCCAGGTCCGTGAAGGCGGCGGGCGGTACGGCCCCGATGACCAGGTCACGGAAGAGACCGCCGCCCAGCGCGGTGACCTCGGCGAGGACGGCCATGCCGAACACGTCGAAGTTCTTCCGGACGGCCAGCAGAGCGCCGGAGATCGCGAAGACGAAGATGCCGATCAGCTCGAGCGAGTGCTGGACGGACGGGGTGAAGAGTTCCTGGAGCACCCGAACATTTTTACCCACGGCCGAGCCCCCGCCCCCAGGTGCGGGGGCGGGGGCTCGGGCGGAGTCACTTCTCCACAGGTGAGCCGTTGTTCTCCGCGGCCTCGTGGGCCGAGGAGAGCAGCTTGGTGTCCTGCGGCTGCTGGTCCTCGAAGTTCTCCGGGTGGTGGCAGGCGACCCGCTGCCCGGCCCGCAGCTCCTTGAGCGGCGGCTCGGTCGTCTTGCACATCTCGGTCGCCTTCCAGCACCGGGTGTGGAAGCGGCAGCCGCTCGGCGGGGCGATCGGCGAGGGCACGTCGCCCCTGAGCAGGATGCGCCCGCTCTTGGTGCCCCGGCGCTTCGGATCCGGTATCGGCACGGCCGACAGCAGGGCCTTGGAGTAGGGGTGCATCGGCGACTTGTACAGCTGGTCGCGCTCGGCCAGCTCGACGATCTTGCCGAGGTACATCACCGCGATCCGGTCCGAGACGTGCCGGACGACCGACAGGTCGTGCGCGATGATCACATACGTCAGACCCAGTTCCTCCTGGAGGTCGTCCAGCAGGTTCACCACCTGCGCCTGGATCGACACGTCCAGCGCGGAGACCGGCTCGTCGGCCACGACCAGCTTGGGGTTGAGCGCGAGCGCGCGGGCGATGCCGATGCGCTGGCGCTGGCCGCCGGAGAACTCGTGCGGATAGCGGTTGTAGTGCTCGGGGTTGAGACCGACCACCGACAGCAGCCGCTGGACCTCCTTCTTCACCCCGCCCTCGGGCTCGACACCCTGGAGCCTGAAGGGGGCGCCGACGATCGTGCCGATCGTGTGCCGGGGGTTCAGTGACGAGTAGGGGTCCTGGAAGATCATCTGCACGTCACGGCGCATCGGGCGCAGATCGCTCGTGCCGAGGTGCGTGATGTCCTTGCCCTCGAACTCGACCGTGCCGCCGGTCGGTTCGAGCAGCCGGGTGATCAGCCGGCCCATGGTGGACTTGCCGCAGCCCGACTCGCCCACGACACCGAGCGTCTCGCCCTTGCGGACCTCGAAGTCGATGCCGTCGACGGCGCGCACCGCGCCGGTCTGCCGCTGGAGCAGGCCCTTGCGGATCGGGAAGTGCTTCTGCAGGCCGGTCACCTTCAGCAGGACATCGCCGTCGGCGGTGGTGTCCTTGGTGAGGGTGCTCCCGCTGGTGTCCGGTTTGCTCACCGTTGTGCCGTCTTCGCTCACCGTTTTGTCGTCGCTCACAGCTTCGGCGCAATCTCTTCGGTCCAGATACGCTCCCGCTGCTCCTGGGTCATGTGGCAGGCGGCCCAGTGCCCGCCGCCGACCTCGGTCAGCTCGGGGCGGACCGTGCGGGTGACGTTGTCCTTCGGGAGGTCCGCGTACGGGCAGCGCGGGTTGAAGGCGCAGCCGGACGGGAGGTTGATGAGGGAGGGCGGCGCGCCCTTGATCGGGATGAGGCGGTCGGTCTCCTCCCGGTCCATACGCGGCATCGAGCCGAGCAGACCCCAGGTGTAGGGGTGCCGGGGCTCGGAGAACACGTCCTCGGCGGAACCGCGCTCCACGCACCGGCCGCCGTACATGACCAGCAGGTCGTCGGCCATCTCGGCGACCACGCCCAGGTCGTGGGTGATCATGATGACCGCGGAGCCGAACTCCTTCTGCAGATCGTGGATCAGATCGAGGATCTGCGCCTGCACGGTGACGTCCAGGGCGGTGGTCGGCTCGTCGGCGATGAGCAGCTCGGGGTTGTTCACCAGCGCCATGGCGATCATCGCGCGCTGGCGCATACCGCCGGAGAACTCGTGCGGGTAGCCGTCCACGCGCTTGGCGGGCTCGGGGATGCCGACCCGGTCGAGCATCTCGATCGCCCGCTGCTTGGCGGCCTTCTTGCTGACGTCGTGGTGGACCCGGTACGCCTCGACGATCTGCTGCCCGACCGAGTAGTAGGGGTGCATCGCCGACAGCGGGTCCTGGAAGATCATGGCCATTTTCCGGCCGCGCAGCCGCCGCACCTCGTCGGGGTCGGCCGCGATCAGCTCCTGGCCGTCCAGCCACACCTCGCCGGAGACCTTGGCACGGGCCGAGCGGTGCAGGCCCATCAGTCCGAGGGAGGTGACGGACTTGCCGGAGCCGGACTCGCCCACGATGCCCAGGGTCTTGCCCTTGCGCACATCGAAGCTGACGCCGTCCACCGACCTGACCAGACCGTCGTCCGTGTCGAAGTGGATGCGCAGATCCCGCACGGACAGGAACACGTCGTCCGCGGTGGACGGGGCGACGGGGTCCGGTTCGCCGAGCGCGGCTTTGTCGAGCTTGCTCACGAGTACCTCACCCGGGGGTCGATGGCGGCGTTCACCAGGTCGACGATCAGATTGCAGAAGACGATGAAGAACGCGGCGACCATGGTCACACCCATGATGATGGGCAGGTCGTTCTGCTGGATGGACTGGATGGCGTAGGCCCCGATGCCCTGCAGCGAGAAGACCGTCTCGGTGAGCACCGCGCTGCCGACCAGCAGACCGAAGTCCATACCGAAGATCGTGACGATCGGGGTCAGCGCGGAGCGCAGGCCGTGCTTCGCCACGACCGTGCTCTCCTTCAGCCCCTTGGCCCTGGCCGTCCTGATGTAGTCCTCGCCCATCGTCTCCAGCATGCCCGCCCGGGTGAGCCGGGCGTAGAGAGCGGAGAAGAGGAAGGCGAGGCTGACCCAGGGCAGGATCAGGTGCCAGGCCCAATCCGCGGGGTTCTCGGTGAACGGGACGTAGTCGACGCTGTCCCAGATGGGGATCTCGTAGACGAAGAGCGCCAGCAGGATCTGGCCGGTGAAGAAGATCGGGAGGGAGACGCCGGAGAGGGCGATGAACATGGCGGTGCGGTCGATGGGCTTGCCCTTGCGCAGCGCGGAGATCACACCCGTCGTCACACCGAAGACCACCCAGATCACCGCGGCGCCGACGGCCAGCGAGAAGGAGACGGGGATCCGCTCCTGAAGCTCGGGCCACACCTCGACGTGGTTCTTGAACGAGTACCCGAAGCAGGGTGCGCTGCAGTGCGTCGCGTCGGGACCGAACTTGTAGTCGGCGCCGATCACGATGCCCTTGATGAAGTCCCAGTACTGGACGTAGACCGGCTGGTCCAGGCCGAGGTTCTGCTTGATCGCGGCGACGGACTCGGGGTTCGCGTCCTTGCCGACGTACTGGGTGGCCAACTGGTCGGCCGTCTGGCCCCCGAGGCGGGGCACCAGGAAGAAGATGGCGAAAGTGACTGCGCTGACCACCAGCAGCAACAGCACCGCGCCCATGACGCGTCGGAGGATGTACGCAGCCACAGCTGTACGGCCCCGGGTGGCCGCGGCGGGATCGTCCGCCGCGGCCACCCGGTGCCTTCACCTGCCTTTCGAAAGGATCCGGCCTGCTGGCTTACTTCGCGGAGCTCATCAGCAGGTAGTCGTACATGCCGAGGTAGGCCTGCGTCACCGTGACGTTGGCCGCGGACGTCGGCCTGAGCAGCAGGTTCTTGCGGTAGATGACGGGAACGACCGAGGCGTTGTCGAGCACCATCTTGTCGATGTCACCCCAGGCCTTGGTGCGGGCCGCGTCGTCGGTGTTGGCGATCGCGTCCGTCAGGGCCTTGTTGATCTTCGGGTCGTCCAGCTCCATCAGGTTGTTGCCGCCCGAGGGCTTGATGGCCGCACCGTTGATGATCTGGTCGAGGAAGCCGTAGCCGGTCGGCCAGTCGGCGCCCCACGCCATCGAGAGCATGCCGAGCTTGTTGTCGTGGACGTAGCTCGGGACACCGGCGAAGTTGGAGAAGTACTTGCCGGAGGGGAACTGCTTGATCTCGACGTTGATGCCGATCTTCTTCAGCGACGCCTGGACGGCCGTGGCCTGCGCGACCTCGGCGGGCCGGTCGGAACGGGCCGTCAGGATCGTGTTGAAGCCGTTCGGCTTGCCGCACGCCTTCAGCGCCGCCTTGGCCTTGGCCACGTCGCCCTTGTGACCCTCGGTCGCGTAGGTGTCGAACTTGGTGTAGCCGTTGACCGACGGCGGCAGCAGCGTGGTCGCCACGTCGCCCTTCGGCGAACCGCCCATGGCGTCGAGCACCGACTGCTTGTCGAGGCCCCACTGCACGGCCTTGCGGCAGTCGGCGTTGTCGAACGGCTTCACGTTCACGTTCAGCGCGATGTACTGCGTCGCACCGGCGTACGAGCTGTCCGTCTGGTTGGCGTACTTGCCGCGCAGCACCTTCGGCTGGGTCTGCGGCTGCACACCCGTGCCGGCCGCGTCAGCCGTGATCTTGTCGGAGAGCAGGTCGTTGTCGACCGTCACCGGGTTGACCTTGAACTTGATCGTGACCTTGTCCGGCAGGGCCTTGCGGATCGGGTCCGTCTTGGCGTCCCACTGCTTGTTGCGCACGAGGGTGGCGCCGCGGCCCTCCTGGTAGGACTGGAACTGGTACGGGCCGGTGGACTGGATGGCCTGCACGTACTTCGCGCCGGTGTCCTTCGACTTCTGCACCGGGGCGGTCTGCGAGAACGTCGCCAGGTAGTCGAAGTCGGCGAACGGCTGCTTCAGCTTGAAGACGATCGTCTGGTCGTCCGGCGTCTCGATGGACTTGATGCCCTCGGCGGACTTGTCCTTGTACGGGCCCTTGTACTTGTCGCCGCCCTCAAGGTACGCCTTGAAGTACGTCGGCCCGTTGGACAGCGCCTCGGGCGCGAAGTTGGAACGCTCGATGGCGTACTTCACGTCCTTGGACGTCACCGGGGTTCCGTCCTGGAACTTCACACCCGTACGCAGCTTGTACGTCCAGGTCTTGGCGTCCGGGCTGGACTTGCCGAGGCCCTCGGCGAGGTCCGGCACGACCTCCAGGCCGTCCTTGCCCGCCGCCGGTTTGAACGTGGTGAGCGTTCTGCCGTAGAGGCGGGAGAAGTTCTGGACCCAGCCGTAGTACGTGTTGCCCGGGTCGAGCGAATCGGGCACGTCCGAGTGCTCGTACGAGACCGTCCCGCCCTTCTTGTCCGACGCGTTGACGATCGAGTTCAGCGCGGCGTCCTTCTTGCCGCTGCCTCCCCCGTCGTTGTCGTCACCTCCGCCGCCGCACGCGGCAGCACCCAGCGACAGTGCCAGGACCGACGCAACGCCGGCGGTCACCCTTCTCGTCTTCACCTGAGGAAGCCCCCTCATTCGATGGATCACTTGCTGCGAGGGTCGAGGGCGTCACGCAGCCCGTCACCCAGCAGGTTGAAGGCCAGGACGGTGATGAAGATCGCCAGTCCGGGCACGAACATGTACTGCGGATCAGCCGTGTAGAGATCCACAGCGTTGCTGAGCATGCCGCCCCAGGAGGCCTGCGGCGGAGCGATGCCGACACCGAGGAAGCTCAGCGCGGCCTCGAAGAGGATGTTCGTCGGGATGATCAGCGTCGAGTAGACGAGGATCGGCGCGACGAGGTTGGGGAGCAGTTCCCGGAACAGGACGTACGGGCCGCGTGCTCCGAGGCTGGTAGCCGCCTCGATGAACTCCCGCTTGCGCAGGGTCATGGTCTGCGCCCGCACGATGCGGCCGATGTACGGCCAGCTGAAGAAGCCGATCACGAAGATCAGCACGCAGATGCGCAGGGACAGGCCGTCGAGACCGAAGAAGCCGTCCTGCACCGATGCCGAGATCGAGATGGCGAACAGCAGCAGCGGGAACGCCAGGAAGGTGTCCATCATCCGGCTGATGACGCTGTCGATCCAGCCGCCGTAGTAGCCGGCGACGACACCGAGCACGGTGCCGATGCACACGGACAGCAGCGTGGCGCCGCCCGCGACCAGCAGGGAGACCCAGGAGCCGTCGATGATGCGGGCGAGCATGTCCCGGCCGTACTGGGGGTCCACGCCGAGCGGGTGGTCCCAACTCATGCCTCCCCAGCCGCCCTTGGGTGCGAGCAGCGCGGGGTCGATGAGGTCCTGGTTGAACTTGTTGGGATCGAGGTTGAAGATCCACTGGATCGGCTTGGAGAACACCGCCATCAGCACGAGCAGGATGACGACGACGCCTCCCGCCATCGCCACCTTGTCCCGCTTGAAGCGCATCCAGGCGATCTGGGTGAGCGAGCGCCCCTCGATCTGGCTCTTCTTGACCCCGGCGAGCACGGCCTCGGGCTGTGCTCCGGCTTCCGCCCCGGTGGTCTCGATCGGTGCGGTCACGGTGCGATTGACCCCTCTCGACCCGGCGATCGCCGAGCCCCTGGCTGCCGCTGTAGCGGTTTTGTTTGTCTCGTACACGAGACCGACCCGGCCCGTGTCTTGCGGGGAGTCTTCAACGCTTTGGCGATCTGTTGCCAGACTTGGCGATGAAAGGATGCGTAAACGTGATGCTGTCTGCGAGGTTCCGTTATCCGGACAACGGGTAGCAGGGGTCGGACGCGCTGCGACAGGGGCATATTAGGACAGAACCGCTCTATCTGGCCTTATCTACGCGCGGAGAGTTGAACGGTTGTCGCGTTACGGAACGGCTTCGCGGGACCTGGGGCGGGTCAGTACCTGCCCTGGGCGGGCGGGTATCCGTAGCCGGAAGCCGGGGCCTGGACGGGGGCCGTGGCGTGGGCCTCTCGGTCGTAGAACGGGCGTGCGCCGGCGCGCAGCCACATGGCGACCGGGTCGTGCTCGTCGGACATCGCGACGGTCGACACGGGGAGCCCGTCCGGTACGGCGCCGAGGGACTGCTGCATCATCGCGCGCACCGAATCCACGGCCGGCGGCGAGGTGTCGTAGACGTCGAGCCCGATGGCCAGATACGGCGCCCCGAGCGCGGGTTGCACCCAGGCGCGGCGCAGCGAGCGGACGGCCGGGGTGCGGTGGGCGTTCTGCGCGAGCAGGGCGTAGAACTGCGGGATCTCGATGGCCGGTTCGGACAGCCGGAGGGGCCCGGCGGGCTGGCGGTCCAGGCCCATGGCGATCCGGCGCAGGTCGAGCCAGGGGATGCCGACGCCGCCGCCGGGGGCGTGCGGGTTGAGCCAGAGGCCGTAGTGGTCGGGGTAGAGGGCGCGGGCCACGTCGATGCCGTCGACGACCTCGTAACTGCGGTTCCAGCCGCTGGCCGAGAGTTCCTGCGCGGAGGTCACACAGGGGGCGTAGCCGCAGCGCTCGACCTCCATGTTTCCGTACTGGGCGTCGGGGGATCCGGCCTGGCCCTGCCACAGGAGCATCCAGATCTGGCCGCTGTGGGGGGTCGCGAGCGCGCGCAGGAGGGCCTCATAGGCGTCATAACGCCCGGGCGTGACCTGGCGCAGCATGTGCTCGACCTGTCCGGCCGCGGCCGTGCCGCTCGCGCTCACCTTTACCGCCCCTTCGTACAACGCCTCGACCGTGCCCTAGCTTAAGCCCGCTCGGGAGCCCGGAGCTTGGTGCCGTCGGGCGGGTGCGGGTCGTGTGTGGTTGATCGCGCAGTTCCCCGCGCCCCCGGGCCGGTTGCCCTACCGCTGGTAGAAGGGCCGGACCCTGTCTCGCATCCACTCGCCCACCGGGTCCTCCGCCACGTCCAGGAGGACCAGGTTGACCGGCCAGGGGGGCGGGGCGGCGGTGACGGCGCGGGTGAGGGCGTCCAGCGGGAGGGCGCGCAGGTCGCCTTCCCACTGGGAGAGTTCGACGCCGACGAACATCACCGGGTCGGCCGTCTCGATCGCGGCGAGGCAGCGGCGGGCGGTGACGACGACGCCGATCGCCTCGAACTCGGCGGACGCGGCGGCGAGGAAGTCCACCGGGTCGTCCTGCCAGTCGGGCTCGAAGAGGCGGACCCGGCCGCCGCTCGCGGGGCCGTCCAGCGGGGTCCGGCCGGCCCGGCACAGTTCGGCGACGGCGGGCGGCGGGAGCGGGATGCCGACCACACCACCGGGGTTGACGGCGATCCCCGCGTGCGGGGGCAGACCACGGGCGAACTCCACGGCCGGGGCGATGGTGTACGACATGTGCGAGCCGACGACCTGGCGGAACTGCTCCTCGGAGCTGAACACCGGCACGAACGCCTGGCCCTCGATCTCGATGCCGGGGAGGTCGAGGGGGCCGCTCTGCGGGCCGCCGCCGCTGGGCAGCGGGATCCACACGAAGCTCCGGCCGAGCACCTCGACGATCCGCCCGCCGGCCGACGGACCGGCGCCGAGGGAGGCCGAGAGCACCTCCTCCAGCTCGTTGCCGGGCCATCCGCCGTGCGGGTGGGTCTGCGTCTGCGCCGGGAAGTCCGCGGAGAAGTCCGCCGGGAAGTCCATCTGCCTACCGCCTGCCTGAAACCACTGCTGTGGCTCAAAGGCTAGCGGCTCGGGAACGGCGGACCGCCACCCCGTGAACCACGGCCGGGGCCGCGAGCGGCGGGACGGCGCCTTCCGGGCTCGCCGACCACGGACGCCTGCCCCATACACGGGGTTTATTGACGGCAGACACCTGCCACGTGCACACGACTCGGCCCCGCGGGCGGACCGGGCCGTGTGCCCAGCGCATCGACCACGGATGCCTGCCGCACGCAGGCGGCCCAGGACAACAGGCGGGCGGGATGGGCTACCCGGCGCAAGAGACCGCGCGGATGCCTGTCCTATACACGCGGTTCGCCGACCGCAGCGCCGTCGACCGTGCTCGCGGGCTCACCGACCGCCGCTGACGCGGGCCCGCCGCTCGGGGCCGCACGCGGAGGGTGAGGGTTTGTGCTTCCCGGCGCGCGCCTGCCCCACGCACACAGGGGCCGCAGACGGACGGCCCGGGCTCCCCGGACGCCCGACCGCGGATGCCGCCCCAGGAGAAGGGCTAACCACCCCCGGCAGCCTGCCCGTGAACCGCGGCTCCCCCGCCGCGGACCGCCGTGCCCGTGAACGCCCGCCCACCGGCCAGGGCCGTCAGCCCGCGAAGCCGATGCGGTGGAGGGTGTTCGCCGCGTCGCGGTCGGCGAGGATCGCCGAGCCGCAGCCGGACGGCAGTTCGCCGCGTTCGACCTCGCGGAGCAGGTGGGTGGTGGCCGCGCGGTGACGCAGGAACGCGTAGCGCGAGACGCCCCGGCCGCGGTCGCGCTGGCCGGCCAGGGCCTGCTCGGGGGTGACGTCGAGCATCAGCAGGTGGAGCGTGCCGCCCCGGCGGCGGGCCTCGCGGGCGAGCCAGCGGCGGACCCAGGCCTGGGTGCCGCAGTCGTGCACGACGACACCCTCGCCGGTGCGCAGGGCGCGACGCAGCCCGGCGTAGTGGGCGAGGCGGACCAGCGGGCGGTAGACCGCGTACGGCAGGGCGCGCGGCATACGGCGGTCCCAGTGGTCGCGGGTGTCCTGGGAGTCGATGCGCCGGCCCGGCACGGCGCGCCGCATCAGCGTGGACTTGCCGCTGCCGGGCAGGCCCGTGACCACGACGATGTCGCGGGGCCCGAACAGCAGCGCGTGCGGGCCGCGGCCGGCGCGCTCGCGCAGATCGCGGACGACCGGCACCGGCTGCGGGCCGCAGGCCGCGCGCACCGGAGCGGCCGGCTGCTCGGGCAGCGCGATGCCCGACGTCGTGGCGTACGCGGTGGTCCTGTTCACCGTGATCGTCCTCCCCTGGGGCCAGGTACGGAGTCCCATGCCCGCCGAGTGTAAAGAGAAGGTAATGCCCGATGTCTCTGGTTTTAGTCCTCTTCCTGCAACAGCCCTGCTACAGGGTGGTCCCCCTGCCACCCCGCGACGATGCGTGCAATGATGTGCCCGCCAACTGCATACCGGCCGTTTGAATCCGCGCGGGAGAGTCCCCAGCACCGTCCGACGCTGGGGCGCCGAAGGAGCAAGTCCCTCCCTTGAATCTCTCAGGCCCCGTTACCGCGCGGGCGAGGCACATCTGAAAAGCGGGCCGCAGCCTTCCCCGGAGTCCGGGGAAGCGGCGTGGCCCCACCCAAGGTGCAAGCCGTTGACCCGCGCGGTCATGGCGAACCTCTCAGGTTCCGATGACAGATGGGGAGGAACGACCTCGCCCGTCATGCCTTATGCCTTGGGAGACGACCGACCGTGAGCAGTACAGGAGAACTCCGCCACACCGCGCTCGATGCCCTGCATCGTTCGCTCGGCGCGACGATGACCGACTTCGCCGGCTGGGACATGCCCCTGCGCTACGGCTCCGAGCGCGACGAGCACAACGCCGTACGCACGAAAGCCGGGCTGTTCGACCTCTCCCACATGGGCGAGATCACCGTCACCGGGCCAGGGGCCGCCGCCCTCCTCGACCACGCGCTGGTCGGCAACATCGGCGGGGTCAAGCCCGGCCGCGCCCGCTACACCATGATCTGCCAGGCCGACGGCGGCATCCTCGACGACCTGATCGTGTACCGGCTGGCCGAGCAGGAGTACATGGTCGTCGCGAACGCCTCCAACGCCCAGGTGGTCCTGGACGCGCTGGTGGAACGTTCCGCCGGCTTCGACGCCGAGGTGCGCGACGACCGGGACGCCTACGCGCTGCTCGCCGTGCAGGGCCCGGAATCCCCGGGGATCCTGAAGTCCCTCACCGACGCCGACCTCGACGGCCTGAAGTACTACGCGGGTCTGCCCGGCACGGTCGCGGGCGTCCCGGCCCTCATCGCCCGCACCGGGTACACCGGCGAGGACGGCTTCGAGCTGTTCGTGAAGCCGGAGCACGCCGTGGAGCTGTGGCAGGCCCTCACCAAGGCGGGCGAGGGCGCCGGTCTGGTCCCGTGCGGGCTGTCCTGCCGTGACACGCTGCGCCTGGAGGCGGGCATGCCGCTGTACGGGCACGAGCTGAGCACCTCCCTGACGCCCTTCGACGCCGGGCTCGGCCGGGTGGTGAAGTTCGAGAAGGAGGGCGACTTCGTCGGCCGCGAGGCCCTGACCGAGGCCGCCGCGCGCGCCGAGCAGAACCCGCCGCGCGTCCTGGTCGGCCTCGTCGCCGAGGGCCGTAGGGTCCCGCGCGCCGGGTACCCGGTCGTCACCGGCGGCGAGGTGATCGGCGAGGTCACCTCCGGCGCGCCCTCCCCCACGCTCGGCAAGCCGATCGCGATGGCGTACGTCGACCCCGCGCACGCGGCTCCCGGTACACCCGGTGTGGCCGTGGACATCCGGGGCAGTCACGAGCCGTACGAGGTCGTGGCGCTGCCGTTCTACAAGCGCCAGAAGTAGAGACCGGCCAAGCGCCGGAAGCGGACACCGGCACGCGGGCCGCCACAGCGGTCCCGGGCGTCTCATCCCCGCTCACCAGCGGTCCCCTTCATCAGCATTCACCAGCACTCCCGCGCGTACAGGAGAATCCAGGCCATGAGCAACCCCAAAGAGCTGCGCTACAGCAAGGAACACGAGTGGCTGTCGGGCGCCGAGGACGGCGTCTCGACGATCGGCATCACGGAGCACGCGGCGAACGCGCTCGGCGACGTCGTCTTCGTCCAGCTCCCGGAGGTCGGTGACACCGTGTCCGCGGGCGAGACCTGCGGCGAGCTGGAGTCGACCAAGTCCGTCTCCGACCTCTACTCCCCGGTCTCCGGTGAGGTCACCGAGGTCAACGAGGACGTCGTGAACGACCCGTCCCTGGTGAACTCGGCCCCCTTCGAGGGCGGCTGGCTGTTCAAGGTGCGCGTCACGGACGAGCCGGGCGACCTGCTCTCCGCCGACGAGTACACCGCCTTCTCCGCCGGCTGAGAGGTCGTAGCCGTATGTCCGTCCTGAACACGTCCCTGCACGAGTTCGACCCGGCCGTCGCCGCCGCGGTCGACGCCGAGCTGCACCGGCAGCAGTCCACGCTCGAGATGATCGCCTCGGAGAACTTCGCCCCGGTCGCGGTCATGGAGGCGCAGGGCTCGGTCCTGACCAACAAGTACGCCGAGGGCTACCCGGGCCGCCGCTACTACGGCGGCTGCGAGCACGTCGACGTGGTCGAGCAGATCGCCATCGACCGGGTCAAGGAGCTGTTCGGCGCCGAGCACGCCAACGTCCAGCCGCACTCGGGCGCCCAGGCCAACGCCGCCGCGATGTTCGCGCTGCTCAAGCCTGGCGACACCATCATGGGTCTGAATCTCGCGCACGGCGGGCACCTGACCCACGGCATGAAGATCAACTTCTCCGGCAAGCTCTACGACGTCGTCGCCTACCACGTCGGCGACGACGGCCGGGTCGACATGGCCGAGGTGGAGCGGCTGGCGAAGGAGTCCCGGCCGAAGCTGATCGTCGCGGGCTGGTCCGCCTACCCGCGGCAGCTGGACTTCGCCGAGTTCCGCCGGATCGCGGACGAGGTCGGCGCGTACCTGATGGTCGACATGGCGCACTTCGCCGGGCTGGTGGCGGCGGGGCTGCACCCGAACCCCGTACCGCACGCGCACGTGGTGACCACGACCACCCACAAGACGCTGGGCGGCCCGCGCGGCGGTGTGATCCTCTCCACGGCCGAACTCGCCAAGAAGATCAACTCCGCTGTCTTCCCCGGTCAGCAGGGCGGTCCGCTGGAGCATGTGATCGCGGCCAAGGCGGTCTCGTTCAAGGTCGCCGCCTCCGAGGACTTCAAGGAGCGCCAGCGCCGTACGCTGGAGGGTGCCCGCATCCTGGCCGAGCGTCTGGTGAAGGACGACGTCCGGGCCGTGGGCGTGGACGTCCTGTCCGGCGGCACGGACGTGCACCTGGTCCTGGTCGACCTGCGCCACTCGGAGCTGGACGGACAGCAGGCCGAGGACCGCCTCCACGAGGTGGGCATCACGGTCAACCGCAACGCGATCCCGAACGACCCGCGCCCGCCGATGGTGACGTCCGGTCTGCGGATCGGTACGCCGGCCCTGGCGACGCGGGGCTTCGAGGCCGAGGACTTCGCGGAGGTCGCGGACGTCATCGCCGAGACGCTCAAGCCGTCCTACGACGCGGACGCGCTCAAGGCCCGGGTGAAGGCCCTGGCCGACCGGCACCCGCTGTACCCGGGCCTGAACAAGTAGCGCCCGCACAGCGACACCTGCACAAGCAGCACCTCACAAGCAGCACCTCATAAGCAGCGAAGAAACCTTTCAGGGCGCCGTGCCCGCCACAAGCGGTCGCGGCGCCCGGTTCCACCGCACCACCCCCGTAGTCAGGAGTTCCCGTGGCCATCTCGGTCTTCGACCTGTTCTCGATCGGCATCGGCCCGTCCAGCTCCCACACGGTCGGCCCGATGCGCGCGGCCGGCCTGTTCGCCCGGCGGCTGCGCAACGAGGCGCTGCTGGAGTCGGTCGCCTCGGTCCGTGCCGAGCTGTACGGCTCACTCGGCGCCACCGGCCACGGCCACGGCACGCCCAAGGCGGTCCTGCTCGGCCTGGAGGGCGACTCCCCGCGCACGGTCGACGTGGAGAAGGCCGACGACCGGGTGGAGGCGATCAAGACCGACGGCCGGCTGAATCTGCTGGGCGAGCACGAGATCGCGTTCTCCTTCGACGACGACATGGTCCTGCACCGCCGCAAGGCCCTCCCGTACCACGCGAACGGCATGACCCTGTGGGCGTACGACGCCTCGGGCGCGGAGCTGCTGACGAAGACCTACTACTCGGTCGGCGGCGGCTTCGTCGTCGACGAGGAGGCCGTCGGCGCGGACCGCATCAAACTCGACGACACCGCCCTGAAGTACCCCTTCCGTACGGGCGACGAACTGCTGCGTCTGGCGGAGGAGACGGGTCTGTCCATCTCGGCGCTGATGCTGGAGAACGAGCGCGCCTGGCGCACCGAGGAGGAGATCCGGGACGGCCTGCTGGAGATCTGGCGGGTGATGGAGTCGTGCGTGGCGCGCGGCATGTCCCGCGAGGGCATCCTGCCGGGCGGCCTCAAGGTGCGCCGCCGTGCCGCGAACACCGCGCGCAAGCTCCGCTCCGAGGGCGACCCGCTGGCTCTGTCCATGGAGTGGATCACCCTCTACGCGATGGCGGTCAACGAGGAGAACGCGGCCGGCGGCCGCGTCGTCACCGCCCCCACCAACGGCGCGGCCGGCATCATCCCGGCGGTCCTGCACTACTACGTCAACTTCGTGCCGGGCGCCGACGAGGAGGGCGTGGTCCGCTTCCTGCTCGCCGCGGGCGCGATCGGCATGCTGTTCAAGGAGAACGCCTCCATCTCAGGCGCCGAGGTCGGCTGCCAGGGCGAGGTCGGCTCCGCGTGCTCGATGGCCGCGGGCGCCCTGGCCGAGGTCCTCGGCGGCTCACCGGAGCAGGTCGAGAACGCCGCCGAGATCGGCATGGAACACAACCTCGGCCTCACCTGCGACCCGGTCGGCGGGCTGGTCCAGATCCCGTGCATCGAACGCAACGGCATGGCGGCGGTCAAGGCCGTCACCGCCGCCCGGATGGCCATGCGCGGCGACGGCTCCCACAAGGTGTCCCTGGACAAGGTCATCAAGACGATGAAGGACACCGGGGCGGACATGTCCGTCAAGTACAAGGAGACGGCCCGGGGCGGGCTGGCGGTGAACATCATCGAGTGCTGAGGGGCGGGTTCATCCCGCCGACGCCCGTACCAACGAGGCGGCCCTTTCTCCGATCATGATGGCGGGAGCGTTCGTGTTCCCGGTGACGAGGGTCGGCATGATCGACGTGTCCGCCACGCGCACGTTCTCCAGCCCGCGCACACGGAGTTCGTGGTCGACGACCTTGCCCATCATGCAGGTGCCCGACGGGTGGTAGAAGGAGAACGACTGCGTGCGGATGAAGTCGTCGATGTCCTGGTCGCTGTCCGACAGCGGGGCGAGCCCGGCGTCGGCGGCCGCGCGCAGGTCCGCCTGCAGCAGGGACGTCAGCCGCTTCTCACGGGCGATGCGCATACACAGACGGACGCCCTCGCGCAGCCGCCGGCGGTCGTCGGGATCGGCGAGGTAGTTGTGGAAGATGCGCGGCTTGGCGTACGGGTGGGAGTGCCGCAGCCGCACCGAACCGCGGCTCGCGGGCCGTGCGACGTAGGGGCCGAACGACATTCCCGGCTCGAGCGGCGCGGCCAGGCCTTCGTCACGGACGATGCCCAGCGCGGCGTGCACCTGGATGTCCGGGGCGGGGAGGTCGTCGCTGGAGCTGAAGAAGCCGCCGGTCTCGTTCCAGGCCATCGGGCCTGTGCCCTGCTCGCGCAGGAGCCGCTCCTCCGCGGAGGTGTCCGGTCCCAGGAGCGGCTGGGTGTCGCTGAAGAAGCTGATGAAACACCCGGTGTGGTCCTGCATGTTCCTGCCGACGTCCGGCAGGTCGTGCAAGGGGGTGATCCCTCCCGCGGTCAGTTCGTCGGCCGGGCCGACGCCTGACTGGAGGAGCAGGTGGGGCGAGTTGTAGGCCCCGAGGGACAGCACGATCTCACGGTCGACGTGGATCGTCCGGACGGTGCCGAGGTGGTCGACCTCCAGGCCGGCGGCCCGCGAGCCGTCGAAGCTCAGGCGCAGGGCGGTCGTCGAGGGAAGCACGGTGAGGTTCGGACGGCCCGCGGCCGGCTCCAGGAACGCGATCGCGCTGCTGCACCGCAGGCCGTTCCGCTGCGTGACCTGGTGGTAGCCCACGCCCTCCTGCTCAGCTCCGTTGAAGTCCGAGTTGTACTTGTGGCCCGCGTCCTGAGCCGCCTCGACCCATGCCGTCAGCAAGGGGTGGACAGAGCGGGGGTCGCTGACGGTGAGGGGACCGCCGACGCCGTGGAAGTCGTCGGCGCCGCGCTCGTTGTCCTCCGACTTCCTGAAGAACGGCAGGACGTCGTCGTACCCCCAGCCCGGGTTGCCGAGCCGCTCCCACGTGTCGTAGTCGTAGCGGTGCCCGCGCACGTACAGCATGGTGTTCATCGAGCTGGTGCCGCCGATCGCGCGGCCGCGGGGCAGGTAGGCGCGGCGCCCCGCGAGCTGCGGCTCGGGCTCGGTCTCGAAGTCCCAGTCGAAGGCTGTCTTCAGCTGCTGGGAGAACAGTGCGGGTATCTCGAAGAGTCGGCCCCGGGCCGGCGGTCCCGCTTCGATCAGCGCGACCGTGACATCCGGATCCTCGGACAGCCGGGCCGCCAGCGCACAGCCGGCCGAGCCGGCCCCGACGACGATGTAGTCATACGATTCCCTGTCCATTTCGCCTCCGTGGAAGTCCGGTCGCCTTGGTCGGCGCGCGTCGTTCCTGGAGAGGCTAGGGACGCCGGGCATGGTCAGCACATGCACGAAGTGAGCACTTGGGGCGCCAGTCATTACCCATTCCGTGCATGTGCTGTATCCGCGCCGCTGCTTAGGCTCTCTTCGAACCACCGCGGCAAAGAGGGGATCCCGACTCATGTCCGACCCGGTCCGTCAGGATTACACGCCTCCGGAGCTCCGGCCCGAGGCCCTCGTCTCAGTCGGCACCGCCGAGGAGATCAGCACCGATGTCCTGATCATCGGCTCCGGCATGGGCGGGTCCTCGCTGGCCTGGGCGCTGAAGGAGTCCGGTCTCGACGTCCTCGTCGCGGAGCGGGGCCATTTCCTTCCCCGTGAACCCGAGAACTCGCAGCCGGCCGAGATGTACATCAAGGGCCGGTACAAGAACGCCGGCTATTGGTACGACGGCGGCACCGGCAAACCGTTCGCGCCGGGTGTGTATTACTGGGTGGGCGGAAACACCCGCTTCTACGGCGCGATGCTGCCCCGTTTCCGGCGCAGTGACTTCACCGAGGTGGAACACCACGAGGGCGTCTCGCGCGCCTGGCCTTTCGACTACGAGGACCTGGAGCCCTCCTACACCGTCATGGAGGAGTTGCTCCAGGTGCACGGGCAGACCGGCGAGGACCCGACCGAGCCGCCCCGCTCCAAGCCCTACCCGTATCCGGCGCTCCAGCACGAACCGGAGATCGAGCGGTTCTCCCGGTCGCTGCGCCGGCAGGGCCTGCACCCGTTCCACACGCCGAACGCCCTGAACATCAGCACTCAGGCGGATCGCGCCGCCGTGACGACCGCCGACGGCTGTCCGGACGAGACGGGCATGAAGTCCGACGCCGAGAACCGGCTCCTTCTCCCCGCGCTGCGCGACGGCGTGAAGATCCTCACGGGTGCGGAGATCACACGCCTGATCACCTCGCCCGACGGGCGGAAGGTCGTCGCCGCCGAGGCACGGCACGCGGGCCGGATCATCCGTATCAACGCCAGGACCTTCGCCCTGGCCGGCGGTGCCGTCAACTCCGCCGCGCTGCTGCTCCGTTCGGCCGGCGACGCGCACCCTGAGGGTCTCGCCAACTCGTCCGGACTGCTGGGCCGCAACTACATGGTCCACAACAGCACGTTCTTCGTCGGGGTCAACCCCCTGCGGACCAACCCCACGCAGTGGCAGAAGACCCTCGGTCTGAACGACTTCTACGAAGCCGGGCCGGGGACGCGTTTCCCGCTGGGGAACCTCCAGATGCTGGGCAAGCTGCAGGCCCCCATGCTCAAGCCCGCGCGTCCGTGGGCACCGACGTGGGCCCTGAAGTTCATGGCGGGCAGAAGCCTCGACATCTACCTGACGACCGAGGACCTCCCGTCCCGGAACAACCGGGTACGGGTGGACGGCGACCGCATCCTCATCGACTGGACGCCGACCAACGTCGCGCCCCACCACGAACTCGTGCGCCGGGTGACCCGGGCGGTCCGCAAGTCCGGGTATCCGCTGATCTTCACCCAGCGCATGGGCATCGAGACCAACTCCCACATGTGCGGAACGGCCGTGGCGGGTCACGACCCGGCGCAGAGCGTGCTGGACCCTCTGTGCCGCAGCCATGACGTCGAGAACCTCTGGGTGGCCGACTCGTCGTTCTTCCCGTCCTCCGCGGCGCTCAACCCGGCCCTGACGATCGGCGCGAACGCCCTGCGCATCGCCCCGTCCTTGGCCAGAGCGACGAAGGACTGACGTCGCAGCGGCCGGATCTGCCGCAGGTCAGGTCTCTCGCGCAGGTCAGGTCCGCCGCAGCGTCGGCTTGCGCAGCAGGTCGTGTCCGCGCACGGCCAATTGCAGCCGCTGCTGGTTACTGACCTGCGTGAGGTCCAGGCCGAGGATCTCGGAGAGTCTGTCGAGGCGGTGGTAGAGGGTGCGTCGCTGGATGAAGAGCTCCTCCGCCGCCCGGGCCTTGTTGCCACCGCAGTCGAGGAACGTGCGGAGGGTGGGCAGCAGAGGGTTCTTCGCCAGTGCGTCGTGCTCGAGGAGCGGACCGAGTTCGTCCTCGACGTAGCGCCTGAGTTCGGGGCCTTCGGAGAGGGCGACGAGGAGGCGCAGAGCTCCCAGATCGTCGAAGTGACGCACTTCCGTGGTCGAGGCCGCCGCCGCGACGGACGCCGCGCTGCGGCTCTGGCGCAGGGCCAGCGGAAGCACCGCCGGCTCCACGACGCGGCTGATGCCACCCCTTACCCCGTGATCGGCCAGCAGGGTCTGCACTTGGCCGGCGTCGACGCGGGCGGGCAGGCCCACGACCGCCACGTCGAAGTCTCCGGTGTCGCCCACGACGGCGGGCCAGCCTGCCTCCTCCAGAAGACGGGCGAGGAGATGGTCCTTGACCGGCTCCTCGTCCCCCGCCCATGCCGTGACGACGATCAGGTCCCGTCCGCGCAGGTCCTGGCCGAGCGCCAGACTGAGGGTCACGAACCGCTCTCCTGTGATGTCGCCCAGCAGAAGCCGGTTGAGCAGCGCCGTCTGGCGCTGGGATGCGCGCGCGCCGCTCTCCCGTTCGCTCAGCAGCGAGATCGCCACGGCCGCGGCGGCCCGCTCCAGCGTGCGCAGTTCGGGCGGGCTCGGCTGCTTTCCACCGTGCAGAAGGTGGATCCACCCCCACGACTCGCCCCGGAGCACCACGGGCTGGCGGGCGCACGGCGCGACCTCGCGGAACGATGCCGCCGAGGCGGTCGGGACCCCGGGGCGCTGCGCCGCGAGAGAGGAGTGGCGTTCGTGAATCGCCCGGGAATGCGCACTCCACTCGTCCACGACCCGGTCGGCCTCCGGCGTCGCTCCTCCGTACGCCAGCATCTGGTGGGCGACGTCCTCCAGCACCACGGGGTGCCCGGTGCGACGGGCCAGTTCCCTGACCACGCCGACGTAGTCCTCGTCCGCCAGGAGCAGATCCATGAACGCCTGGCTGGTGGCCTCTTCGGCGATCAGCTGCTTGACGCGCATCCCGACCAGGACCTCGTGGACCTGGGCCGACGTCTCGACGAAGGGAATCTCGTCGGTGAGTCCCACCAGGGGCAGGCCGACCGCCTCGGCCTCCTCGATCACGGCCTCCGGCATGGAGTCGAACATGCGCCCGGCCAGTTCGACGACGAGCACGGCCGCGTGGGCGTCCGCGAGCCGTCGGATGAACGCCCGCTGCTCGAGCGCTGTCGCGCCCATGCCGAGGCCGGCCGTCAGCAGCATCTCCTGACCCGTGAGAAAGCGATGGATGTCCGGGATCTCCCCGGTGTGCACCCAGCGCACGGGACGATCCAGATTCCTTTCCCCGGCATACACACGCACGGCGGTGCGCGTGAACACCTCGAGCTCCAGGGCGGCGCGAACCGTCAGGACTTCAGCCATGAACCACTACCTCGATGTGTGCACGATCCAGGGCCAATATTGCACACACTGTGCCTGTCGTCCCACTCCTTGTTTCCCCAGACTTCAGGTCAAGCCCGCAGGCACGACCCCGTGCAAGGAGTGCAGAGTGTCAGCACAACACAAGACCATCAAGGCTCCTGTCGCCGTGAAGACGTCGCGGACCAGCCGTCCGGAAATCGTCGAGACCGTCGCGGACGTGATCGCCGACGTACGGGCCAACGGGGACGCCGCCGTGCGCCGCTGGTCGCAGAAGTTCGACGACTGGAGCCCGGAGTCCTATCGGCTCGGTCCCGACCAGATCGCATCCGTCGTCTCCTCCGTCCCCGAGACGGTCCTCGACGACCTGCGGTTCGTCCAGACGCAGGTCCGCGGCTTCGCCCAGGCGCAGCGGGACTCCCTCACCGACTTCGAGGTCGAGACGCTGCCCGGCGTGTTCCTGGGGCAGCGCAACATCCCCATCGGCGCGGCCGGCGCCTACGTTCCCGGCGGCCGCTACCCCCTCACCGCGTCGGCCCACATGACCGTCCTGACGGCCAAGGTCGCAGGTGTCGAGCGGGTCGCCGCCACGACTCCGCCGGACCGAGGGGCTCCGCCGCCCGTCAGCATCGCCGCGATGCACCTGGCCGGCGCCGACGAGATCTACGTCATGGGCGGTGTCCAGGCCGTGGCGGCCCTGGCGCTGGGCACCGAGACGATCGACGCGGTCGACATGCTCGCCGGCCCCGGCAACGCCTATGTGGCGGAGGCCAAGCGCCAGCTCTTCGGCGAGGTCGGGATCGACCTCTTCGCCGGGCCGACGGAAGTACTGATCGTCGCGGACGACACCGCGGACCCGTTCGTGGTGGCGACGGACCTGCTGTCCCAGGCCGAGCACGGACCCGACTCCCCGACGGTTCTCGTCACGACGTCCGAGGAGGTGGGCAGGCGGACCATCGCCTGGGTGGAAGAGCTGCTGCCCGGCCTGCCCACCGGAGACGTCGCCGGGCGTGCCTGGCGCGACCACGGCGAGGTGATCGTGGTCCCCACCCTGGACGCCGCCTACGAACTCGCCGATCAGTACGCCAGCGAGCACGTCCAGATCCTGACCGCCGAGCCTCGCGAGGCCCTGCACCGGATGCGCAACTACGGCGCCCTGTTCCTCGGGGACAAGACGTGCGTCGCGTACGGCGACAAGGTCATCGGCACCAACCACGTGCTGCCCACCCTGGGAGCGGCCCGCTACACCGGCGGCCTCTGGGTCGGCAAGTACCTCAAGACCATGACCTATCAGGAGATCAGGGACTCCGGGTCCAGTGCCCGGCTCGGCGAGATCTGTGGCAGGGCCTCGCGCATCGAGAACTTCGAGGGACACGCGCGCTCGGGAGACGTCCGCGCCGCGCGCTACGGATCGGCCCGGCTGATCTGGACCGACCACACCCTCGAGCAGAGCTGAACCGCGATGACCGATCGCGACTTATGCCGGACCGCACACGCAGCACGGCAGCCGTTCGACAAGGAGCACCTCCCCCTCGACCCACGGAGATCGTCATGTCAGCTACGGACAACGAGGCGCACGCGGCGCCCACACCCGCCCCCGTCGGCCCCTCGGGCGGGACCGCGACCCCCGTCTCATCGGCCGAGGACGCGGAACTGCTCGCGGCACTGGGCTATGAGCAGAAGTTCGACCGCAAGGTCAGCCTGTGGGGGAACTTCGCCCTGGGCTTCGTGTACCTCTCGCCCCTCGTGGGCGTCGTGGCCCTCTTCGCGGTCGGTCTGGCGACCGCGGGCGGACCGTCCATCTTCTGGATCTGCATAGTCGGGGCCGGGCAGTTCCTGGTCGCGCTGGTGTTCGGAGAGGTCGTCTCGCAGTTCCCGCTCGCCGGCGGCCTCTACCAATGGGTCAGACGGCTGTGGAACGGACGCTACGCCTGGTTCAACGCGTGGATCTACATCTGCACCATCACCATCGGCATCACCAGCACCGCACTCTTCAGCTCGGACTTCCTGGCCAGCCTCTTCGCCGGAACCACCGACGCGCCCGGCATCAGCTCCACCCCGGCCCAGCGCCTGTGGATCGCGATCGGCATGACCGTTCTCTGCCTGATCTGCAACTGTTTCGGCACCAGGACCCTGGCTCTGATCTCGAAGATCGGACTCGCCGCGGAGCTGATCGGCATCGTCCTCGTGGGCCTCTACCTGCTGATCTTCGAACGGCACAACTCCTTCTCGATCTTCTTCCAGGCCACCAGCTCCAACCACGACAGCTACCTCATGGCCTTCATCGGTGCCTCGCTCGTCGGGCTCTTCCTCTTCTACGGCTTCGAGGCGTGCGGTGAGATCGCGGAGGAGGTTCCCAACCCCTCCCGCAGCATCCCGCGGGCCATGCAGCTGACCGTGGCCGTCGGTGGAGTGGCCGCGCTCCTCGCGTTCGTCGGGTACGCCCTCGCGGCTCCGGACCTCGCCTCGATCCTCTCGGGCAAGGACACCAATCCGATCCCCTCGATCCTGCAGAGCTCTCTCGGGGTCGTGGGCACGAAGGCGGTGCTCACGGTCATCGTCACGTCCTTCATCGCGGGTGTGATGAGCCAGCAGGCCGCCGCGAGCCGGATCGTCTTCTCCTTCGCCCGCGACGACATGTTCCCGGGGTCCCGTGTCTTCTCGAAGATCTCCCGCACGCACCGCGTCCCCATGAACGCGCTGCTGGCCGTGAACGTCGTTCCGCTGCTGATCTTCGTGTTCGTCTACTACTCGCCCGACTCCCTCACCAAGATCGTGGCGTTCCAGGTGCTGGCCGGATACGCGGCGTTCATGATGGTCGTACTGGCCGCGCTGCGGATGCGCCTGAAGGGCTGGCGTCCCGCCGGGGCCTGGACCCTCGGCCGCTGGGGCTTCGTGGTCAACGTGGCGGCCCTGATCTACGGCGTGCTCGGGATGGTCCTTCTCGCCCTGCCCGCCGGCGGCGCGGGAACCTCGCTCCTGGACCAGTACATCGCACTCGTCGGCTTCCTCGTCGTCGCCGCCGTGGGTCTGGTGTACCTGCTGGTCATGAAGCCGGAACGCAAGTCCACCGCACCGGAGGGCGACGCCATGGAGGTGGCCGAGCGCCTGCGCAGCCGCGCCGCGGCCCTGACTCGTACGACCGGAGGGAAGAACGCATGACCCGCGTCCTGTATCTGTACGGAGGCTGGCCGGGGCACAAGCCCTACCAGGTGGCCGAGGAATGGGCCCTCCCGATCTTCAAGAATCTCGGATTCGACGTCGACGAGACCAACGACATCTTCGCGCTCGACGCCGACCTCACCGGCTACGACCTCATCGCCCTCAACTGGAACAACGCCCTGCTGTCCGAGGGGCTGACCGCCGCCCAGGAGTCGAACCTGCTGGGGGCGGTGGAGAGCGGCACCGGGATCGCCGCCTGGCACGGCGCGGCCGCCGCGTTCCGCACCAGCCTCAAGTACCACTGGCTGCTCGGCGGCAGCTTCCTCGAACACCCCGCGGGCGAGGGCGTGAAGTACCCCTACGAGGTCACCGTCACGGACACCGGCCACCCGGTCACCGCGGGCGTGGAGGACTTCCGGGTCGCCTCGGAGCAGTACTACATGTCCGTCGACCCCAACAACCACGTCCTGGCCGAGTCCACCTTCACCGGTGAACACCTGCCCTGGCTGGAGGGAAAGACGATCCCTCAGGCCTGGACCCGCGCCTGGGGGCAGGGCCGCGTCTTCTACAGCGCGGTCGGACACGACCTCGACGACCTCCAGAACCCGGACGTCACCCGCCTGTGCACCCAGGGTTTCGCCTGGGCCGCCCGTCAGGACGCCTGACCCCCTTCGAACCGAGCTGATTGGGAGCACACCATGCCTGTCCTCACCGGAGGCCAGATCGTCGCGCGGACCCTGCGCAACTACGGGGTCGACGTCGTAGCCGGCATTCCCGGCCACGGCATCTGGTCACTGACCGACGCCTTCCTCGACGACGAGTCCAGGATCCCCTTCATCCAGACCTTCCACGAGCAGAGCGCCGTCCACCTCGCCGACGGCTACTACCGCGTCACCGGCCGCCCGCAGGCCGCGGTGACCTCCATCGGCGCCGGCGCGAGCAACACCGTGATCGGCATGGGCACCGCGTTCACGGACTCCACCAGTGTTCTCGTCGTCACGGGCGGCCCGCCGACCCACATGCGCGGCCACGGACTGCTGCAGGAACTCGACCGCTACACGGCCAACGACTTTCCCAAGGTGGCCGAGGCCGTCAGCAAGCGGCACTGGGTCGTCACCCGGGTCGAGGAGCTCCCCTTCGTCCTGCACCGCTGTTTCAACTCCATGCTGACCGGCCGCCCGGGCCCTGTGCACCTCGAAGTCCCCATGGACGTACAGGCCGAGGCCGCGAACGTGGACCTCCACGACCTCGAGCGGCGCATCCCCGTCGGCCGCCAGCACCCCGACCCGGAGGCCGTCGACCGCGCGGTGGACGTGCTGCGCGCGGCCACCCGGCCCGTCATCGTGGTCGGCGGCGGCGCGATCACGTCCGAGGCGTCCGACCAGGTCCTCGCGCTCGCCGAGCGGTGGCAGATCCCGGTCGTCACCACGTGGAACGGCAAGAGCGCCTTCCCCGAGGACCACGAGCTGTTCGCCGGCAGCGTCGGCCAGACCGGCACGATGACCGGCAACGCGATCGCGAGCTCCGCCGACGTCGTCATCTCCGTCGGCTGCCGCTTCACCGACTGGTCCGCCTCCAGCTACGCCAAGGGCATCAGCTTCTCCATCCCGCCGGCGAAGCTCATCCACATCGACATCGACCCGCACGAGATCGGCAAGAACTACCCCGCCGAAGTGGGCATAGTCGCCGACGCCCAGCGCGCGGTGGCGGCCATCGTCGACTCCCTGCCCAGCAAGGGCGTCGACCGCTCCGAGTACCTCGCCGAGCTCGCGAGCCTCAAGCAGGACTGGGAGGAGAAGCTCGCCGGCCGCCGCGACAGCGACCGCTTCCCCTTCACCTCCCAGCGCCCGCTCGGCGCCCTGCGCAACGTGCTCCCGCGCGAGGCGATCATCGTCGCCGGGTCGGGCAACACCCAGGGAGCGGTCAAGCAGACCTTCCCGGTCTACTCGCCGCGCACCCACCTCACCTCCGGCGGCTTCTCCTCCATGGGCTGGGCCATTCCGGCCGCCGTAGGGGCCAAGCTCGCCCGACCGGAGTGCCCCGTGGTGTGCGTCCTCGGCGACGGCGACTTCCTGATGACTTCCCAGGAGATCGCCCTGAGCGTCACCGCCGACGCACCGGTGATCTTCGTGGTCCAGAACAACGCGGGCTACATGTCGATCCGCGGCGGCCAGCGCAAGCAGACCTCGCGGCACATCGGCACGGAGTTCTCGCACCCCGACGGCTCGCCGTACAGCCCCGACTTCGCGGCCATGGGCCGGGCCTTCGGGATCGAGTCGTGGAAGGTCGACGACGCCGCGTCCCTGGAGCCGACCCTGCGCAAGGCGGTCCGGTCCGGAGCCCCCGCCGTGATCGAGGTCCCCACGGACCGCGACGCCGCGGGCCCCTGGGTGCCCGGCTGGTGGGACTTCCCGATCCCGGCGTACATCACCGACGAGCGCCAGGACGAGTACGACCGCATCAGGGCCACGGAGCAGCACCTCTGAGACTGCCCCGCGCCCGGTGACGCCTACCGCCCGTGCAGCCGAGACAGGCCGCACGGGCGGTAGGGCATGAGGAGCGGACGGTCTGTCAGACGGTCCGGACGACGGTGCCGCCGGCCTCGAGTGCGGTGACCTCCTCGGCGGCTGCGGTGGTGTCCGTGACGAGGGTGTGCAGCAGGGCGGCGGCACCGACGTGGGCGTAGGCGGTGTGGCCGAGTTTGCTGCCGTCGGCGGCGCCGATGACGCGGCGGGCGGAGGCGATGCCCGCCTTCTTCACCGCGGCGTCGTCGAGGTCGTAGGCGGTCAGGCCGTCGGCCGCGGTCAGCCCGCAGCAGCCTATGACGGCGGTGTCGAAGCGCAGGGCGGCCAGGGACGCGAGGGTGAGGGGGCCGGTGAGGGCCCCTTCGCCGGCGCGCGGCTGTCCGCCGGGCACGACCAGTGTGGCCGGGCCGGGCGTCTCGGCGACCAGGTGGATGGCCTGCAGGGACAGGGGCATTACCGTGACGGGCCGTTCGCGCAGGAGGCGGGCGACCTCCAGGCAGGTGGTGCCGCTGTCCAGCAGGACGCTCTCGCCGTCGGCGATGCGTACGGAGATCTCGGCGGCGATCCGGCGTTTGGCGTCGATCGCCTCGTGGGCGCGCAGCGCGAAGGGAGGTTCCTCGCCCCGGAGCAGCAGGGTGCGCGCCCCTCCGCGGACGCGCTCGAGGACGCCCTGGGCGGCGAGGGTGTCGAGGTCGCGCCGGATGGTCATCTCCGAGGCGCCGGTCAGCTCCGCGAGTTCCTGGACGGTCGCGCCTCCGGCGTCCCTGACGACCTTCGCGATCAGCCCGTGCCGGTCTGCGTTGCTCATACCACGATTGAACACCACTGTGAAATGAACAACAAATCTGTTCATTACACGGGCCTTCGAACATCTAAAATGTTCGTTACGCTGGGCGGTATGGAACGTTCCCTGCGAGCCGCCCGCGTGGCGACCTATGTCTACTTCGTCCTGTACGGCACCTTGCTGGGCACGTGGGTGGTCAACATCCCCGCCATCGAGGAGCGCGTGGGCATCAGCCACGCCGCGCTCGGCGGCCTGCTGGTGGTGCTCGGGCTCGGAGCCTTCGTAGGCATGCAGGTGGCGGGCCCCCTGACCGACCGGCTCGGCACCCGCGTCGTGGTTCCCGCCGGCGGCGTGCTCTGCGGCGCGACCCTGTTCCTGCCCGGTCTCGCCCAGGACCCGTGGACGCTGGCCGGCGCGCTGCTGGTCTTCGGACTCTGCAACGGCTGCCTGGACGTGAGCATGAACGCCCACGCCGTGCACGTGGAGAAGGCGTACGGCCGCCCCGTCATGTCCGGCTTCCACGCCACGTTCTCCGTCGGCGGTGTCCTCGCCGCACTCGCCGGAGCGGGCGCGGCGGGCGCCGGCCTGCCCCCGGCCGCGGGCATGGCCGCCATGGGAGCCGTGGGCGTGGTGATCTCCCTGGCCTCGGCGCGTGCCCTGCTGCCCGCCGCTCCCGCCGTCGAGGGCCCCGGCTCCGCGGACGAGACCGGGACGCCTCCGGCGGCCGAGCGTGGCGGCACCACGGGCCGGGTCTGGCTGCTGGCCGTCCTGGCGCTGATGGTGATGCTGTGCGAGGGCGCCGCCAACGACTGGAGCGTCCTGCACATGAAGGACGTCCTGGGTACGTCCGCCGGCACGGCGGCCTTCGCGTACGGCACCTTCGCCGCGGCCATGACCGTCGGCCGGCTCCTCGCCGACCGCTTCGCCGCCCGGTTCGGTTCTCTGGCGATCCTGCGCCACGGCGCGATCATGGCCGCCGTCGGCATCACCCTCGTGGTCCTCGCCCCGTGGCTGTGGGCCGTGTTCACGGGCTGGGCGCTGTTCGGACTGGGCCTGTCCGGCACCGTCCCGCAGTTGTTCAGCGCGGCCGGGCACACCGACCCCGCCGCCGCCGGGGCCAACGTCTCCCGCGTCGCAGGACTCGGTTACGTCGGCATGCTCGCCGGCCCCGCAGTGATCGGCTGGCTGACGCACGTCGTCGCCCTCAACCACGCCTTCGTCCTGTTGACCCTGCTGTGCGTGACCACCGCCGTGGGCGCCGGCGTCCTGCGTACCGGACCCGACCGCACCCGCCGGCGCGAGATGCCGGCCAACACCCCCTGACCGCTTGTGCGGCACGGTCCCTGACAGCCGTGCCGCACAAGCTCTCCTTTCCCCGGTCGCCCGAGGCCGGGAGAACGCCCTCAGCCGACCGAAGGAGCCCCCGATGCCCGAGTCCCCCGCACACCCCGCTCGCGGCCCTGTCGGTGTCATGCTGCCGCTCGATCTCCCCGTCGGCGAGGTGCTGCCCTATGTCCGGAGCGCGGAGGAGCTGGGGTTCGACCAGGTCTGGGTGGTGGAGGACCTCGGCTGGCGCGGCGGTGTCGCACAGGCCGCCACCGTCCTGGCCGCCACGAACCTCACCGTCGGGATCGGCATCATGCCCGCCGGTGCCCGCAACGTGGCCTTCGCCGCGATGGAACTGGCCACCCTCGCCCAGCTCCACCCCGGCCGGCTCATCGCGGGGATCGGCCACGGCATGCCCGGCTGGATGCGCCAGGTCGGGTCCTGGCCCGAGAGCCCCCTGACCCTGATCAAGGAGTACGCCAGAGCGCTCCGCCAGCTCATCGCCGGTGAGCCAGGCCCCGAGAACGGACGGTACGTACGCTGCGAGGGCGTGGTCCTCACAGAGACCCCCGGCATCGTCCCCCCGGTGATCCTGGGTGTCCGCGGCCCCAAGTCGCAGGCGGTCGCGGGCGAGGTCGCCGACGGACTCCTGCTGGCCGAGCCCGCCGCACCCGGCTACATCACCGCCTCCCTGCGCAACCTGGGCCCCGCCGCCGCGAACTCTCCTGAGATCGTCGTCTACGACGCCGCCGCCGTGGACGACGACGAGGAGGCCGCCCTGACTCGCGTCCGCGCGTCCCTGGAATCGGTCGGTGAGCCGCAGTGGGCGGCGCACATCGACCCCCTGCCCTTCGCCGAGGAACTGCGCGCACACCGCGCCGCCAGCCCCGACGCCCGGCACTTCGCCCGGACGATGCCCGCCGACTGGGTCCGCGCCCTGAGCATCGCCGGCACCCCCGCCCAGGCCCGCGCGGCGATCGACGCCCGCCACGCCGCCGGCGCTACCAGCGTCGTTCTCGCCCCGGCGGGCCCCGACCGCCTGGCCGCGCTGGACTCGCTCGCCCGCGCCCTGCCCCACCGGCACTGACCCGAACGCCCCCGCACTCCAAGGGACCTCTCATGTCCACCGACCGCCGCCGCATCGTGCTCTTCGACCTCTTCGGGGTCATAGCCCGCCACCAGCGCCCGGGCGCCCTGGAGAAGATGGCCGCCCGCTGCCACACCTCCACCGAGGACTTCACCTCGGCCTACTGGACCCATCGCCCGCTCTACGACGCCGGCCTGCGGGCCGCGTCCGCGTACTGGACCGACGTGCTGCACGCGTTGTCCCGCCCCGCCGACGCCGACACGATCGAGGAGCTGCGGCTCACCGACATCGACAGCTGGTCCCGCGTCGACGAGCGCATGGTCGCCTACGTGCGGAACCTGCGGGAGCGCGCCCGGGTCGCCCTGCTGTCCAACATCCCCGCGGACCACGCGGACGCCTTCCTCGCCGCCCAGCCCTGGCTGCACGACCTCGACCACCTCACCTTCTCCGGAAGGATCGGCGCCGCCAAGCCCGACCCGGCCGCCTTCCAGCACTGCGTCGTCGCTCTGCGGGCCGCACCCGCGGACTTCCTTTTCATCGACGACCGCGAGGAGAACGTCCGCGCGGCACAGGCCGTCGGCATGGAGGGGCACGTCTTCAGCGGCCAGGACGAACTGACGGCCGTCGTCGACGCGTGGCTGCCCGGGTTCACGGGCCAACGCCTCGGCTGAGTGCGGAGGATGGCACCGCGGTGACACCGCGGCGCCATCTCACTATGCGAGACTGAAATACCGAGAAACAAGACGGCTGACATCGTTGCAGTGCCCATGTTTCAGCGTGAAAGACCGAGCGATGTCCGCACCAGCAACCGGTTCAGCCCCTCCGCCCGTCAACCCGCGGTCCCGCGTCCTCGTCGCCAGCCTCATGGGCACGACGATCGAGTTCTACGACTTCTACATCTACGCGACCGCCGCGGTGCTCGTCTTCCCTCAGCTCTTCTTCCCGAGCAGCGACCCGACCACCGCGCTGCTGTCGTCCTTCGCGGTCTTCGGCGCCGCGATGGTCGCCCGCCCGATCGGCGCCGTCGTCTTCGGGCACCTCGGTGACCGGCTCGGCCGCAAGAAGACCCTCGTCGTCTCGCTCCTGACCATGGGCATCGCCACGTTCCTCATCGGCGTTCTGCCCACCTACGCCCAGGCCGGCTGGGTGGCCACCGCGCTGCTCGTGCTGATGCGGCTCGCGCAGGGCTTCGCGCTCGGCGGCGAGTGGAGCGGCGCCGCCCTGGTCGCGACCGAGAACGCCCCCCGCGGCAAGCGCGCCCTGTACGGCACCTTCCCGCAGCTGGGCGCCCCGCTCGGCTTCATCATCGGCAACGGCCTGTTCCTGGTCATCGGCGCGCTGCTGCCGTCCGCGGCCGGCGCCGACCCCTCGCAGCCCTCGGACGCCTTCGTCAGCTGGGGCTGGCGCATCCCGTTCCTGTTCTCCGCCGTGATGGTCGCGATCGGCCTGTGGGTGCGCTCCCGGCTCGTCGAGTCGGCGGTCTTCGCCAGGACCCGCGAGTCCGGCGAGGTGCGGCGGCTGCCGCTCGTCACCGTGGTGCGCGGACACGGGAAGCAGCTGGTCCTGGGCACCTTCATCATGCTGGCGACCTACGTGCTCTTCTACCTGATGACCACGTTCTCGCTCAGCTACGGACGCGCGGCCAAGGACGCCGCCGTGCCCGGACTCGGGTACGACTACACCACGTTCGTGCTCATGATGATCTTCGGTGTGCTGTTCTTCGCCGCGTTCACCCTGATCTCGGGTCCCCTCGCGGACCGGTACGGGCGGCGCGCCACCCTGATCTGGATCACCGCCGCGATCGTGGTCTTCGGACTGCTCTGGGTGCCGCTCATCGAGCTGGGCACCCTCGGCGTGGTGCTGTGGCTCGTGCTCGGCTTCACCCTGATGGGCATGACGTTCGGCCCGATGGGCGCACTACTGCCCGAGCTCTTCCCGACCAGCGTGCGCTACACCGGCTCCGGCATCGCGTACAACGTCAGCTCGATCCTCGGGGCGGCGGTCGCCCCGTTCATCGCCGTGGCGCTGTGGGAGACGGGGGACGGCTCGCCGTGGCTGGTCGGCGTCTACCTCTCGGCGATGGCAATGCTGACGCTGGTCGCGCTCCTGCTCGGCAAGGAGACCAAGGACGTCTCCCTGGACGACGGCGAGGCCGCCTCCGCCGACGACGCGCCCCGCGCCGAAGCCACCTCCCCCACCGCCTGAAGCCGACCGGCGTTCACCACCGCCGGGCCCGAGCCTCCTCGCGCCCGGCGTACGGCCGCCCTCGCGGGGCATAACAACAACCCCCGGCCCAAGGGAACTTCAGCCCCACCCGCACCAGAGGGAGCCCCCATGCTGCGCGGCATCGACGTGAGCGCCTACCAGTCCTCCTCCTACGGCACCGACGGCCTCTCCTTCGTCTTCGTCAAGGCGACCGAGGGGCGGTCCTACGTCAACCCCAAACTGGCCGCCCAGACGAAGCGGGCGCGTGACGCCGGACTGGTCGTCGGCTTCTACCACTTCCTGTGGCCCGGCAACCTCCAGGCCCAGGCCGAGTACTTCGTCGGCAAGGCACCGGACCGGGCGGGCGACATCCTCGCCGTCGACTGGGAGACGACCAGCAACGGAACACACGCGAGCAACGCGGAGAAGGACCTGTTCATCCGCAAGGTGAAGGACCTTCGGCCGAACAACCAGGTCATTCTCTACGCCAACCGAAACTTCTGGCTCAACATCGACACGACGTCCTACGCGGGCGACGCCCTGTGGATCGCCGACTACGTCTCCGCGGGCAAGCCCCGCATCAAAGCCAAGTGGCGCTTCCATCAGTACACCGACAACCCGCTGGACAAGAACGTGGCCGACTTCGAGAGCAAGGCCGCGCTGCGGAGATGGGCCGAGGACGCCTGACCGGCCCGCGGGCCGACCGTCGGCATGACGAAGGGGCCCGGTCCGACCGAGGTCGGACCGGGCCCCTTCGTCCGGGCGCCGGGACGGCCGGCGCCTACTTGTTCAGG
This sequence comes from Streptomyces sp. NPDC008137, assembly GCF_042957035.1. NCBI lineage: Bacteria > Bacillati > Actinomycetota > Actinomycetes > Kitasatosporales > Streptomycetaceae > Streptomyces > Streptomyces sp. NPDC008137. The sequence goes on along the minus strand of NZ_JBIBHN010000007.1, from coordinate 31,612 downwards.
TAGGCCCAGAACTCGTCGAAGCTCAGCTTCTTGTCGCCGTCGAGGTCGCGGGTCTTGATGACGACCTCGGCGACCGACTCGGTGACGTTCCAGTCACCCGATCCGGCCAGGGCGGCCTTGAACTCGGCAGCGGTGATGAATCCGTCGCCGTCCGTATCGATCCGCTCGAACTGCTTGCGTGCTTCCTCGATGTCCGCCACCGATCCGCCCCTACTCTCGTGCTCTCGTGTTCTGCGTCGTGCTGACGCAGGTCAGATTAACTGGCCGTCCCCGCCTCCAGCGCGGCGACCACCCAGGCGAACTCCTCGTCGTAGGTCGGCTGAGGCCCGAGGCCGTTGACCACGGCCTGGAGTTCGCGGTAGCGGGCGACCCGCACGTTGGAGGCGGCCGTGAGGCGTTCGAGCACGGCGGCCCGGTCGGTGTCGCCTAGCAGGTCCCTCAGGACATCGTCGGCCTCCGGCGCCCCGGGGGCGATGCCGCGCTGCCGTGCCTCGGCGGCGAGCTGGACGAGCCGGCTCATGAACCACAGGGACGAACCGGCCGGGACGTCCGGCCCCCGGTCGGCCGCGTTGAACTCGATCATCTGCCGCATCTGCGCGCGGAAGCCGGGGTCCTGGATCAGTTCGGCGAGCTCCACCCAGGCGTCCGCCTGCTCGGGTGTGGGGTCGTCGGGCAGCTCGGCGGCCGCGAAACGCAGTCTGCCGCGGATGTCCGGGTCGGCGGTGTCGATCCCCTCGAAGATCTCCGCCATGAAGTCCTCGACGATCCGCCGTCGTTCGGCCGCCGAGAGCCGTGCCAGTCTGTTCATGAGTGTCATCTCCTCCGCGCTGGAACCCCGCCTCGCGACCGTCGACAGCACCGCACGGGTCACCTTGAGCGACCGGATCTGCGCGTCCAGCGCGACCACGTGCGCGGCGGCGACCCGCGCGACCGTGGTCTCGCCGGCCAGGACCCGGCGGACGTCCGCCAGGCCGAGGCCGAGTTCGCGCAGGGTGCGGATCAGCTCCAGGCGGGCCACGGACGCGGCGTCGTACAGCCGGTAGCCGCCCGTGGACCGGGTCACCGGGGGCAGCACGCCCTCGTCGGACCAGTAGCGGATGGTGCGCACGGTCAGTCCGGTGACCCTGGCCAGTTCCCCGATGGTGAGCAGTCCGGTGCCGTCGTCGGTCATGTCCGCGAGTCTGGGCCCTCCAGTGGGTGGAGACTCAACTCTCGCGCTCCCCCACGGTCACCGGAAGATGCCCGTGTGGCCGAGGGAGTAGCGGCCGGGCTGCGGGTAGACCGCGAGGCCGTGCGGGCCGCTGCCGACGGGGATGCGGGCGAGCTGGGCGCCGGTGCGGGTGTCGATGGCGTAGACCTCGGCGTCGTAGCGGCCGGAGAGCCACAGGACCTTGCCGTCGGCGGAGACGCCGCCCATGTCGGGGCTGCCGCCGTCGGGCAGGTCCCACTTCTTGGTGAGCTTGTTCCGGGTGAAGTCGAAGACGGAGATGGTGCCTTCGCCGCGGTTGGAGACGTACATCTCGCGCGAGTCGCGGCTGACGTAGAGGCCGTGACAGCCCTTGCCGGTGGGGAGCAGGGTGGGCTCGGTGAACCTGTCGCCGTCCAGGACCCACATGCCGTGGGCCATCATGTCGGCGATGTAGAACCTCTTGCCGTCCGGCGAGACCTTCACGTCCTGCGGCATGGCGCCCTCGAACGGCAGCCTCTGCTGTCCCACGACCTTCATCTTCTCGGTGTCGACCTTGAGCAGCTCGCCGCTGAACTCGCAGGAGACGATGAAGTAGCGGCCGTCGAGGGAGAAGTCGGCGTGGTTGACGCCGTAGCAGGAGACCGGGACGGTCTTCCTGATCTCCATGGTGTGCGGGTCGCGGAAGACCAGTTCGCGGTCGAGGGAGGCCATGACGACGGCGTACTTGCCGTTGGGCGTGAAGTAGAGGTTGTACGGGTCGTGGACCTCGACCTCCTTGCCCGCCTTGCCGGTCTTCGGGTCGATCGGGGTGAGGGTGTGGCCGCGGTTGTTGTTGACCCAGAGCGTCTTCAGGTCCCAGGAGGGCACGACGTGCTGGGGCTGCCGGCCCACGGGGATCGTCTCGATGATCTCGTACGTCTTCGGGTCGATGACGGAGACGGTGTCGGACTCGGTGTTGGGGACGTAGACCCGGGACGGGAAGCCCTTGACCACGGGCGACAGCTTGTTGGGGCGGTCGGCCGCGTAGACGTCCTTCGGGTCGAGGACGGGCGGCATGCCCGGCAGGCCCTGGACGGTCTTCTTCTCGTGCGGGGCGGGCACGGCGGCCTTGGTGGGGCGGGTCCCGGAGGTGCGCTCCTCGTCCTGGGTGCCGCAGGCGGCGAGGACGGCGAGGGCGGCGCCCGCGACGAGGGTGCTTCTGACAAGGTGGCGGTGCATCAGCTGACCAGCTCCGAGGTAGTGGCCGCGGCAGGACCGCGGCAGGCAGCGGGGTCGTCGCGAAAGACCCGGAAGCAGGTCACGGCGTCGGCATCGCAGGGCTCGACCGCGGTGACGCCGTCCGATGGTCAGTCGTGTTCACGCGCACCATTTAAGAGGCAATTCGGAGCAAATCTCGTGATCAACCCTCGAACGGAGGACGGTCGTGTGGAAAGGACCGGTCAGGGCTCAGGGCGCCGAGCGCGGCTGAGGCGTGATGGTGAGCAACTCCGGCGGCAGGGCACCCACACCACTGACAGATGACGCATCGTGAACATGAATGCGCAGCCCCGGCCATTCAGCCAGGGACGAAACGTCTACCGGCCGGTGGTCGGCGAGGATCGAAAGCAGCCGTAGACCGGGAAATGCGCGCCGCACCAGCGCCGCTGCCGGCAGAGCCCCCTGGGGGGCATTGAGAATAAGGTGTTCCACCTTGGATACCGGAGGAACATGGGACAGCACTCCCGGCTGGAGTCGGATCAGCTGTAGTTGTTTCAAATTGCCCAGCGCGGCGATGTCGGCGAATTCCCTGGCAGAGGGTTTGGGAACGTCGACGCTCAGATGCGAGAGCCGGCGCAGGCGGGACACTCCGACGAGGAAGTCCTTGCGCCCCTCGGCGCCCGACAGCCGCAGCTCGGTGATGTTGGGAGGCACCGGCGTACCCAGAACATTGTCGTATGTCCGGGGTACGCCCATCGTGACCTTCTCGATGGTGTCGAGCCGCCGCAGGGACCCGAGCCTGCAGCCGTCCAGCTTGCTGAGGACGAGATGCTTGACCGTGGTCTCCCGCAGCGGGGCCCAGTCGACGATGGCTGCACCGCTGATCTTGAGTGTGTGCAGACGCGGGCATGCGCTCAGCAGGTCGAGCGAACTCAGTCCCAGACTGTCGGACACAGTGATCGCCACCACGGAATCACGGCTCGGCTGCCTGACGACCCGGTCCAGGGAGAGGTACCGGCCGACACGGACGTGACAGTCCCTGCCCAACCGCTCGGCGACTTCGAACTGGGCCGGTGAGTCGATGGTCAGTTCCATGCGCTGATCGGGGAGGTGTTCGATGATCTCGGTCGCGAAGTCCTGGGTGTCGAAGGCGCTCCACGCATCCGCGAGGGAACGCTGCACCATGGGGTGGGGATGGCTTCTGAACCGCTTGAGGAGCACGAAGGCCGGGGGCCCGCCGACGGTTGCCGCCGTGGTGACGACCGCCTCGGCCTCATACGGGTCGAGTCCCTCGGGCCCTGGCAGGAGATCCAGGATCACGGGGCCGTACTGCGCCAGGACACGGGCGTCGCGGTAGGAACGGGGCGGCAGGAGACTGGCGGCGTTCAGGCGCACCTGGGCCTGCACCTCGGACTCCACTTCGGTCGCGTACTCCAGGCAGGCCATGGCCAACAGGTGCAGGCGCTTCCCCTGCTTGCGTGTGTTTCCCCGGGCCGTCAGCTCGTTCAGGAGCAGCGCCCGTTCCTTGGGGCGGGCGTGCGAGACGGACATGCGGATCACGTCCTCCCACTGGTCGTCGTGGGCGTTGTCCAGGAGGAGGGGGAAGTCACCGGCTTCGATGCAGGCCTTGGCGCCCAGGTAGTCCTGGAAGGTCCGGTGCACGAAGTCGATGGTGTCCGCGGTCGGCTGGCGCAGGATCCCGCTGCGATTGATGAGATGAGACAGGACCGTCTCCGCATCGGTTTTCCCGTGCAGGCCCGGCATGGCGGGAAGCTGCGCATCGACGGTCCGCAAGGCGATGTCCTTGAGCATCTCCGTCTGGCGGTTGACGACCATCCAGTACGCCAGCCTCTGCAGCAGCTGGATGCTCTGGCGTTCGCTGAGATGGATGCCCTCCGGGGTCTCGATGCCCCGCTCGGTCTCGCGGCGGTCGAGAAGCGTGGAGAGAGCCGCTTCATAGAGCTCCATGCGGCCCTGAGGCAGATGGCCTCGCCTGTCCCGGTGCAGCGCGCACATCAACGCGCACATCAAAGGAGTCGTGGCCAGCTGAGCGAGCTCGCGCTGAAACCGAACGGCGTCCCGCATCTTCTCCCGGAGCACGACCAGAGCCTGATCGCCGCCGGTTCTCCCGCCGGCCGCCTCGTGCCATCTCGTGATGAAGACGTCGGTGTCCCGGCCGCGCATGGGACGGATGATGAGTTCCGCGAAGGAGCTCTTGGCAAGCCAGCCCTCCGGGACGGCGGAAGGCCGAGTGGTCACGACGAAACAACTGCGCGAATAGGCCGACAACAGGCCCTGCAGCCACGCGCGTGCCGCCTGACGCTGTTCGGCGGGTACTTCGTCCACCCCGTCGATGAGGAGGAGCCCGCGTCCGCTGTTCAGCACTTCATCCGTCCAGCCCCGCGGCTGGGTATCCGCGAAGGGACAGCTCATGGCGTCGAGAAAGGCCTCCGGAGCGGGCAGTGAGCCTCGACGCACGAGGCTGCGCAGGGGCAGGACGTAAGGAACCATGTCCTCCAGATGGTCGAGCCCCGGAGCGGGAACTCCTTTGGCGGTGGTCACGGCCAGCCACTGGAGCAAGGTGGTCTTCCCGCTGCCCGCCAGCCCTCTCACCAGAGCCCGCTGTCGGCCGGCCAGCGCCTGTTCCGCCCTCACGACCCGCACTTCATGGCTGGTGAACGCCAACGAGTCCGGCCTGCTGAAACCGCGCCAGGACGCAGCTTCACTCACGTCCGCCATCTCCAGGCTGAGATAGGCGGCGTCAAGGGGCCAGGACTGGTCGGAGTGGCGCAGATCGAGCCCGACGATGGTCAACTCGCCGTAGCGATCGACCACGTACGTGCGATAGCGCTCCTCGAAGGCTTCGTGGGGGCGCCTTGGGCGTACTTTCGGAGCGGCGGCCGCCCGCAGGCTCTTCAGCTCCCGCAGTTCGGCGGGACCCGCCTTCAGTGCTTCGGCCAGGGAGACCAGGGTGTGGTCGCTGGGCACCACATGGCCGTTGAACACCCGGCTGACCAGTGTCCGGCTGAGCTCCGCCCTCGTGGCCAGACCTGCCATCGTGACGCGGCGCCGAGCGCGGAGGTCCCTGAGCCGCTCCGCCAGCTGTTCCCGAGGACCCGTCTGTTCGCTCAATGACACTGCCCCCATGGAATGCGACGTTCAACTGTGTTGCGTGTGAACACCGCTGAACACGAACGCGGCCAGGCTCGGTTACGACGTTGTCGAGAGCCTTATACCCCGCCAGGAGGCGTCGTGTCCGCGGAAGTCACCTATCTGCTTGTGGTCATCCTCGCGCTGATCGTTGTGCTCCAGTTCGGCCTGCTGGTGGGTGTCACCGTCGCGTTCTCCGCACGGCTGTCCGGTACGCCACTCGGCGCCGCCCTCCTGCGCGGCGGAGCCGCGTTCGGCGGAGCGCTGACGCTCGGCCTGCTGATCGTGGCGACGGTCAAGGGCCTGTTGGGATGAAGCGTCTCGGTATCGGCACCGGCGAGGCGGGCCGGCGGTCGCGGCATGCGACGACGAGGCGACACCGTCTCGGCCGCGTCTCGGCTCAGCGGTCGACGACCCGCATCTCGAACCACGTCGTCTTCCCCCGCGGCAGCAGATCGACCCCCCAGCGGTCGGCCAGCTTGTCGACGAGGAAGAGGCCCCGGCCGCTGATGTCCATCTCCTGGACCGGCATCAGGCAGGGCAGCCCCCGGGAGGGGTCACGGACCTCTACCCGGATCCAGCCGCGACGCCGGTGCAGACGCAGCCCGAAGACCCGGGCGCCGGTGTGGCGTACGGCGTTGCCGACCAGTTCGGAGACGAGCAGGACCGCCTCCTCGGTGATCTTGGGGGTGAGTCCCCAGTGGCGCAGGACCACGACCTGGGTGAGCCGTCTGGCGGTGGCCGCGGACTCGGGGCGGGACGGCAGTGGAACCTCAGCCTCCGTCGGGTTGCCGTACAACTCCAGCGCCTTCAGCGCGTGTTCGTCCTCGACGGTCGGCGACCAGCGCGCCGCGGCCGCATGTGCGTGTCCCCGCGGCTGTTCCATACCCTCCAGCCCCGCCATGCCCCCCATCATGGCCGCCCGGGGCGCCCGACGGGGCCGTTCCCGGGGAATAGACCCCCCGGAACGGACCCCGAACCGGCAGTCGGACGGCATATGCCAAAGGCACTTCAGAGCCTTCATCGACCCGTATGACCTGCGCATACGACCTGTTTCGGGGCAAGCTGCGAAGCTCACCGGCCTGACACGCTTAAGGCTGCCTTAAGGCCGGCATAAACCGCCCCATCGAGGGACCCGGATCAGACGTCGTGTCAATTGCAAGCCCCTGGAGGGGTGTTCAGAGGAACTTGGCCTTGCCCGGCCCCTCCTCCACGAAGCTGCGCATGCCGCGCTCGCGGTCCTCGGTGGCGAACAGGCCCGCGAACCAGTTGCGTTCGATGGTCAGGCCCGTCTCGATGTCCGTCTCCAGGCCGGCGTCGATGGCCTCCTTGGCGGCGCGCAGCGCGAGCGCCGGGCCCTGTGCCAGCTTGGCGGCCCAGGCGTGCGCCTGCGCGTACACCTCGTCGGCGGGCACGACCCGGTCCACCAGGCCGATCTCCCGCGCCTCGTCGGCCTTCACCATCCGGCCGGTGAAGATCAGGTCCTTGGCCTTGGAGGGGCCGACCAGGCGGGCCAGGCGCTGGGTGCCGCCCGCGCCGGGGATCAGACCGAGCAGGATCTCGGGCTGGCCGAGCTTGGCGTTCTCACCGGCGATGCGGTAGTCCGCGCACAGCGCGAGTTCGCAGCCGCCGCCGAGCGCGTAGCCCGTGACGGCCGCGACGACCGGCTTGGGGATCCGGGCCACGGCCGTGAAGGAGTCCTGCAGGGCGCGGGCGCGCAGGACCATCGCTGTGTGGTCCATCGCCTGCATCTCCTTGATGTCCGCGCCGGCCGCGAACACCTTCTCGCCGCCGTAGACCACCACGGCCCGCACGTCGTCGCGGCGCGTGGCCTCCTCGGCGAGTTCCTTCAGCCGGTCCTGGGTGGCGATGTCCAGCGCGTTCATGGGCGGGCGGTCGAGTCGGAGCGTGCCGACGCCTTCAGCGACTTCGAGAGAGACGGTCATGGGCAGCAGGTTAACCAGGACTAACGCCGAAGGCCCCGGTGCGGTCCGTCACACCGGGGCCCTTCAGGTCATCGTGGAGCTACTTCTTCCACTTCTCCCACGACATGTTCCAGCCGTTGAGCCCGTTGTCCGGGCTGACGATCCGGTCCTCGGAGTTCTTGACGACCACCACGTCGCCGATCATCGAGTGGTTGAAGAACCAGGCGGCCGGCACCTTCTTGTCCCAGCCGCCGCGCACGTCGCGCAGGCCGATGCAGCCGTGGCTGGCGTTGTACTCGCCGAAGGCGCCGCCCGCCCAGTAGTTGCCGTGCAGGAAGGTGCCGGAGGTGGTGAGGCGGATGGCGTGCGGGACGTCCTTGATGTCGTACTCGCCGCCGTAGCCGACGGTCTCGCCGTTCATCCGGGTCACGGGGAGCATCTCGCTGACGACCATCTGGCCGTTCCAGGTCTCCATGCCGGGCTTGCCGGTGGTGACCGGGATGGTCTTGAACAGCTTGCCGTCGCGCATGACCTTCATCGTGAGCTTCTTGGCGTCCACGACGGAGACCTGGTTGCGGCCGATGGTGAAGTCGACCGTCTTGTCCTGCTCGCCGTAGACGCCGGAGCGTCCCTCGACGCCGTCGAGGTTCAGGTCGACGGTCACCTTGGTGCCGGGCTTCCAGTACTTCTCGGGGCGGAAGTCGAGACGGTCGTTGCCGAACCAGTGGCCCTCGACGTCCACGGCCGGTTCCGTCTTGACGCGGATGGCCTTCTCGACGTCCTCCGGGTTGGTGATGCCCCGGTCGAAGCGGATGGAGAACGGCATCCCGACGCCGACCTTCGAACCGTCCTCGGGGGTGAAGGTGCCGGTGAAGGTGTTCTCCGGCGTCAGCGTGGTGAAGCCCGCGTCCTCGGCGGCGGTGCGCCCCTCGGAGTCCTTGGCCACCGCGTGGACCGTGTACTTGGTGGCGGCGGCCAGATGGATGGACGGCGTCCAGGTGGCGCCGTCGCCGGATATCTCGCCGTCGACCTTCTTGCCCTTGGCGTCCTTGACCTCGACCTCGGTCAGCTTGCCCTTGGCGGCCGTGACCTTCAGCTTCCCGCTGGTGTCGACGGACTTGGCGCCGTCCTTGGGCGTGATGCTCACCATGGCCTCGGACTGTTTGCTCTGCGCGCTGTCCGAGCCCTTGCCGGTGCCGTCGCCCCCGCCGGCACCGGCTCCGCTCTCCCCGCCGCCACACGCCGTGACGGCGAGAAGCAGCGAGCCGAGTATCAGCGCGAGCAGTCCGTGCCTGCCCCCCACCGACGCCCCCGATATCGGTCGCCCGTTCAAGTCGTACTCCCCTCCCCGGGCCTGGTCAGGCCCACAACCCCTGCGCGTCCCCCGCGCCCCGGCGCATAGTAACCACAAGGCGACGGGCACCGGCGGCCCGTGATTGTCACTGTTCCGTCCCAACGGAACGCCGGGTCGATCCGCCCCCTGTCGGACTACTTCACCGCGCTGCCCGCTTTCCATGCCTTCCAGGCCATGTTCCAGCCTCCGAGGCCATTGTCGGGAGAGACCTCTTTGTCCTTGCTGTTGACGACCTCGACGACGTCCCCGACCAGACTGCGGTCGAAGAACCAGCCGGCCGGGGTGTCCGAGCCGCCGCCCTTCACATCGCGCAGCCCGATGCAGCCGTGAGAGACGTTGCTCCGCCCGAAGACGGTGTGGTCCGCCCAGTAGTTGCCGTGCAGGAAGGTGCCGGAGTCGGTCAGGCGCATGGCGTGCGGGACGTCCGGGATGTCGTACTCGCCCTTGCCGTCGCGCTTCTTGAAGCCGACCGTGGCGCCGTTCATCCGGGTGACGTCGAGCATCTCGGTCACCACCATCTTCCCGTTGTACGTGGTCGTCTCGGGGGCGCCGGCCGTGACCGGCACGGTGGCGAGGGTCTCCCCGTCGCGCCGGACCTCCATGGTGTGCCGGGCGGCGTCGACCACGGAGACCTGGCCTCGGCCGACCGTGAAGGAGAACGTCTTGTGCTGCAGGCCGTATACGCCGGGCGCGCCCTCGACGTCGCGCAGGCGCAGGTCGACGGTGACCTGGGTGCCGGGCTTCCAGTAGTCCTCGGGGCGGAAGTCGAGGCGGCTGCGGCCGAACCAGTGCGGGCGGATCTCGACGGCCGGGCGGGAGGTGACCCGCACCGCGCGTTCGACGACGGCTCGGTCGGCGATCTCCCGGTTGAACTCCAGGGAGACGATCATGCCGGTGCCGACCGTGGCGCGGTTCTCCGGGGCGACGTAGCCGATGAAGCGTTCCTCGGGGACGTACGTCGTGAAGGTGGTGTGCCGGGCCGAGCGGTGGCCGTCGCCGTCCACGGCCACCGCGTCGACCGTGTACTCGGCGGCGAGCGCCAGCCGCTTCTCCTCGGGCTCCCAGGTCAGGCCGTCGGCGGAGACCCGCCCGGGCACCGGGGACTCCTGCGCGTCCTGGGACCTGGTGACCTTCACCGACTCCAGCCTGCCGTCGGGCACGCGCACCCGCAGCGTCCTGCCGGGGCGCACGCCCCTGCTGCCGTCGTCGGGCGACACCTTGATGACGTCCTCGGGCGCCGGGGGCGCGCCGAACGCCCCGGCGATCCCGCCCGCGTCGTCCGAGGTACAGCCCGTGGCCCCGGCCAGCAGCCCTGCCCATGTCACTACGGCGGCCAGCGCGGCCCTCGCGCGCCGCGCGCGCCCTTGTACGTGCCTCACGGGGTACCCAACGACCGGCCGCGTCCCCGGGAAACGACCATGCCCGCCCCCGGGGAAACGTGAGTGCGACCCATGCTCTGGGCAGAACAGTGGGGAGGACGACGCGCAGGGGAGCCGCGGCCCGGGCCGCAGTACAGGTCCGCACCCCTCTGTCCCCCGTCGTTCCACGAGCCGCGGGAGGCTGACAGGTGTCCAGCGCAGCCGAGCAGGAGGCGGTGGCCGGCCATCAGGCCACCGGGAACGGGCGCCAGGCCGCCGCCGCGAACGGCGTACGGCGGCCCGCGCCGCCGCCCACGGTGCCCGCCTGGCCGGGCGCGGCGACGCCGCTGGGCGCCCGGTTCCGGGTCGGCCCGGACGGGGTGGCGGGGACCAACTTCGCGTTGTGGGCGGCCGGGGCGGAGGGGGTCGAGCTGTGCCTCTTCGACGAGGCCGGCAAGGAGTCGCGGGCCCGGCTGACCGAGCTGACGCACGAGATCTGGCACGGCTTCGTGCCGGGCGTGCTGCCCGGACAGCGCTACGGCTACCGGGTGCACGGCCGCTGGGACCCGTGGACCGGCGCCCGCTGGAATCCGGCGAAGCTGCTGCTCGACCCGTACGCGCGGGCGGTGGACGGAGACTTCCGGCTGCCGCCCGAGGTGTACGGGCACGTGCGCGACTGGCCGCAGCAGTACGTCGCCGACACCGTGCGCGACGACCGGGACTCGGCGCCGTACGTACCCAAGGGCGTCGTCGTCCACGATGACGACGACTGGGCCGACGACCGCCGCCCGAAGACCCCGTGGGCGGACTCGGTGATCTACGAGCTGCACGTCAAGGGCTTCACCCGGCTGCACCCGGGCATCCCCGAGGAACTGCGCGGCACCTACGCGGGGCTCGCGCACCCGGCCGCGATCGAGCACCTGGTGAAGCTGGGCGTGACGGCGGTGGAGCTGCTGCCGGTGCACCAGTTCGCGCACGAGGACCATCTGCTGCGCAGAGGCCTCGCGAACTACTGGGGCTACAACTCCATCGGCTACTTCGCCCCGCACGCCGGCTACGCGGCCTCCGGGACGCGGGGCGAGCAGGTCGGCGAGTTCAAGCGCATGGTGCGCGCCCTGCACGCGGCCGGGATCGAGGTCATCCTCGACGTGGTCTACAACCACACGGCGGAGGCGGGCGAACTCGGCCCGACACTGTCCCTGAAGGGCATCGACAACCGCGGCTACTACCGCCTCCAGGACGACCCCCGCCGCTACGCCGACTACACCGGGTGCGGCAACACCCTGCACGTGGTCCAGCCGCAGGTGCTGCGCCTGATCACGGACTCGCTGCGGTACTGGGTGACGGAGATGGGCGTGGACGGCTTCCGCTTCGACCTGGCGGCGGCGCTGGCCCGCTCGATGCACGACGTCGACATGCTCTCCCCGTTCCTGGCGGTCATCGCCCAGGATCCGGTGCTGCGCCGGGTGAAGCTGATCGCCGAGCCGTGGGACGTGGGGTCGGGCGGCTACCAGGTGGGGGCGTTCCCGCCGCTGTGGACGGAGTGGAACGACCGGTACCGCGACGCCGTACGGGACTTCTGGCGGCACGCGCTGCCCGACGTACGGGAGATGGGCTACCGGCTGTCGGGCTCCAGCGACCTGTACGCCTGGGGCGGGCGCAGGCCGTACGCGTCCGTCAACTTCGTCACCGCGCACGACGGCTTCACCCTGCGCGACCTGGTGTCGTACGAGCGCAAGCACAACGAGGCCAACGGCGAGGGCAATCGCGACGGCACGAACGACAACCGGGCCTGGAGCTGCGGCACCGAGGGCGAGACGGACGACGAGGGGATCAGGGCCCTGCGGCGCCGGCAGTTGCGGAACCTGCTGACCACGCTGCTGCTGTCCACCGGTGTGCCGATGCTGGTCGCGGGCGACGAGCTGGGCCGCACCCAGCGCGGCAACAACAACGCGTACTGCCAGGACAACGAGATCAGCTGGGTGGACTGGGGGCTGCTGGAGGACCCCGGGTGGCACGCCCTGTTCGAGCTGACCTCCCGGCTGATCGCGCTGCGCCACCGGCACCCGGTGCTCAGGCGCCGGGCGTTCTTCTCGGGCCGGGCGCAGACCGCGGACGGGCTGCGCGACCTGGCCTGGTTCACGTCCCGGGGCACCGAGATGACGGAGCAGGACTGGTACGCGCCCGCCGCCACGCTGGGGATGTACCTGTCCGGCCGGGACATCCCCGGCCGCGACGAGCGCGGGGCGCAGATCCTCGACGACAGTTTCCTCGCCGTGCTGCACGCGGGCGAGGCGCCGGTGCGTTTCGAACTGCCGGGGCCGCCCTGGGCGGAGCGGTACGAGGTCGTCGTCGACACGAGCCTGGAGGAGCAGGGGGAGGCACCGGGCGTGGAGCATCCGGCGGGGACGGAGATCACGATGCCGGCGCGGGCGGTACTGCTGCTGCGGGTGGCGGGCTGAGGCATCGTTTCGCCTGGTAAGGCTGCCGCATTGTTGCAGGGTGTTGCGGGGCGTTGCGGGTCCGTGAACTCGGTGGGGATCTTCTTGCCACCTCGTCGGACCGCTGGCAGCGTCCATTCCGAGCCGCGGCCTCTCCCCTCAGCCTCTCCAGCAACTTCCAGGACCTTCGCATGCCTGAAATATCCCGTCGTGCCCTTGGTGCCTTCGTCGGCGGTGGTGCCGTGGGTGCCGTCGCCGGTACAGCCGCCGTTGCCGAAGCCGTCCCCGCCGAGCGGCCGTTCCGGGCCCGCCCTGGTGGCACCTCCGGCCGCCGCCCCAACGTCCTCGTCATCCTGGGCGACGACCTCGGCTGGGCCGACCTGTCCTCCTACGGCGCCCCGCACATCAGGACGCCGAACCTGGACCGGCTGGCCCGCCAGGGCGTGCGCTTCACGGACGCCTACTCCGGCTCCTCCACCTGCTCCCCGACCCGGTTCAGCCTCTACACCGGGCGCTATCCCGGCCGTACCAAGGGCGGCCTCGCCGAGCCGATCGCCGACCGGTCGCAGGGCCTGGACCCGAACCATCCCACCCTGGCCTCCCTGTTGAAGAAGGCCGGCTACGCCACCGCGCTCATCGGCAAGTGGCACTGCGGCTGGCTGCCCGACTACAGCCCCACCAAGTCCGGCTGGGACGAGTTCTTCGGCAATCGCGGGGGCGTGCTGGAGTACTTCTCCAAGCTCGGCCAGCTCGGCGACCACGACCTCTACGAGGGGGACGCCGAGTACAAGGACCTGCGGTACTACACGACGGTGCTGACGGAACGGGCCGTCGAGTACGTCGGCCGCGATCACGACCGGCCCTGGCTGCTCAACCTCAACTACACCACCCCGCACTGGCCCTGGCTCGCCGAGGGCGACGAGGAGACCGGCGCCGAGATCGCGGAGAAGATCCGGGCGGCGACGTCACAGGCCGAGGTGAGCAAGGCCCTGAACCACTACGACGGCGGGTCGGTCGCGAAGTACACCCAGATGGTTCAGAGCCTGGACGCGGCCGTCGGCGAGGTACTCGCCGCCCTGCGCCGCTCCGGGCAGGAGGAGAACACCGTCGTGCTGTTCGCCAGCGACAACGGCGGCGAGCGCTGGTCGTACCTGTGGCCCCTCAGCGGCCAGAAGTTCTCCCTCCAGGAGGGCGGCATCCGGGTGCCCACGATCCTGCGCTGGCCCGCCCGGATCGACGGCCGCCAGGTCAGCCACGAGCCGAACTTCTCCCCCGACTGGACCGCCACCCTGCTGGAACTGGCCGGAGCCCGGCCCGACCCGGCGTATCCGCTGGACGGCACAAGCCTCGCCGGGTACCTGCTGCGGGGCCAACGGCTTCCCGAGAGGGACCTGTTCTGGCGGGTGCGCGGCAACCGGGCGCTGAGGCGCGGGAGCTGGAAGTACTACCGGGACTCCGACGGTAAGGACCACCTGTACGACCTCGCCGCCGACGCCCGCGAACAGGCCGACCTCGCCCCCGGCGAGCCGGAGTTGCTCACCGGGCTGAAGGAGGCCTGGGAGACGATCGAGGCGGGGCTGCTGCCGTACCCGGGCTAGCCCAGGATGCCTCGCTCGCAGGCCGAACGCCCAGGTCGTAGGACCAAGGGCGGACCCGGGCTCGGAGGAAACTCGGTGGGCAGTGTCAGTGGCGGTCCGTAGGCTCACTGCTGATGGCCACCACATCTGCCCCCGCCCGGAACCGTTCCGCCGTGCGCTCGCTGCTGCGCCTGTGGCCGTACGTGCGGCCCGCGCGGGCACGGCTGTTCAGCGCCGCGTTCGTGGCGATACTCGCCTCCAGCACGGGCCTGGTGATCCCGCTCGTCCTGAAGTGGATGGTGGACGGGCCGGTGGCCGGCCGGGACCCGGCCGGGGTGTGGCTCGGGGCGCTGTTCCTGCTGCTGCTCGGCTTCGCGGAGGCCCTGCTGTTCGGGCTGCGGCGCTGGCTGGTGGCGCGGCCGCTGGCGCGTGTCGAGGCGTCGATGCGGGCGGATCTGTACCGGCACCTGCAGCGGCTGCCGGTGTCCTTCCACGACCGGTGGGCCTCCGGGCAGTTGCTGTCCCGGGGGATGACGGACCTGATGCTGCTCCGTATGTTCCTCGCCTTCCCGTTGACGTTCCTGCTGGTCAACGGGGTGACGATAGTGATCGGCGTGATCATCATGCTGCTCCAGGACTGGACGCTGGGGCTGGTGATCCTCGGGCCCGCCGTGCCCGTGATGGTGACCTGCGTGGTGTTCGAGAAGCGGTACGCCGCGGTGGCGCGCCGCGCGCAGGACCAGGTCGGCGACTTGACGACGGTCGTCGAGGAGAGCGTGCTCGGCATCCGTGTCATCAAGGGGTTCGGACGTCACCGGAGCCAGGCGCGGGCGTTCCGCGACCTGTCGGCGAGACTGCGCGGCACGGAACTGCGCAAGGCGCGGCTGCTGGCGACGATCTGGGGCGTCATCGTGACGCTGCCCGAGATGGCGATCGGCGCGGCGCTGGTCGTGGGGGTCGTGCAGGTCGCCGACGGGGGCTTGTCGGCGGGCACGCTGGTGGCCTTCCTGTCGACGGCGCTGGCCCTGCGGTGGCCGGTGGAGTCGATCGGATTCCTGCTGGCGATGAGCCAGGAGGCTGCGACGGCGACCGAGCGGTACTTCGAGGTGATGGACGAGGAGGTGGAGGAGCGCCGGGTCCCCACTGGGGGCGGCCGGTCAACAGCCCTGGGAGACAGCGGACTTCGCTTTCACGGCGTCACCTTCCGCTACCCCGACGCCCCGCCCGGGTCCCCGCCCGTCCTCCAGCGCATCGACCTCCACATCCGCCCCGGCGAGTCCATGGCCCTGGTCGGCTCCACCGGCAGTGGCAAGACCACCCTCACGGCACTCATCCCCCGCCTCTACGAACTGACCTCGGGCCGCATCACCCTCGACGGCGTCGACATCACGGACCTCTCCAGGGAAGCCCTGCGCGCCAAGGTCGCCGTCGCCTTCGAGGAACCCACGCTCTTCTCGGCCGCGGTCGGCGACAACGTTCTCATGGGGGCCGACGGCACCGCCGGGACGGCGGAGCTGGAGCGGGCCCTCGCCGTCGCGCAGGCCGACTTCGTGCACGCCCTGCCGCAGGGGACGGACACCCAGGTCGGCGAGCAGGGCCTCAGCCTCTCCGGCGGGCAGCGGCAGCGTCTCGCGCTGGCCAGGGCCGTCGTCGGCCGGCCGGAGTTCCTCGTCCTGGACGACCCGCTGTCGGCGCTGGACGTGCACACCGAGGCCGCCGTGGAGGCCGCCCTGCGGCACGTCCTGGCGGACACGACCGCCCTGATCGTGGCGCACCGCCCCTCCACCGTGCTGCTCGCCGACCGGGTCGCGCTGCTGTCCGGCGGCCGGATCGCCGCCGTCGGCACCCACCACGAACTGCTGCGGACGAACGCCGAGTACGCGCACCTGATGTCAGGGGAAGAGGAGGGCACACGATGACGGCGGCCACCGGCACACCGGCCGACAGGAAGCCCGACGACGAACCCGCCGACCGGACGCCCGCCCCCGGCGACCCCTTCGACCAGGACCTGCTGCCCACTCCCCCGGGCGCCACCGCCGCCCTGCTGCGCTCCCTGCTCGCGCCCCTGAAGGCCCGCGTCACGGTCACGACGATCCTGCTGCTGCTCCAGCAGGCGGTCGTGCAGGCGGGCCCGCTGCTCGTGGCGTACGCCATCGACCGTGCCGTACCGGCGTTCCGGGCCGGCGACCACGGGCCGCTGATCACGGTGGGCGCCGGCTATCTGGCGTGCGCGCTGGCCGCGGGCGGGCTGCAGTGGGCGTTCGTCTCCGCCGCGGCCCGCGTCAGCCAGGACGTGCTGCTCGACCTGCGCGGCCGGATCTTCCGCCACGCGCAGGCGCTGAGCGTCGACTTCCACGAGCGCTACACCTCGGGCCGGCTCATCTCCCGCTCCACGGCGGACGTGGAGTCGCTGCGCGAACTGCTCGACGAGGGCCTGCAAGAGCTCGTGACGGTCATCCTGTCCTTCGTCTACATCTCGGCGATGCTGCTCTGGCTCGACCTGGGCCTCGGGGGCGTGGCGGTGGCGTCCCTGGTGCCGCTCTACGCCCTCGTGCGGCAGTACCGGCGGCGCGCCGGGCGGGTGTACCGGGCGCGGTCCACCGCCATCGCGGCCGTCATCGTGAAGTTCGTCGAGACGATGAACGGCATCCGGCCGGTGCGCGCCTTCCGCCGCGAGGCGGTCAACGACGCTGACTTCGGCCTGCTCAACCAGCGGCACGAGCGGACCAACGGCGACGCGCTGCTGGAGATGGCCCGCTACGTCACCGGCTCGCGGCTGGTCGCCAACACGGCGGTCGCGGCGATCGTCCTGTGGGGCGCCTACCGGGTCGCGGGCGGCACGCTGGCCCTCGGTGTGCTGGCGGCGGCCGTGCTGTACCTGCGGCGGCTGTACGACCCGATCGACCGGCTCGGGATGTTCCTCAACTCGTACCAGTCGGCGGCGGCCTCGCTGGAGAAGATCGCCGGGCTGCTCGCCCAGACCCCGTCCGTCCCCGAGCCGGCGGACCCCCGGCCGCTCCCGCCCCTGGCGAGCGAGCACCCGGGCCGCGAGGTCGTCTTCGACGCCGTCGGCTTCGGCTACCGCACCGGCGGCGAGGTGCTGCCCCGCTTCGACCTCACGATCCCGGCCGGGCAGACGGTCGCGGTCGTCGGCTCCACGGGCGCCGGGAAGTCGACGCTGGCCAAACTGCTGGCCCGGTTCTACGACCCCTCCGAGGGCCGGGTGCTGCTGGACGGCGTCGACCTGCGCGACCTCGCCGTGCCCGAGCTGCGGCGCGGGGTGGTCATGGTGACGCAGGAGTCGTTCCTGTTCTCCGGCACGGTCGCCGAGAACATCGCGATCGGCCGCCCGGACGCCACCCGTGCGGAGATGGAGCAGGCCGCGAAGGAGATCGGCGCGCACGACTTCATCAGCGCCCTGCCCGACGGCTACGACACCGACGTACGCAAGCGCGGCGGCCGCATCTCGGCCGGACAGCGGCAACTGGTCGCGTTCGCGCGGGCGTTGCTGGCCGACCCGGCGGTGCTGATCCTCGACGAGGCGACCAGCTCGCTGGACGTCCCGGGCGAGCGCGCGGTGCAGCGGGCGATGGCGACGGTGCTGAAGGGCCGTACGGCGGTCGTGATCGCGCACCGGCTGTCGACCGTCGAGATCGCGGACCGCGTGCTGGTGATGGAGCAGGGGAAGATCGTCGAGGACGGCGCACCGGCCGAACTCGTCGCGGGCACGGGCAGGTTCGCCGATCTGCACCGGGCCTGGCGGGACAGTCTGGCGTAGCACGGCGGCGGAGGGCGGGCGGATGATCGACGCGTACGAGGACCCCGGTACACCCGACCGCCGTGGTGGTGCCCGCTATCTGTGGTGGCTGGTCACCCGGCAGCCCTGGCGGTGCGCGGCCGGGGCGATGTTCGGCACCGTGTGGATGGTGCTGCTGGCCGCCACGCCGTATCTGATGTCCCGGGCGATCGACGACGGTCTCGAGCCCGGCGACATGAGGGACCTGGTCCTGTGGAGCGGGGCGCTGTTCGCTGTGGGCGCGTTCAACGCCTGGCTGAGCATCATGCGGCACCGCACGATGACCCGGGTGCGGATGGACGCCAACTTCCGGACGGTGAAGGTGGTCGTCGGGCAGGCCGTACGGCTCGGCGCCTCGCTGCGGCGGCAGGCGGGCGCCGGGGAGGTCGTAACGATCGGCGTGGGCGACGTGCAGACGGTCAGCCAGTCGCTGACGGTCGTCGGGCCCGGGATCGGCGCGGTCGTGGGGTATCTGGTGATCGCCGCGCTGCTGGTGTCGGTCTCGAAGGCCGTCGCGCTGGTCGTGCTGCTCGGCATTCCGGTGCTCGCGCTGCTGGTCGGTCCGCTGCTCGGCCGGTTGCAGGGCTCGGAGGCGGAGTACCGGGAGCGGCAGGGCGTGCTGACCGCGCGGATCGGTGACCTCGCGGGCGGACTGCGGGTCCTCGCCGGCCTGGGCGGCAAGCGGCTGGTGGCGGACGCCTTCCGGCAGGACTCACGGCGGCTGCGTGAGCAGGGGTATCGCGTGGGGGCGGTGACGAGCTGGGTGCAGGCACTGGGGGCCGGGCTGCCGACCCTGTTCCTCGCGGTGGTGACCTGGCTCGCGGCCCGGCTCGCGGCGCAGGGCGACATCACGGTGGGTCAGCTGGTGTCCGTCTACGGCTATGCGGCCGTGCTGGTGTGGCCGGTGGCCTTCCTGGTCGAGTGCGGCTACCAGATCAGCCGCGGCGTGGTGTGCGCACGCCGGGTCGTACGGTTCCTGCGCCTGGAGCCGATGGCCGACACGGGCACGCTGGACGCGCCTTCCGAACCCTCGGCCCTGTACGACCCCGAGTCGGGCGTACGGGTCCTGCCGGGCCGCCTCACCGCCCTGGTCGGGGAACACCCCGCCGACGCCACAACGATCCTGGACCGCCTCGGCCGATACGTGCCCTCGAACGCGACGTGGGGCGGAGTATGTCTGGACGACATCGCGCTCTCCCAGATCCGCGAACACATCCTGCTGGCCGACCACGAAGCCGACCTGTTCGCGGGCGCCCTGCGCGATGTGATCGGGTCTGCTGGCACTGGCTTGAGGGGCGCGGGGAACTGCGCGACAAGCCACAACGCGTCCGCGGCCGCCGAACAACCCGACATGGCCCCCCTGAAGGCGCTCCACGCGGCCGCAGCCGATGACATCGTCCAGTCACTCCCGAACGGCCTCGACACCCCCATGGACGCCCAGGCCAGAAACCTCAGCGGCGGCCAGCGCCAACGCATCCGCCTGGCCAGAGCCCTCCTCACCGACCCGGAGATCCTCCTGGCCATCGAGCCCACCTCGGCCCTCGACGCCCACACCGAGGCCACGGTCGCCGCCCGGCTGCGCAAGGCGAGGGAAGGCCGCACCACGGTCGTGACCACCACCTCCCCCCTCGTCCTGGACCGCTCGGACACCGTCCACTACCTCAAGGACGGCAAGGTCGAAGCCTCCGGCACCCACCACGAACTGCTCGGCATCAACCCCGGCTACCGGGCCCTCGTCGCGAGGGACACCGAGGAGGTCGTGCGATGAGCCACGGTCACCTGCCGGTCGCCGAACGGGCCGACGTCCGGCGCGCCCTGGCCGGCCTCGTCCGCGCCGATGCCCGGGCCTTCGGAGTCGTCCTGGCCCTCAACGCGCTCACCGCCCTGGTCGGCCTGGCAGGACCCTGGCTGCTGGGCCGGATGATCGACGACGTGCGGGCCGGGCGCGGGACGGCCGCCGTGGACCGGCTGGCCCTGCTCCTCGTGCTGTGCGCCCTGGCGCAGGTACTGCTGGCCCGCTGGGCCCGGTACGCGGGGCACCGTTTCGGGGAGCGGACCCTGGCCCGGGTGCGGGAGCGGTTCTTGGACCGGGCACTGACCCTGCCCGCTTCGGTCGTGGAGCGGGCCGGCACCGGTGACCTGACGGCACGCGGGACGGCGGACGTGACGACCGTCGGAAACACCCTGCGCGACGCGGGTCCCGTCCTGCTCGTCAACCTGGTCCAGGCGCTCTTCCTGGTCGCCGCGGTGTTCCTGATGGACCCGCTGCTCGGCGCTCTCGGGGTGCTGGCGCTGACGCCGATCTGGATCGCGTTGCGCTGGTATCTGCGCCGGGCCCGGGACGGGTATCTCGCCGAGGGGGCCGCCACCTCGGACGTCGCGGAGATCGTGGCGTCGACGGCGGCCGGGGCACGCACGGTGGAGGCGTTCGGGCTCCAGGAGCGGCGTACGGCCGCGAGCCGGGACGCTCTGGAGGCCTCCCGCCGCACCCGCTTCTACACGCTGTTCCTGCGTTCGGTGTTCTTCCCGGTGATGGAGACGTCGTACATCCTCCCGGTCGCCGGAGTGCTGGTGGCCGGCGGCGCGCTGCACGCGTCCGGTGCGATGAGCCTCGGAGCGGTGGTGGCGGCGGCACTGTATCTGCACCAGTTGAGCGCGCCGCTGGACGAGGTCCTGGTACGGATCGAGCAACTCCAGGCCGGTGGCGCATCCTTCGCCCGGGTGGAGGGGCTCGCCCGGGCTCCGCACGCCCCCGGGGAGAGCGACGGTCCGGATCCGGACGGCGACCGCATCGACGTCACCGGCGTGCGCTACGCCTACGACGGCGGCGTCGAGGTGCTGCACGGCGTCGATCTGACGGTGCGGCCCGGGGAGCGGCTGGCCCTGGTCGGGCCCTCCGGGGCCGGAAAGACCACGCTGAGCCGGCTGATGGCGGGTATCGACGCGCCGACCGCCGGCTCGGTGACGGTCGGCGGCGTGCCCGTGGTCGGGCTGGGACCGGAGCGGCTGCGCCGCCAGGTCGTCCTGGTCACCCAGGAGCACCATGTGTTCCTCGGCTCGGTCCGTGACAACCTGCGGATCGCCGAACCGGCCGCGAGCGCGACGCAGTTGTGGGACGCGCTGGCCGTGGTCGGCGCCGACACCTGGGTGCGGGAGCTGCCGGAGGGCCTGGACACCCGACTGGGGCAGGGTGGTTGCCGCACCGACGGCTCGCAGGCCCAGCAACTCGCCCTGGCCCGGGTGGTGCTGGCGGACCCGCACACGCTGATCCTGGACGAGGCGACCGCCCTGCTCGACCCGACGACCGCCCGGCACACCGAACGCGCCCTGGCCGCCGTGCTGGAGGGGCGCACGGTCATCGCCGTCGCCCACCGGCTGCACACCGCGCACGACGCCGACCGGGTCGCGGTGATGGAGGACGGCCGGCTGACCGAACTGGGCAGGCACGACGAACTGGTGGCGGCGGGCGGGGCGTACGCGGCCCTGTGGCACTCCTGGCACGGGGATCTGCCCGAGAGCCGGGAAGGGTCCGGACAACAAGAGTCCGGACCGAAAGAGTCCGTATAGCGAACATGAACTTCCGGTCAACGAACCTTTTCCGGCCATACTCTTGACGCGGTCCTGACAGAAAGCGCACTCCCCTGCCACGCTTCCCACGACTGCTCTACAGAAACCCCACTGCAACACCTCCACCTCCCCAGGCCGGGCGACCCCCGGCCATGCAGAAGGAGTCAGTGTTGAGAAGCAGTTCCTCGCGAAGAGGCATCTCCCACAGACGCACTCCCCACACCCCTCGCCGTACCGCGGCCGTGGCCCTCGCCGGCGTCGCCGCGCTGATCGCCACCGCCGTCCAGGCCGGTACCGCCACCGCGGCCCCGGAGAACAGGGCTCCGGCGGCCGCGAGCAAGGCGAAGCCGGGCTCGGAATCGATCAAGCTCACCCCCGCCCAGCGCGCCGCGCTGATCCGGGAGGCGAACGCCGGCAAGGCCGAGACCGCCGAGGACCTGGGCCTCGGCGCCCAGGAGAAGCTGGTCGTCCGCGACGTCCTGAAGGACCGTGACGGCACCGTGCACACGCGCTACGAGCGCACCTACGCGGGCCTGCCCGTCCTCGGCGGCGACCTGGTCGTGGAGAGCACGAAGGCCGACGCCACGGCGTCCGTCACGAAGGCCACCCGCGCCGCGATCAAGCCCGCCACGACGAAGGCGGCGGTGTCCGTCGCGAAGGCCCGGCAGCAGGCCCTCACCGCGGGCAAGGCCGACGAGGCCAAGAACCCGGACATCAACCGCGAGCCCCGCAAGGTGATCTGGGCCGCGAGCGGCAAGCCCGTCGTGGCGTACGAGACGGTCGTCGGCGGCTTCCAGCACGACGGCACCCCGCAGGAACTGCACGTGGTCACCGACGCCACCACCGGCGCCAAGCTGTACGAGTGGGAGGCCATCGAGACCGGGACCGGCAACACGGTCTACAGCGGCACGGTCGACCTCACCACGACCCAGTCCGGGTCGACGTACAACCTCACCGACGGCGCCCGCGGCAACCACAAGACGTATAACCTCAACCGCGGCACCTCCGGCACCGGCACCCTCTTCTCCGGCCCCGACGACGTGTGGGGCAACGGCACCCCCTCCAACCTGGAGTCGGCCGGCGCCGACGCCCACTACGGGGCCGCGCTGACCTGGGACTACTACAAGAACGTGCACGGCCGCAGCGGCATCCGCGGTGACGGCGTGGGCGCCTACTCCCGGGTCCACTACGGCAACAACTACGTCAACGCCTTCTGGTCGGACAGCTGCTTCTGCATGACGTACGGCGACGGCTCGGGCAACGCGAACCCGCTGACGTCGATCGACGTGGCCGCCCACGAGATGACCCACGGTCTGACGTCGAACACCGCGGGCCTCAACTACAGCGGCGAGTCCGGCGGTCTGAACGAGGCCACCAGCGACATCTTCGGCGCGACCGTCGAGTTCTACGCGAACAACTCCTCCGACGTCGGTGACTACCTCATCGGCGAGGAGATCGACATCAACGGCGACGGAACCCCGCTGCGCTACATGGACAAGCCGAGCAAGGACGGCTCGTCCAAGGACAGCTGGTACTCCGGCATCGGGTCGATCGACGTGCACTACTCGTCCGGTCCCGCGAACCACTTCTTCTACCTCCTGTCGGAGGGCAGCGGCACCAAGACCATCAACGGTGTCACGTACAACTCGGCAACCTCGGACGGGCTTCCGGTCACCGGCATCGGCCGGGACAAGGCGGAGAAGATCTGGTTCCGCGCGCTGACCACGAAGTTCACGTCCACCACCAACTACGCGGGCGCCCGCACCGGCACCCTCGCCGCGACCGGTGAGCTCTACGGCACCGACAGCGCCGAGTACAAGGCGGTCCAGCACGCGTGGGCGGGCATCAACGTCGGCACCCGTCCCGGCGACGGAGGCGGCGGCGGTACGTCCTTCGAGAACGCCGCGGACGTGGCGATCCCGGACCGGGGCGCGGCGGTCACCTCGCCGGTCACCGTCACCGGCCGGACGGGCAACGCGCCCGCCAACCTCCAGGTCGCCGTGGACATCGTCCACACCTACATCGGTGACCTCAAGGTGGATCTGGTCGCCCCCGACGGCACGGCGTACACGCTGAAGGGCTACAACACCGGCGGCAGCGCGGACAACATCAACGAGACCTACACGGTGAACGCCTCCTCCGAGGTCGCCAACGGCACCTGGCAGCTGCGGGTCCAGGACAACGCGGCCATCGACACCGGCTACATCAACAGCTGGAAGCTCACCTTCCCGTAGGCCGGCGGGCCTCTGAGTCAGGGCGCCGCCCCGGTGGGTTCGACTCCCCCGGGACGGCGCCCGCTTCACATGCCCGGAACCGTCGGCCTGTCGTCGATTTCCGGCCAACATCACACGCTTCTCCTGACATGCACACGCTACTGGTGCCACTCTTCCCCCACCCGCCGCACAGCACCCCAGCAGTTCCCCCACATCAAGGAGCTCGTGTGACCCCCCTCTACGCGCGTCACAAGCGCACCACCCTGGCCATCGCCACCGCCGTCGCCGCCGGCGCCCTGCTCACCACCGGTCTGACCTCCGGCAGCAGCGTCGCCGCCGACTCCTCCTCCAAGCCGGTCCTCGCCGCCGCCCCCGTACTGCTCTCGGCGCCCGCCCGCACGGCTCTCGTCAAGGAGCAGCAGGCGGACGCCGCGAAGACCGCCGACGAGATAGGCCTCGGCGAACAGGAGAAGCTGATCGTCAAGGACGTCGTGAAGGACGTCGACGGCACGGTCCACACGCGCTACGAGCGCACCTACGCGGGCCTGCCCGTCCTCGGCGGCGACCTCGTCGTGCACGAGTCGAAGTCCGGTGCGACCAAGGGCGTGACCAGAGCGACGAAGGCCACCGTCAAGGTCGCCTCCCTCAAGCCGGCGGTCGCCGCCGCCAAGGCCGAGAAGCAGGCCGTGACCCTCGCCAAGGCGGCCGGCTCGGAGCAGACCGAGGCGAACTCCGCTCCCCGCAAGGTGATCTGGGCGGCCGACGGCAAGCCCGTCCTCGCCTACGAGACCGTCGTCGGCGGCCTCCAGGAGGACGGCACGCCGAACGAACTGCACGTCGTCACCGACGCCGCCACCGGCAAGAAGCTCTACGAGCACCAGGCCATCGAGACCGGCACCGGCAACACCACGTACAGCGGCAAGGTCGACCTCACGACCACCAAGTCCGGGTCGACGTACAACCTGACGGACGGCACCCGCGGCGGCCACAAGACGTACAACCTGGGCCGCGGCACCTCCGGCACCGGCACCCTCTTCTCCGGCGCGGACGACGTCTGGGGCACCGGCAACCCGTCCAACCTGGAGACCGCCGCCGCCGACGCGCACTACGGCGCCCAGGTGACCTGGGACTTCTACAAGAGCACCTTCGGCCGCAGCGGCATCCGCAACGACGGCAAGGCCGCCTACTCGCGTGTCCACTACGGCAACGCCTACGTCAACGCCTTCTGGTCGGACAGCTGCTTCTGCATGACCTACGGCGACGGCTCGGGCAACACCAACCCGCTGACCTCGCTCGACGTGGCCGCCCACGAGATGAGCCACGGCCTGACGTCGGCCACGGCCGGCCTCAACTACAGCGGCGAGTCCGGCGGCCTGAACGAGGCCACCAGCGACATCTTCGGCGCGGGCGCCGAGTTCTTCGCCAACAACTCCTCCGACGTCGGTGACTACCTCATCGGCGAGGAGATCGACATCAACGGCGACGGCAGCCCGCTGCGCTACATGGACAAGCCCAGCAAGGACGGCGACTCCGCCGACGCCTGGTCCTCCAGCCTGGGCGGCCTGGACGTCCACTACTCCTCCGGTCCCGCCAACCACTTCTTCTACCTGCTGTCCGAGGGCAGCGGCTCGAAGACCATCAACGGCGTGACCTACAACTCGCCCACCTCCAACGGCTCCACGGTCACCGGCATCGGCCGCACCAAGGCGCTGCAGATCTGGTACAAGGCGCTGACGACGTACATGACGTCGACGACCAAGTACGCGCAGGCCCGCACGGCGACCCTGAACGCGGCCTCGGCGCTCTACGGCGCGAGCAGCACCGAGTACAAGGCGGTCGCCGCCGCCTGGTCCGCGGTCAACGTCGGCTGACCGAAGCGCGACATAGGGCGGTACCCGGAGCGAAGGCAGGTCCGGGTATCGCCCTACTCTTGGGGACCATGTCTTCGGAGGACTTCACGTACGCCGATGTCGGCGCCACCCGCGAGGAGCACTACTGCCCCCCGGGCTTCCACCCCATGAACGTGCGCACCCGCCTCGGGGAGGGCGAGGAGGTCTTCCGACGGGCCTCGGAGGCGGTGCTCACCTGGGAGATGCACCGGGCCATGGGCGTCGGCGTCGACGCGAGCGCGGAACGGGCCGCCCCCGGCGTCGACGTCACCGTCACCCTCGCCGGCATGATCAAGGCCCCCTGCCGCGTGGTCTGGACCCTGGAGGAACCCCGCCGGGCGGGCTGGGCCTACGGCACCTTGCCTGGCCACCCGGAGAGCGGCGAGGAGTCCTTCGTGGTCGACCGCACGGGAGACGGCACGGTGTGGCTGACGGTGAACGCGTTCAGCCGCGCGGCCAAGTGGTACGCCAGGGCGGGCGGCCCGGCGACCAGGGGGTTCCAGCACGCATATGCCCGCCGCTGCGGCACAGTCCTACGGAACATCGCAACACAGGGTGGTGACGGCACCTAGGGCCTGTCGTTTGGATCACAACGCAGGGAATCGGCAGCACTTCTTCGACGCCGGTGAGCGGGGCCTGGTGCGTGCAGCTGCAAGGCGGAGGAGGGAGTCGACGCGATGGGGGCCCCGCCCGCGCGAGCGAAGCCGAGCGTGGGGGAGTCGGCGACCGACGAGAACGCGGCAGATGTGCGTGCCAGGCCCCGCGTCTGCGGCGTGATCCAAACGACAGGCCCTAGGGGCGCGAGGCTGCATCTATTTGCGGCTCCGCCGCGTGGGCGCGACCAGCCCCCACGCACCCGCGCACCTAGGGGCGCGGGGAACTGCGCTACAAGCCCCCACGCGCCCGCAGACGGCGAACTCACCGCATCAACAACCCCGCAGCCGAGACCAGCTCCTCAGAAGGCCCGGCCACCAAGCCCAATTCCGCACTGGAAGCCAACAGCCGGTGAGCCGGCAGAATCCGCACCGTGTACCCGAACGGCCCGGTCCGATCCAGCGACAAGGCCCCTTCGTACACCCACCGCCCGTCCTCCCCGGGGGACCCGACCGGCTTCAGAGGAACAACCGCCGCGTCCCCGATCCGGTCCTCCTCGTCCACCCGCCCCGACACCACCTGAACCTCGACATCATCAGGCCCGAGATCCCCGAGCCCGACCCGCACCCGAAGCCCCAGCGTCGTACCCAGCTCCGCCAGCGCCTCCGACACCGACGTCTCCACATGGTCGACGGTGACCCCCGGCCAGGCGGCCCGCACCCTCGCCTTCCACTCGGCGAGCTCACGCGCGGGATCCGGCCCCATCGAGCGATGCGCGAGCGCCGCCGGCGTGTAGAGACGCTCGACGTACTCGCGGACCATGCGCCCGGCCAGCACCTTAGGCCCGAGCAGGCTCAGGGTCCGGCGGACCATCTCGATCCAGCGGTCGGGCAGCCCGCTGCGGCCGCGCTCGTAGAAGCGGGGCGTCACCCGCTGCTCCAGCAGGTCGTACAGCGCCGCGGCCTCTATGTCGTCGCGGCGGTCCGGGTCGGTCCCGACACCGTCGGCCGTGGGGATGGCCCAGCCGAAGTCCGGCTGGAACCACTCGTCCCACCACCCGTCGAGGACGGACAGATTCAGACAACCGTTGAGCGCCGCCTTCATCCCGGACGTGCCGCAGGCCTCCAGCGGCCGGAGCGGATTGTTCAGCCAGATGTCGCAGCCCGGGTACAGCTTCTGCGCCATGCCCATGCCGTAGTCGGGCAGGAACACGAGCCGGTGCCGCACCCGCGGATCGTCCGCGAACCGCACCAGTTCCTGGACCAGCCGCTTCCCGCCGTCGTCCGCGGGGTGCGCCTTGCCCGCCACGACGATCTGGACCGGCCGCTCCGAGTGCAGCAGCAGGTCCATCAGCCGGTCGCGGTCGCGCAGCATCAGCGTCAGACGCTTGTACGACGGGACGCGCCGGGCGAAGCCGATCGTGAGGACGTCCGGGTCGAGCACGCCGTCGATCCAGCCCAGCTCGGCCGTACCGGCCCCGCGCTGCCGCCAGGAGGCCCTCAGCCGCTCCCGCACCTCGGTCACGAGCTGTTCGCGCAGGCCCCGCCGCAGCTCCCAGATCTCCTGGTCGGGGATGTCCGCCACCGCGTCCCAGCGGTCCGAGCCGCCGACGGTCAGCGCGTCCTCGGCGCGCTGGACGCCGATCTGCCGGGCGCCGAGCCGGAACACCTCGGGGGCGACCCAGGTGGGCGCGTGCACCCCGTTGGTCACGGACGTGATCGGCACCTCGTCGGCGTCGAAGCCGGGCCACAGGCCGGAGAACATCTCGCGGCTGACGTTGCCGTGCAGCAGGGACACCCCGTTGGCGCGCTGGGCCAGGCGCAGGCCCATCACGGCCATGTTGAACAGGTTGGGCTCCCCGCCGGGGTAGGTCTCCATGCCGAGTCGCAGGACACGCTGGACGTCGATGCGGGGCAGTTCGGCGTCGGGGCCGAAGTGGCGGGCCACCAGCTCGCGGTCGAAGCGGTCGATGCCGGCCGGGACGGGGGTGTGGGTGGTGAAGACGGTCCCGGAGCGGACCGCCTCCAGCGCCGCGTCGAAGTCCGAGCCCGCCGCGCAGAGTTCGGCGATCCGCTCCAGACCGAGGAACCCGGCGTGCCCCTCGTTGGTGTGGAACACCTCGGGCGCGGGGTGCCCGGTCAGCCGGCAGTACGTCCGGACCGCCCGCACACCTCCTATCCCCAGCAGCATCTCCTGCAGCAGCCGGTGCTCGCTGCCGCCGCCGTAGAGCCGGTCGGTCACGCCGCGCTCGCCGAGGTCGTTCTCCTCGACGTCCGAGTCCAGCATCAGCAGCGGGACGCGGCCGACCTGCGCCAGCCAGATCCGGGCGCGCAGCTGCTTGCCGCCGGGCAGGGCCAGGGCGACCTGGGCGGGGGTGCCGTCGGGCTCCTCCAGGAGGACCAGGGGCAGCTCGTTGGGGTCGAGGACGGGGTAGTGCTCCTGCTGCCAGCCGTCCCGGGAGAGGGTCTGGCGGAAGTAGCCGTGCCGGTAGAGCAGGCCGACGCCGATCAGCGGGACGCCCAGGTCGCTGGCGGCCTTCAGATGGTCGCCGGCCAGGATGCCGAGGCCGCCGGAGTACTGCGGCAGGGCGGCCGTGATGCCGAACTCGGGTGAGAAGTAGGCGACCGCGGCGGGAAGTTCCTCGGGCTGGGCCTGGTACCAGCGGTCGCCTGTCATGTAGTCGTGCAGATCGCCCGCGACCGCGGCGAGGCGGCGCAGGAACCGGCGGTCCTCGGCCAGGTCAGCGAGCCGCGCGGGCGGCACGCTGCCCAGCAGCCGGACCGGGTCGCACCCGGAGGCGGCCCAGCGCTCGGGGTCGACGGACTGGAACAGATCTCGGGTCTCCGTGTGCCACGACCACCGCAGGTTGCGGGCCAGATCGCCGATCGGCCGGAGGGGGTCGGGGAGAACGGGTCGGACGGTGAATCGACGGATCGCCTTCACGGGTTCCACCTCGGCGCGTTCGCAGGTTGACGCAGGGCTGTGACACAGGGCTTCATCGACGTCTCCTACGACAGTACCGGCGGATGTGCCGCCGCCGCTGAGGCTCCGCCGCCGGACCCCCGATCGGCCGGAACCACACCATCCACGGATATGGCCGATTCCACCCCCATAGGCGTCCTTGTGGTGTTTCACGCGCCACGAGAGGCTGCCTCTGGCGTACCGGCCCGAGCCCGCCGCACGCGGCGCCGCGCTGCCGCCGTACGCCGAGTCGAGGAGGGGAACTCGGACCATGGCACGGACGCGTACACGGCGCCCGCGCTGGACGGGGGGCCTGGCCGCTGCGGTCTGCGCCGCGGTGTTTTCGGCCATCACCCTGCCCGCGCACGCCGTACCGGAGGGGCGGATACTCGGCGCCGGAGGACCCGGCTCCGTCCACGGCAGCTATCTGGTGACACTGAAGGAGGGCACGCGGGCACCGTCGGGGGCCGGAAGGAGCCTGGCCGAGACGTACGGGGTGGACATCAGCCACACCTACGGCACGGTCCTGAACGGCTACGCGATCAGGGCGGACGCGAGACAGGCCGCACGGCTCGCCGCCGACCCGCGGGTCGCCTCGGTCGTCCAGGACACCCGCGTACGGCTGGAGGGCACGCGGCGGACCCCGGCGTCCTGGGGGCTGGACCGCGTCGACCAGCCGGGTCTGCCCCTGGACCGGAGCTTCACCCGGCCCGAGTCGGCGGGTGCCGGGGTGACGGTGTACGTGATCGACACCGGCGTCCGGACCACCCACCGGGACGTCGGGGGCCGGGCGGGCCACGGCTGGGACTTCGTCGGGAACGACAAGGTCGCGGCGGACGCCAACGGCCACGGCACGCACGTCGCCGGCACGGTCGCCGGGAGGACCCACGGCGTCGCCGACAAGGCCCGGATCGTCTCCGTACGCGTCCTCGACGCGGCGGGCGCGGGCACCACGGCCCGGGTGATCGCCGGGATCGACTGGGTGACCCGGCACGCGAGGAAGCCCGCGGTCGCCAACCTCAGTCTGGGCGGCCCGCGCAACGACCGGCTCGACGCCGCCGTCCGCGCGTCCATCGCCTCCGGCGTCAGCTACACGGTCGCCGCGGGCAACGACGGCAGGCCTGCCGGGCTGTACTCCCCGGCGGGCGTCAAGCAGGCGATCACGGTCGGCGCGACCGACCGCGGGGATACAAAACCGGCCTTCTCCAACCACGGTCCGGCCCTCGATCTCTTCGCACCGGGCGTCGAAATCACCTCCGCCACCGCCACGAGCGACACCGCGCGGGCCACGTTCTCGGGCACCTCGATGGCCTCTCCGCACGCGGCGGGCGCGGCCGCGCTGTATCTGGCCGATCATCCGAAAGCGACTCCGTCCCAGGTCGGGAGGGCTCTGACCACGGGAGCGGCGACCGGGAAGATCTCCGGCCGGGGTATCGGTTCGCCGGACAAGTTACTGCGGGTGCCGCACTCGTAGGGCGAAGGAGCAGCCACACGCAGGGGCCGGCCTCGTCCGTCGCGGACGAGGCCGGTCTTGTGTGTCGACATACCCCTGAGTAGTTAACAAAGTGCCGGATTGCCCACCCGAATAGGGTGGGAAGGCTCCTGCGGGTACCCCTCTCAGGAGCACCACGCAGGACCCACCTCCCCATAGACCTCCGCCCACCCACGTTGACGCGGACAGGAGCGGTCATGCCCGCCAAGCACCCTTCGTCACCACCCCCCACCCGCCGCACCGGGGCGCGCGCGCCCGGCGGCGGGGCACCCCCCGTGCGCCCGGCCGACGCCGGTCCACCGGTCCCGCAACCACCCCCCGCCGGCGAGGCGACCGCCGTCGGGCGCATACCCGTGCTCGATGTCCGTCCGGTCGTCCAGCGCGGCCGCCGGCCGGCGAAGGCGGTGACCGGCGAGACCTTCGAGATCTCGGCGACCGTGTTCCGGGAGGGGCACGACGCGGTGGCCGCCAACGCCGTCCTGAGGGACCCCGAGGGCCGCCCCGGCCCGTGGACACCTCTGCGGGAACTGGCCCCCGGCACGGACCGGTGGGGTGCCACGGTCACCGCCGGGCAGCCCGGCCTGTGGACGTTCACCGTGGAGGCGTGGGGCGACCCGATCGGCACCTGGCGCCACCACGCGCAGATCAAGATCCCGGCCGGCATGGACACGGACGTCGTCCTGGAGGAGGGCGCGCGCCTGTACGAGCGGGCCGCCGACGGAGTGCCCGAGGAGGACGGCCTGCGGGGCGTGGTCCTGGCCGCGGTCGACGCCCTGCGGGACGAGAGCCGCCCGGCGGCCACGCGGCTCGCCGGGGCGTTGGCGCCGGAGGTGGAGGAGGTGCTGGCCCGGCATCCGCTGCGGGACCTGGTGACGACCTCCGAGCCCCTGCCGCTGCTGGTGGAGCGGG